>DFBM01000174.1:26363-38756 GCA_002366645.1 Rhodobacterales bacterium UBA3080 | reverse complement strand
GGACAAGCTTCCTGACAGAAACCGCAGTAAATGCATTTCGTCATGTCGATGTCATAGCGCGTAGTCCGGCGAGAGCCGTCTTCGCGCGGTTCGGCATCAATCGTGATCGCCTGCGCAGGGCAAATCGCTTCGCACAATTTACAGGCAATGCAACGCTCTTCGCCGTTCGGATACCGTCGCAACGCATGCTCCCCACGGAAACGAGGACTCAGCGCGCCCTTCTCGTGCGGGTAGTTGATCGTGTACTTGGGTTTGACGAAATACTTCATCCCCAAAGCAAAACCACTCAGGAAATCCTTAAGCAGGAAGTTTTTGATTACGCGGTCTAGAGTTACAGCCATCAGATCAGCCCCCCACAGCCCAGCGGGCATAGCCCGGGACACCATATTGCGCGAACGCAGCTACAATCACGACCCAGCCGAGCGATAGTGGCAGGAAGACTTTCCAGCCAAGGCGCATCAACTGATCGTAGCGATACCGTGGAACCAGAGCCTTCACCATCGAGAAGAGGAAGAAGAACACGGCCATTTTACCAACGAACCACAAGATACCGTCTGGTAGGCCCGGGATTGGTGACAACCAGCCACCGAAAAACAGGATGGTCATCATGGCGGTCATGAACACCAGCGCCATCAGCTCGCCGATCATATAAAGCAGGAACGGAGTCGAGGAATACTCGACCTGATAGCCTGCTACGAGTTCGGATTCAGCTTCGGGAAGGTCGAACGGAGGGCGGTTGGTCTCAGCCAAGGCCGATACGAAGAACAGCCAAACCATCGGTAAATGCGGCAACCAGTACCAGCTAAGCATGCCATAATTACCATCCTGTGCCCTAACGACATCCGACAGATTCAACGATCCGGTCGAAAGAAGTACGCCGACTATAATCAGACCGATCGATACTTCGTAGGAAATCATCTGCGCCGCCGATCGCAACGCCCCCAAGAAGGCGTATTTCGAGTTCGACGCCCATCCACCCATAATCACGCCGTATACCTCGAAAGAGGAAATCGCGAAGATATAGAGGATACCAACGTTGATATCCGAAACGACCCAACCTTCGTTGAACGGAATAACGGCCCAAACGACCACGGCCATGATGAACGTAATCATCGGCGCGAGGAAAAAGACGACTTTGTCAGCGCCCGACGGGACGATGACTTCTTTAGCGATATATTTGATGAAATCCGCGAAGGACTGTAAAAGACCAAACACACCAACGATATTCGGACCTTTGCGCATCTGTACAGCGGCCCAGATCTTCCGGTCGCCGTACATAAGGAACGCTAGCGCGACGAGGATCAGGACAACTACCAGCAGACATTGGGCAAGAATGACCAGAAATGTTCCGAAGTAGAGGCCGAATGTATCGATCATAAATTCCATATCGTTACTCCGCCGCCATTGGTTTTTGGCTTGTAGCCATTTGACTTAGCTCCGCCATTACGCTTGAAGCGCGTGCAATCGGGTTGGTTTGATAAAAGTTTGCAACTGCATTCGTAAACGCGCCAGATCCGAGCGGTTTTGGCGCGGCGGCCTTCCACTCGTTTACCGGAACCTCGTCAATCGCGGCGAGATGCGGGAACTCTGTAAACATCGCTGCCCTTAGTTCGTTGAGCGAATTATATGGTAAGGTTTTGCCCAATTCCGCAGACAACGCACGAAGGATCGCCCAGTTTTCCCGCGCATCGCCCGGCGCGAAACCGGCACGTTGCGCCAACTGTGGGCGCCCTTCGGTGTTAACAAAAATTCCGGACTCCTCAGTGTAAGCGGCCGCAGGAAGAATAACGTCAGCGCGATGCGCCCCGCGATCGCCGTGGCTACCTTGGTAGATAACGAATGGACCAGCATCAATATCCAGCTCGTCTGCACCAAGGTTATAAATCACTTCGGCCTTATCAAGCGCGTTGATCATGCCACCTTCGGTCGTGAATCCAACATCCATGCCACCAACACGGCCAGCTGCAGTGTGCAGCACCATGAACTTGGAATTCGTGTTCTCGGTCAGCTTTTTCGCTGCCTCGAGAACCGCCTCGCCATCTTTGCCAGTCAGTGCGCCCTGCCCGATGATCACGACAGTATTCATATCTTTGGCCTGACCAACATCTTTGTCGGCCAGCATTTGCAGCGCGGCGCGATCATTGCCGATGTGCGCGTATTCATAGGTCAAATCGGCCTGTTCTCCGACAAGGCCAATCTGCGCGCCGTTCAACCATGCTTTTCGGATACGGGCGTTCAAAACGGGCGCCTCGTCTCGCGGGTTGGTGCCGATCAACTGGATCATTTGCGCGTTATCGATATCCTCGATGGTTGCTGTCCCGACGTACCCACCGCGATCACCTACCGGAAGATAGGCGCCATCAACACGACACTCGACATTGCCGTTAGTCAAAGCCTTCAGGGCAAACATTGCTTCGGTCGACGCTAGATCACCAGCGATCGCGGCAACTTTTTTACCCTCAACAGCGGACGCAATTGCGGCAAAAGCCTCCGCCCAAGTAGCTGGTGCAAGTTTGCTGTCTTTACGTACATAAGGTTTGTCTAGACGTTGGCGACGCAACCCATCCCAGATAAAACGGGTTTTGTCTGAAATCCATTCCTCGTTCACACCGTCATGGTTGACGGGAACGATCCGCATAACTTCGCGACCTTTGGTATCTACACGGATGTTGGAACCAAGCGCGTCCATTACGTCGATCGTTTCGGTTTTCTTCAATTCCCAAGGCCGCGCCGAAAACGCGTAAGGCTTCGAAGTCAGCGCACCAACAGGGCACAAATCAATGATGTTACCCTGTAAATTGCTTTCGAGCGTCTGGTTCAGATAGGTCGTAATTTCAGCATCTTCGCCGCGCCCAGTCTGACCCATCAGCGTCATTCCCGCGACTTCAGTTGTGAACCGAACACAGCGAGTACAGGAAATACAGCGCGTCATAGTCGTTGACACGAGTGGTCCGAGGTTCAGATCTTCTACCGAACGCTTCGCTTCGCGGCTCCGGCTGAAATCGACACCATAGGCCATAGCCTGATCTTGCAGGTCACACTCGCCACCCTGATCACATATCGGGCAATCGAGCGGGTGGTTTAGAAGCAAAAACTCCATGACCCCTTCGCGAGCCTTTTTAACCATCGGCGATTTTGTTTTAACAACAGGCGGTTGGCCCTCAGGGCCCGGACGCAAATCACGAACTTGCATGGCACAGGAGGCGGCAGGTTTGGGTGGACCACCAACAACTTCGACCAGACACATGCGGCAGTTGCCGGCAATCGTCAGACGTTCGTGATAGCAGAAACGCGGGATTTCGATGCCCACTACTTCCGCTGCCTGAAGGATGGTCATAGCGCCATCGACCTCGACTTCTTGGTCGTCGATGATGATTTTTTTAAGGTCGCTCATTTACTTGCCTCAAAATTTTTGTACTCGCCGCACCATTGGCCAACTCTGGAAACGGGATATCTGCGACATTCGCCTTTTACTGCTGTTTCGCGGTCGGTTTCAGTGCGTTTTACGATTTTTTTACCTGTAAAAGGCCACCAATAGAGGCAAGTTTGACAGTTCATCGCCCTACTCCGCCGCAATCGAGCTTACGCGGCCCGTTTTCTGATATTTTATCCGGTCTTCGATTTCGTTACGGAAATGCCGGACCAACCCTTGAATTGGCCAAGCAGCCGCATCGCCAAGCGCACAGATCGTGTGACCCTCAAGCTGTTTGGTCACGGATAGCAACATATCGATTTCCTCAAGCTCGGCCTCGCCTGTAACTAGACGGTCCATAACCCGCATCATCCAGCCTGTGCCTTCACGGCACGGCGTACACTGACCGCAGCTTTCGTGTTTATAAAACTTCGCCAACCGCCAGATCGCTTTGATAACGTCGGTGGACTGGTCCATGACTATCACCGCTGCGGTGCCCAGACCGGACTGTTGCTCACGCAGCCAATCGAAATCCATGATTGCGTCTTTGGCGATATCGGCGGGCAGAAGTGGAACCGAAGAACCACCCGGAATAACAGCTTTTAGGTTTTTCCAGCCACCACGAACACCGCCGCAATGTTTATCAAGAAGTTCCTCCAACGAGATCGACATCGCCTCTTCAACGACACACGGGTTGTTAACGTGACCCGAGATGCCGAAAAGCTTGGTGCCATGATTATTAGGACGCCCCATCGAGGTGAACCAGTCGGCACCACGACGCAAGATCGTAGGTACAACAGCGATAGATTCAACATTGTTAACCGTAGTCGGTGCGCCGTACAGACCGGCACCCGCAGGGAATGGCGGCTTCATTCGTGGCATACCCTTACGGCCCTCAAGGCTTTCCAGAAGCGCGGTTTCTTCGCCGCAGATATAGGCGCCTGCCCCGTGATGCAGATATAGATCGAAATCCCAACCCGAACCGGCGGCATTTTTGCCAAGTAGACCTGCGTCGTAACATTCATCAATCGCTGCCTGAAGGGCTTCGCGCTCACGAATAAATTCACCGCGGATGTAGATATAACCTGCATGTGCGCCCATTCCGAAACCGGCAATCAGGCAACCTTCGATCAAGGTATGCGGATCGTGGCGCATGATTTCACGGTCTTTGCAGGTGCCAGGCTCTGACTCGTCGGCGTTGACCACCAGATAGGACGGACGGCCATCCGATTCCTTGGGCATAAACGACCATTTCAGACCGGTAGGGAAACCAGCGCCGCCGCGACCACGAAGGCCGGATGCCTTAACCTGATCGACAACCCAGTCGCGACCGTTCTGGATATACCCAGCCGTCCCGTCCCAGTGCCCACGCGCGCGCGCGCCTGCAAGGCTACGATCATGCATACCGTAAAGGTTCGTAAAAATACGGTCCTTATCTGCGAGCATCCTACTCTCCTTCTTGACGTTGCCGCCAAACCCTGAACAAAACGATTAGCGCCCACGCAAAGGCCGCCATCGCCGCGAAGTCTGCCAAAAGCGCGAAACGCGGCGGCAACCCCAATTTTCCACCGAGAAAGCTGAAAGCCATCCATCCCACCATCGTCACGAAGATCACGATCGAAGCCAATCGCGTCTGTGCCTTCTGATGTTTGGTTTTATCGCTCAACTCTCTCTCCTAAACGGCGTTAAAAAACGTCGCCTATATCTACCTTCTTCCAAAACTAGGTCGCGTCACCCGCAGCCAGTGTTTTCGCTTGGCCAACCCAGTCGTCGCGGCTTACCCGGCCCTTAAATTGCACGAGATGTTCGTCTGCCCAAACCACCTCTTCGGCAGTCCAGTTCGCAATCTGGTCGTAGTGCCAAACACCCTTGGCATTTAGATCAGCTTCTAGCTTGGGCCCCACACCTTTGATTTTCTTAAGATCGTCGCCACCACCATCGCGAGGACCTTCAAGCATAACCGGTTTTTGGCCGTCGGCCTCAGGGGTTGGTTTTGCAGCAACAGGCTGGCTCGTAGGCTTCGCGGCCTGTCGAACAGGTACTTCGTCACCTTGAATGCGCTTAACCGTGTCCCCGAGCGTAACAGCAAGCGCTACAGAACCATTTACGTCTTCGCCCGTCATATCTTGCAAGCTTGTAACACCGCCAAGTGGTTCAGCCGCAAACCGGCTGTTTTGTGGACCCGGTCTTGGGACATTGCCGTCAGCGAAAGCTTTTAGAACGTCGCGGAAGTTGGACGAGTTCAGGTCCTCGTAATAGTCTTTACCGATCTGGGCCATTGGTGCGTTTGTACAAGCGCCAAGACACTCGACTTCTTCCCAGCTGAAATTCCCGTCGGCGCTGATTTCATGCGGGTTCTCGGAAATCACTTCCTTGCAGATCGCGATAAGATCGTCCGATCCCATAATCATGCAACTTGTTGTGCCGCAAATCTGGATATGCGCGACCGAGCCAACAGGTTTAAGCTGGAACATAAAGTAAAACGTCGCCACCTCCAGAACACGGATGTAAGCCATGCCGAGCATGTCGGCAACGAACTCGATTGCTGGTTTGGACAACCAACCTTCCTGTTCTTGCGCGCGCCACAATAGCGGGATCACGCCTGAGGCCTGACGCCCCTCGGGAAATTTGGTTAGCTGGGCTTCGGCCCAAGCCTGATTAGCTGCGGTAAATGCAAAACTTTCAGGCTGTTCTATGTGCAAACGGCGTAGCATTAACGGTCAATCTCCCCGAAAACGATATCAATTGTGCCGATAATCGCGGCAACGTCGGCCAACTGATGACCTGTGGTGATGTGATCGACAGATTGCAGATGCATATACCCGGGCGCTCGGATTTTCGCCTTATACGGCTTGTTCGACCCGTCCGAGACCAAATACACTCCAAACTCTCCCTTCGGAGCTTCGACCGCGGCGTAAACCTCGCCGGCGGGTACATGGAAACCTTCAGTGTAAAGTTTAAAGTGGTGGATAAGAGACTCCATCGAGGTTTTCATATCCGCACGTTTGGGTGGTGTTAATTTACCACGGGCCAGAACGTCTTCACCTTTGCATTCACCAAGCTTAACGATGGCCTGTTGCATGATTTTGATGCTTTCACGCATCTCTTCCAAACGTAGCAGATAGCGGTCGTAACAGTCGCCATTCTTGCCAACCGGTATTTTGAAATCAAACTCGTCGTAGCACTCGTAGGGCTGCGAGCGGCGCAAATCCCAAGCCAAACCTGCCGAACGCGCCATTACGCCGTTCATGCCCCAATCGAGAACATCTTGTTTAGTAACAATCGCAATGTCGACGTTGCGCTGCTTGAAAATCCGGTTTTCGGTCAAGAGGCCTTCAAAATCCGTCAGGAAGGGTTCAAACTGTTCGGTCCACGCCTGAATGTCTGCGATCAGCTTTTCAGGGAGGTCCTGATGAACGCCACCGGGGCGGAAATAGTTTGCGTGCAAACGGGCACCGCACGCACGTTCGTAGAATGTCATTAAAGTTTCACGCTGATCGAACCCCCAGAGGTTCGGCGTCAACGCGCCAACATCCAAAGCCTGTGAACCAACGTTCATCAAGTGGTTCAGTATGCGGCCAATCTCGGAATACAGAACGCGGATCAAGCTGGCGCGACGCGGAACTTCGACGCCTGTCAGCTTTTCAATCGCCAAGCACCAAGCGTGCTCCTGATTCATCGGTGCTACATAATCCAGCCGATCAAAATACGGCAGGTTTTGCAGATATGTCCGGCTTTCCATCAGTTTCTCGGTGCCACGATGCAGCAAACCAATGTGCGGATCGGCACGCTCGACGATTTCGCCGTCGAGTTCCAGAACCAAACGCAATACGCCGTGCGCCGCAGGGTGCTGCGGGCCAAAGTTGATCGAGAAATTCCGGACTTTTTCTTCTGTGCTCAGCATTTCGCCGTTAGATCCGTCCATTGTTACGCGTCCTTCTTCTCGTCACCGGGCAAGATGTATTCAGCACCTTCCCAAGGAGACATGAAATCGAACTGGCGATATTCTTGTGTCAGCTTCACCGGTTCGTAGATGCAACGCTTTTCAGTTTCGTCGTAGCGCATCTCGACATACCCCGTTGTCGGGAAGTCTTTACGAAGCGGATGCCCCTCGAAACCGTAGTCAGTCAACAGACGTCGCAGATCAGGATGGTTGGCAAACAAGATGCCATACATATCGAAGGCTTCGCGCTCGAACCAGTTGGCCGAAGGATGCAGTGATGTAATGGACTCGACCAATTCATCTTCCTCAACGCAAACTTTAACGCGAATGCGTTGGTTCACGACCATCGACAAGAAGTGATACACGACTTCAAACCGCTTTTCGCGACCTGGGTAGTCAACCGCAGTGACGTCGATCAAGCTCGTGAACTGGCATGCAGAGTTGGATTTAAGAAAATCAACAAAATCCAGCAGACCAGCGTTGGTGATGACAACAGTCAGCTCATCAAAAGCAATCTCGCTGGAAACAACAGCATCGGACTGTTTGGCTTCCAGAACCGCCACAAGATCTTTAAGTGCTTCGCTCATATCGATCCCCTATCGCGCTATCGTGCCGGTGCGGCGAATTTTACGCTGCAACTGCAAAAGGCCATACATCAGCGCTTCGGCTGTTGGTGGGCAACCCGGAACATATACGTCCACAGGAACGATACGGTCACAACCGCGCACAACCGAATAGGAATAGTGGTAGTATCCGCCGCCATTTGCACAGGAGCCCATCGAAAGAACATAACGCGGCTCCGGCATCTGGTCGTAGACCTTACGCAACGCTGGTGCCATTTTGTTTGTCAAAGTACCTGCCACAATCATCAGGTCCGATTGGCGTGGGGATGCGCGCGGCGCAGTCCCGAAACGCTCCAGATCATAACGAGGCATCGAGGTGTGGATCATCTCAACAGCGCAGCACGCCAAACCAAACGTCATCCAGTGAAGCGAGCCGGTGCGCGCCCAGTTAATGATGTCTTCGGTCGAGGTCAGCAAAAATCCTTTGTCGGCCAGCTCGTCGTTCAGCGCTTGCGTGGCAAAATCCTTGTCGCCACCCGCAGCATTCATCGAAGTCGTCAATCCCATTCCAGAGCGCCCTTCTTCCATTCATAAGCAAACCCGACGGTTAGAACGCCAAGGAAAACAATCATTGACCAGAAACCGAACACGCCCACATCCTTGAAAGCTACGGCCCAAGGGAAAAGGAATGCTATTTCCAGATCGAATATGATGAACAGGATCGCTACCAGATAAAACCGAACGTCAAAACGCATACGGGAATCATCAAACGGGTTAAATCCACATTCATAGGCTGAAGACTTTTCAGGGTCGGGATTTCTGACCGCTACGATCACCGCGGAAAGCGATAAAATAATGGCCAATGCGACAGCTAATCCAAAGAAAATTACAATGGGAAGGTATTCAAGTAGAAGGTCTTCCAAAATCACCTCTCCTAAATCCGCGCGGAATCTGCGCGTTTGAGTCGGATGTGGTTTACCCCTCGCCTATTGAGAGGTCAACATATCTGAGGTCCTAAAAGCCATGCAATTCGTGCCAATCATCACATTTGTTGCGTGGATATCACGCTGTTCTCCGGAACATATTTATGGCCCTGAATGTGTTGTCTGTATTGAACGCCCTTTTTAGTATGCACTGGCATACTGATTTGAAGCACTTCGTCAAATATACCGTCAAATATTTCAATTTATCCCGATCCAGTAACATTTTTTCAGAAAAAACTGACATCCGTTCAAGTGCGCGTGAATTCACAGGCTTGTGTGTAGAACAAGGGAATTGGTGCGGGTAACAAACGGGTGTCGATTATCGGCACAGGAATATTAAATCTTTTAGGGGAACAATAAATGTCCAATACCGTACTCAAATCCGTTGCAATGGCTGGCGCCGTAGCTTCCGCACTTGTTGCACACACAAACACCGCCGCTGCGGCTGGCGAAAAAGAAAAATGTTTTGGCGTTTCTCTCGCTGGTCAGAACGACTGCGCAGCCGGCCCAGGCACTACATGTGCAGGTACATCGACTGTCGATTATCAGGGCAACGCCTGGTCTTTGGTTCCAGCGGGCAGCTGCGCGACTATGGAATTGCCAGCAGGCGCTGACGGCTCCGCACGGAATGGCTCTCTTGAAGAGCTTGAGCGTGATATCCCTGCATAAGGGAACTGGGTTCGCGATCATCCGGTTGCGAACCCGCACCACTAATTCCGAGGCCTTAATGATTTACGCTGACAAAACCGTCCCTGCCCGCGCTGGCGTCGGATATAAACCACAACATTTGAACGATATCCTTACTGCACCGGATTCAACCGGCTGGCTTGAAATCCATGCGGAGAACTACATGGGTGATGGTGGTCCGCAACTAGCACAGCTTAGACATTTACGAGAGAGGTTTCCGATTTCCTGTCATGGCGTCGGTTTATCCATCGGCTCGGAAGGGTCGTTAGACCTTGAACACCTCGCGCGCTTGAAAAAGCTGGTCGACTGGTTAAATCCTTCGATTTTCTCCGAACACCTCGCGTGGTCTTCGCATGATATCGGGTTTCTGAACGACCTTTTGCCCGCGCCTTACAACACCAGGACGCTTGATAAGGTGTGTGAACATATAGATCAGGTTCAGGACGTTATCGGTCGGCAGATGTTGTTAGAAAACCCGTCGGTCTATGTAATGTTCGAACAATCGACGATGAACGAAATAGACTTCCTCAAGCAAGTTGTCGCCCGAACCGGTTGCGGATTGCTTCTCGACGTAAACAATATCTACGTTTCGTGCACGAACCAACAAACCTCGGCAGAGGAATATCTAGCGGCATTTCCCGTCGAACATATCGGTGAGGTTCATCTAGGTGGTCACGATGCGCAAGTCGACGATTTTGGTGATCCGTTACTGATCGATAGCCACAACAATCTTGTCGTTGATCCGGTCTGGACACTTTACGAAACGCTTATCGCGCGAACCGGCCCTTTACCCACACTAATTGAATGGGACAACGACGTGCCTGATTGGCCTGTGTTGGCGAACGAACTCCGGCTCGCTGACGACATCTTACAACGCCAGACGAAAGCGACCTGATGCAAAGCGATTTCGCCAAAGGCTTGCTCGACCCGAACCTTCCCGTTCCGGATGGTATAGTCGGACCAGATGGACGCGATGCTGGCAAGCGCTACGATGTATACCGTAACAATGTGGTTGTAAGCCTGACCGAAGCATTGGCCGCCGCTTATCCGGTTGTTAAAGCCGTTGTCGGGGCAGAGTTTTTCGCGGCAATGGCTGGGGTTCATGTTCGAAAACACCCCCCCAAAAGCCCATTAATGATTTTCTACGGCGAAGACTTCCCGAAATTCCTGACGCGCTTTCCACCCGCAGCCCAGCTCGGCTATTTACCGGATGTTGCCAGACTGGAGCGCGCACGTCGCGAGGCATATCATTCCGCCGATGCTACCCCGTGTCCACCAGAAAAACTGGCGCTACTTAAAGGCTCAAACCTGTTCGATGCGCGTCTTGTTTTGCACCCGTCTTTAAGGATCATCCGGTCCCGCTATCCAATCTTTTCTATTTGGCGATACAATAGCACCGACGACAAATCCCCAATTGGTGATGCGCGGGAAATTGCAATGATATCGCGACCTGCTGATATACTTGAAATGCAAAATATATCTAAGGGTTCCGCGATGTTTATCGAGTCGTTAATGGCTGATCCCCTTGGCGTCGCAATGGACAAAGCCAAAGGTGCCGACGCTGATTTTGACCTCTCCACAAACCTAACCGGCCTTCTATCGGCAGGCCTGCTGGTCGACATAATCTAAAGGGACAATTCATGGAATTTCTTATCAACCTTCACGACCGGTTTTTCGCCGGAGTTTCGAAGCTTTTGTCGCCTTGGTTTTTGCCAACTGCCGCCAGATTCTCGTTCGCTTCGATACTGTTGCTGTTTTTCTGGAACTCCGGAAAGACCAAAATAGGCGACGGTATTTTTTCGCCATCCGTTGGTGCCTATGCCCAGATTTTCCCAAAGAAGCTCGAAGCGTTCGGTTACGACACCTCCGCGATGTCCGGCTTGGACACCCTTATCGTACTGCTGGGAACTTACGCTGAGTTCGTTTTGCCAGCTCTGATCGCGATTGGCCTGCTCACCCGCCTTGCCAGCGTCGGAATGATCGGGTTTATCGTAGTGATGAGCGTCGTTGATATTACCGGTCACGACGCAGACGCTTCGACGATCGGACAAATGTTCGACCGCCTGCCCTACGGTCTAATTCTGGATCAACGGATGCTTTGGGTGTTCTTGCTGCTAGTGCTGATTGTGAAAGGTGCCGGACCGATTTCTGCGGATTATTTACTGCGCAGGTTCCGCAAATAAAAATGGGCGCGAGAAGTTCACGCATCCATTTTCAATCTTTTCGGTCGGACCTTAAAAGTCGATATATTCAATGAATTCATTCATAATGATGACCCACCAATCGAGGGTGTCATTAAAGTTGGTCGCAGACACGCCGCCATACATGTTGTAGTCCATTTCGAGACGAGGATCGCTGTCTTCGTCGAGATAAACCTTGGCCCAGCGTTTTTCGAGATTGAAGTCCTGTGCACGCGTTAACGACATGCCATCTTCGAGGTCAAAGCTGGCGCTAAACTGGATGTCGCGGCAGTTTTCATTGTCGGTACAGCCGTAGAAGAAAATATCAAAATCGTAACCGTTTGCAGCGGACGTGACCATCGGATCGCCGACGCCATCAGTGCCAATAACCGCACGATACCCCTCGTCCTGAACCATTGCCGAGATAGTATCGACATCGGACGCATCGACAAACGCCTGTGCGCCGGCTGATAGTGGCAGAACCGCTAGAACGGCTGCGGCGACCAGAGATTTATTGAACATGGTATTTCCTTTTACAATAGATGTTATAGGTTACAAGCTAACAGAGAGCTTTTAAAACTGCTATAATATTTTCGGTAAAAGTGGCGCGGTTGACGGGGCTCGA
>DFBM01000174.1:15795-26259 GCA_002366645.1 Rhodobacterales bacterium UBA3080 | reverse complement strand
CTAACCAGCTGAGCTACAACCGCAGCTGCCAATCGATTGGGGGTTTCTACGGCGCAGGCAAAGCCGCGTCAAGTAGATAAGCGGCAAAAAAACGAAGCATTTTTCAAGTTTAAAAAACCCAGCTATTGGGGCGATCAAATCAGCCCAAATCATAGCTTTCACCTGTAGCAATCGCTTGTCGTAAACCTTTGCGATGCCGCCGAAAACGCCACCTTGATCGCCCCGGCTCCAACCGGTCGCTCATTATCATGACAATCCTCAACGCCAACACGTAATGGCCTCGCGCAATTGCGGCACACATCAGTTTGTGGACATACGTAATTGAGGTCATTCGATTGCGAAATAACGCATAAAATTGCTGACGGGTAAACGTTTCACTAACAACCCCGTCTAGAATTGGCTTGAGGATAGACATGCCCGCAAATTCGTTGGCAACGTGGTGCCCTAGATGGCGACATTCGAATTTTTCAACATTGCTCCCAGAATAGATTCTTGCGTGTAAGTTATCTGTTTCGTCTGTGGGATCATAAAACATAAAGACGCGATCGGCATCAGGTATTCCGCTACGCACATCCCCGTATCGGCTAGTATCAAATGGCAGATCAGCACCGTTGAACGTCTTGTTATGGCGTGTGGCACGGGTTCCATAAAGCAAAACCGTTGCACCGGGCGCGGCGGTACAAAAGGCCGTCGCGCCGTAGCTGCCCATTGAATATCCGTAGAATACCACTTTTCTGAACTTCTTGAAAAACCCAGCATCACGCAATTCATCAAATACCTCGCGCAACGAAGTATGGCGGTACCAATCTGGTTCCTTTTCCATGACGCCCAGAATGGACCAACCCTGACTGGTGATATAATCAAACCCCCAAGGTGTACGGTCTTCTTTGACTTTAACCCCGAAGGCGTTGTCGAAGCTGACGATCAGTACGCCGTCTCCGGGAACATAGCTAATGCAATGTCGTTCGGTTTCCCTGAAAAAACCGCCCTCTGATTCAGCGGTATCGCGAATTTTCGCGAAGGGCGATGGTGTGGTGGGCATGTGACCTCGGCTTAGCAACGAATGCCGGAAATTAGACGGCAATCACAAGAGTTTGCAAGGGTAAGCTGAAGAGAGGGTAATGGTGGGTGATGAGAGGCTCGAACTCCCGACATCTTCCGTGTAAAGGAAGCGCTCTACCAACTGAGCTAATCACCCATTCCGTGGGAGGCTGATAAACATAAATTTCGGGGTCGGCAAGCACTAGTTCGCAATTCTTGCGCCGATTTGTAAATTATTTTCTACCAGACAAAATAAAAAATAAAACGGGCCGACAGATATCTGCGGCCCGTTGTTTTCATTTAAACGTCACTTTAGTGCGCGATTGTGGCACTAGAAGTTTCAGCAGCACCAGCGACAGCAGCGACCTTCGCGGCTTCTGCTGCCTCGTCCCATTCGACAGGATCAGGCATCCGCGTTAGCGCAAGTTCGAGAACGTCCATCACATCCGACACCGGAATGATTTTCAATCCATCCTTGATAACGTCTGGAATCTCGGCGAGATCCTTTTCGTTATCGTGCGGAATTAGAACTGTTGTGATTCCGCCACGTAGCGCTGCCAGCAGCTTTTCTTTCAAACCGCCGATTGGTAGAACGTTTCCGCGAAGTGTCACCTCTCCCGTCATTGCGATATCCCGGCGAACCGGAATACCGGTCAGAACAGAAACTATCGACGTCACCATGCCTACACCGGCACTTGGGCCGTCCTTCGGCGTCGCTGCTTCGGGAACATGGACGTGGATATCGATTTTCTCGAACTCCGGCGGTGTAATGCCAAGCTCGGTCGATTTGGAACGTACAAAACTGGACGCGGCCTCAATCGATTCCTTCATCACATCGCCTAGCTTACCGGTCGTTTTCATCCGACCTTTACCTGGCAGGCGCAACGCTTCGATCTGCAACAAATCGCCACCGACTTCAGTCCAGGCGAGACCTGTTACGACACCAATCTGATCCTTCTCTTCGGCCAGACCGAATTTGAAGCGGCGAACGCCGAGGAGGTCTGCAAGGTTCTCGCTGTTAACCACAACAGATTCCGCACGCTTCATCACGATCTCGGTCACTGCTTTACGGCAGAGCTTGGCAATCTCGCGTTCCAGGTTACGCACACCGGCTTCGCGGGTGTAATACCGCACGATATCCAATAGTGCGTCGTCCTCTAGAACGAATTCGCCCTTTTTCAAACCATGGCCCTTGACCTGTTTGGCGATCAAATGCTGCCGTGCGATTTCGGTTTTTTCGTGCTCGGTGTAACCAGCCAGCGAAATGACCTCCATCCGGTCCAAAAGCGGACGCGGCATGTTGTAGGAGTTCGCCGTGGTCAGGAACATCACGTTGCTGAGGTCATATTCCACCTCAAGGTAGTGATCGACGAAGGTCGAATTTTGTTCCGGATCCAGCACCTCTAGCATCGCACTCGCAGGGTCACCACGGAAGTCCTGCCCCATCTTGTCGATCTCGTCGAGCAAGATAAGCGGGTTGATCGTTTTCGCTTTCTTCATCGACTGGATCAACTTTCCGGGCATCGAACCAATATAGGTCCGTCGGTGGCCACGAATCTCGGATTCGTCGCGCACACCACCAAGGGAAATGCGGATAAACTCGCGGCCCGTTGCTTTGGCAACAGATTTGCCGAGAGACGTTTTACCAACACCCGGAGGGCCAACGAGGCACAGGATCGGGCCACGTGATTTCTGGCTGCGCTGCTGCACGGCAAGATATTCGACGATGCGTTCTTTGACCTTTTCAAGGCCGTAATGATCCTTGTCCAGAACCGCTTGCGCCATGTTCAGGTCTTTCTTTACACGGCTGCGTTTACCCCAAGGAATGGACAACATCCAGTCGAGGTAATTCCGAACAACCGTAGCTTCAGCCGACATTGGCGACATATTCTTGAGCTTCTTGAGCTCTCCCTCTGCCTTTTCCAAGGCTTCTTTGGAAAGCTTGACGTTGGCGATACGATCTTCAAGTTCACCGATCTCGCTCTGGCCTTCTTCACCGTCGCCGAGCTCCTTCTGAATCGCTTTCATCTGTTCGTTAAGATAATACTCGCGCTGCGTCCGTTCCATTTGGGTTTTCACACGCGACTTGATCTTTTTCTCGACTTTCAAAACAGACAGCTCGCTTTGCATTAGCTCGTAGATACGCTCCAGTCGCTGTGCGACATCCGCGATTTCCAAAAGCTTCTGTTTTTCCTCGATCGGCACACCAAGATGACCGGCAACCGTATCGGCCAGTTTCACCGCGTTGTCGGCTTCCTGAACAGCAGAAACCGCGTCTTCGGGTACGTTTTTGTTCAAACGTGCGTATTTTTCGAACTCGTCGGTAACCGAACGCGAAAGCGCCGTCACCATATCGGAATCCGCCTCGTCTTCGTTGACCAGCAAGGCTTCTGCCTCGAAAAACTCTTCGTTTTCGAGGAAACGAGTGATTTGCACCCGCTGCTTGCCCTCAACAAGAACCTTCACGGTCCCATCAGGTAGCTTCAGCAATTGCAGGACATTCGCCAGAACGCCGGTTGTATGGATGGATTCAGTTGTCGGCTCGTCTTCACTGGCATCCATTTGGCTGGACAACAGAATTTGTTTGTCGTCTTGCATCACTTCTTCCAAAGCCCGCACAGATTTTTCGCGGCCGACAAAAAGCGGAACGATCATGTGGGGGAAAACCACTATATCACGTAGTGGAAGGACCGGAAAAGTTATGCTGCTCGAGTCTGTCATAGGTATTCCTCATTTTAGCAAAGCACCTTGTTCCGGTTATCCGGCAACGTCGGTGCTTCCATCATCTGGTAAAAGAGATGGCTGGAATTCGGGTGGGTTTCAAGGGCGGCGGCAAAAAACTCGCTAAAAAACCGGCAAAAAACCTGCGGTGCCAACGCGAAGCCTGCAACCAGTAACCTAGTTTTCTGGTACCAAACGAATTAGCCGTATACCGGTATATCGCCAATCGCACGTCTTGTGTGAAACGCGGCGACGAAGTCGTCAAGTGTTCCGGACGCAATGGCGGCGCGTAAACCCTGCATCAACTCCTGATAATAATGCAGGTTATGCCATGTCAGAAGCATACTGGCGATGATTTCGTTGGCTTTGTGCACGTGGTGCAAATAGGCGCGAGAATAGTTCTGGCACGTCGGACAAGCACACTCTTCGTCCAAAGGTCGCGGGTCGTCCATATGGCGGGCGTTGCGCATATTAACCGCACCCATCCGCGTTTGTGCCTGACCGGTTCGGCCAGACCGCGACGGCAAAACACAATCAAACATATCCACGCCACGTTGCACGGCACCCACGATATCGTCGGGCTTGCCGACTCCCATCAGATAACGTGGTTTATCTTCGGGTAACATGCCGGGCGCATAATCGAGTACGTCGAACATCGCCTCCTGCCCTTCGCCCACAGCCAGACCGCCAATCGCATAACCGTCAAAACCAATGTCTTTCAACGCATCCGCACTTTCCTGTCGTAAATGCGGGATAGTACTGCCCTGCTGGATGCCAAACAGCGCATGGTCAGGCCGGTCTCCGAATGCATCCTTTGAACGCTGCGCCCATCTCATTGACATGCGCATCGAATCCGTTGCCACCTCTTCCGTTGCTGGATATGGCGTGCACTCGTCAAAACACATAACAATATCACTGCCGAGCATCCGCTGTATTTCCATGGAGCGTTCGGGCGTAAGATTGTGTTCCGACCCGTCGATGTGGGATTTGAATTTCACCCCTGCTTCGGTCAGTTTTCGCAAGCCTGTCAGGCTCATCACCTGAAACCCGCCGGAATCTGTAAGGATCGGCTTATCCCAGTTCATGAACTTATGTAGCCCGCCAAGACGTTCGATCCGCTCGGCCGTTGGGCGCAACATCAGATGGTACGTATTGCCTAACAGAATATCCGCACCGGTTGCAGCAACGCTCTCGGGCATCATGGCTTTGACGGTTGCGGCCGTTCCGACCGGCATAAAAGCGGGCGTACGGATATCGCCACGTGGGGTGTGAAGTACGCCTGTGCGTGCTTTGCCTTGGGTTTGATGAACTTTGAACGATACGTTTTTCACTTGTTTTCCTGACTTAATCGGCCTGAAGCGCGTTTGACCTCAATTTTGCCGCAGATACAAGCCTCGGCATGATCTAGACGTCGGGAATGTTATACCCTATATGTTTAGTCAGGAATTCCGAAAAGGATTAAATTTGATGAACGCAGAGACCGAAATGCCTATGGAAGGCACACCTATGATTGCTCCGTCAACGACGGATCACCCGCTATATGAAACTATCGTCGAGGCGTGTCGCACTGTGCACGACCCCGAGATTCCTGTGAACATTTATGATCTGGGTCTGATCTACACGATCAACATAGACACCGAAGCCAACGTTGACATCAAAATGTCTCTGACAGCACCAGGTTGCCCCGTTGCCGGCGAAATGCCCGGTTGGGTGGCCGACGCGGTGCTGCTGCTCGCAGGTGTAAAGACCGTGAACGTCGCCTTGGTTTGGGAGCCCCAGTGGGGCATGGACATGATGTCTGACGAAGCCCGACTAGAGCTCGGCTTTATGTAATGGCGCGCGTTATTCAAAATCTGGTCTACCGCGTAAGTGTATCGGCAATTGTCGGTGCAATTGTTGCAGGTGGTTTGATATATTTGAATAACGAACGCGTTTTGAAGTCTTTTCGCGGCGACATGGCGGCGCAAGTTGAGCGACAGTCGCTGACGAATAAAGCGCTAATGGAAGCCAATGAGGAATTGGCATCAGCCGTTGGCGCAATCGAAACCGAGAACACGAAACGTCTCGCCGAATTCGGCGACACACTTCGGGATTTGAGCGTGAAAATCGACGACATCTCCGAAGTTACGCCCGACGACTATTCGATGATTCTAGACGCAATTAGCGCCGCGAATGCTGAACTTTCCGTACAAATTGCGGATGTGGAAGCTAAACTCGACGCAATTAAGACGCAGGAGCCGTAAATGTTTGCAATTCCCGGAAAACAAGCTGTCACCATGACAGACGCCGCCGCAAAACAGATTTCGAGTCTGATGGGTGATGGCGAGAAAAAAGGCCTTCGTATCGGCGTCAAGAAAGGCGGCTGTGCGGGCATGGAATATACGATGGACTATGTCGAGGAGGTTGATCCTCTGGACGAAGTCATCGAATACAACGGCGCGCGCGTGATGATCGCGCCTATGGCGCAAATGTTCCTGTTTGGAACAGAGATCGACTACACCGTATCATTGCTGGAAGCAGGGTTTTCGTTCAACAACCCGAACGTAACCGAAGCTTGCGGATGTGGGGAATCGATCAAATTCGCAGGAATGTAATTCAGAACTAATTCTATGGGAGAAGTAATATGCGTCGGAAAATAGCCGCCGGTAACTGGAAGATGAACGGGCTGAAGGCCTCGATTGGCGAACTTGAAGCCTTGAAAGCCAGCAGCGAAGGCGCAACTTGCGACGTTATTTTATGCCCTCCCGCGACACTGGTTGCCGCTATGGCTGACGTCGCTTCCGGTAGCGGCATCGTTATTGGTGGGCAAGATTGCCACTGGAACGAAACCGGCGCGCACACTGGTGATATCTCAGCCGAAATGCTGGCAGATGCTGGTGCTGGCGCGGTTATTCTTGGCCACTCCGAACGCCGTGCCGATCATGGTGAAACAGACGGAGAAGTTAACAAAAAATCCGTAGCTGCATGGCGTGCGGGTCTGCAAGCAATCATTTGCGTTGGCGAGACTGAAGGTCAGCGCGATGCAGGCGAAACACTAGATGTCATTGGCGGACAGCTTAACGGCTCCACCCCCGAAGGCGCAACGGCCACGAACATTATCATCGCCTATGAACCGGTTTGGGCAATTGGCACCGGTCGCACACCGACGCTAGAAGAAGTTGGTGAAGTTCATGATTTTCTGCGCGGCAAACTGGTCGCCCGCTTTGGTGATGAAATCGGAAACGGCGTTCGTATTCTCTACGGCGGATCGGTAAAACCATCCAATGCCGCAGAAATATTTGCCGTTTCCAATGTTGACGGCGGCTTGGTCGGTGGCGCCTCGCTTAAGGCTTCCGACTTTTCCGGCATCGTAGCCGCTGCTAACTAACTTTGCGCTGTTCAGGCGCAGCAATACCATAATGGTCCGCCAGTCTTTGCAAGGCGATTTTCAAAACGACCTTGCCGGACCTGGCCGACCAGCCAAGGCGCTTTTCCGCCTTTTCCATACCCTCAAGAAAGCAACACACGCGCAGCGCAACATCTGCCAACCCGGGGCCGAGCGCCTTTAGTGCCACAGAAACCCTATCGCGTGCACCGGATGACCCGCTAGTTTCGGCACCACCCTGCCAGCCAGCCCCGCCAACCGTAAGAAACCGATCCCAGTTTTGCGCAACGCGTGGTCCCAGTTGTGCTTGCTCGAAGTCTTCCCGAAGACGCTCGCCTGCCTCCAGCAATTCCGCACTAAGATACGTCGCCCCTGACTTATCCTTTTTGCGCGCCAACAGGGTTAACGGGCTTTCGGCAAAATTATAACGCAGGCTTTTGCGTCCCGATCCGTCATAGATGTTAACCACACGCTCACCAAATTCCTTATGCTGCTCCTGAAAAGACGTGGTGGGGCAATCTTCCAGTTTTTGCTGGCGATCTTCCTCGATCAAACGTTTTAACGCAGTTCGACCGGTTGGTGTAATGCTGTAACGACTGAGTTTTCCGACTTGTTCACCGGCAATCCACTCCTTCAGTACAAACGCTTGTGCGAAATTGCGCTCAACCACGGCGATACGGGTTGGTCTCCCCGGAACGGTTTCTTTAAAAACCGCAGCTACATCCATATTTGGAGCCACCAATAGATAAGCTCCGGTTTCACAAAGGCGCCGAAGAATACGCCGGGCTTCGCGAGAAATATCAGTGTTACTTATGGATGAAGATGCTGTCATAAAATTTGTCTCCGTAACGGGTTGGGTTTGGGGTAATTGATGTGAAAGTGACTCGAGCACCTCGTCAATCAGAAGGTCATCACGTCTGGTCTCGAACTTGCGAACCTGCCTTAAAATCGTAGAGGGATGACAGTTCTGACGGCGCGCCAACTCGCGGATACTTATGCCTTGGCACGTGTGAATCAGATAGTTCCGAGCATGCTCCGGAACCCAGTCCGGATAAATTTCTTGTTCGGGGTTTACCGCACAATTCGTCAAAATATTTAGCCATCTTTTAGATAAATTCGAAAACTCTACCTAAAGTTGCATTATAAATATTTGGTTAATCTAAGTTAATTTTGGCACTCAAGCATTGCAGCGTTCGCACATAACTTCATTAACGCAACACACCCCTAGGTTGTGCGATGTTTGGCAGGTCACAAACATAGAAAGTCGAAAATATGCATAATGTAGTTAATGAATTGAACAACTTGCGTCGTCCAAAGTTATTGATAAGGGCTGCTCGCGCCGGAATGGCGGAATATCGAAAATCCGGAAAACCCGGCGCCCTACCCCAATGTCAAAGCACTCAAAAAACGGTCGATGTGCTACTTCAAAAAGAAGCACTTCTGAATGGTGAACGTCTGGAGCAAAATGCAGCTTACTCGGTTCGAAAGCACATCCAGATTCTTTCCGCGCTCATGGTAGAGGTTGGAGAAGTTTCCCAACTCTCGTGCGCCTCTTAACGTCAGACGAAAGCATCTGGCATGCTTTCCTTTTTCTTAGCCACAAAAGACAACAAAGCTTCGTCTACGGCAGGGTCGATTACTGGCTTTTGATACTCGGTTAACATTTTCTTCATACGAATGTTGGCCAGTTGAACAGTGTCGAGAGCCCCCTCGTCGCTCCATTGCTCGAATGGCTTGTAATCCAAAACGTTGGTCCGCCAAAAAGCGGTTTTGAAGTTCTCTTGTGTATGCGCACATCCCAGATAGTGCCCGCCCGGTTGCACTTCTTCGATCGCGCCCATGGCCTGACCGTTTTCCGTCATGTCCACACCCTCGGCAATCGCATGCAATACACCTAGCTGATCCGCGTCCATCACGAACTTTTCAAAGCTGGATACAAGTCCGCCTTCCAGCCATCCGCAAGCATGAAGCATAAAGTTTACACCGCCCAACAACGCTGCGTTCAATGTGTTAGACGTTTCATAGGCTGCTTGCGCGTCCGGAAGTTTCGACCCGCACAATCCTCCGCCAGAACGGAAAGGTAGGTTCATCCGCCTTGCCAGTTGCCCTGCCCCGTAAAGGATTTTCGAGGCTTCAGGCGTGCCGAAAGTTGGTGCACCTGAGTTCATATCGATGGATGTAACAAACGCCCCGAAGATCACCGGTGCACCCGGACGGATTATTTGCGAATAAGCGATTCCGGCCAGCGCTTCGGCCAGAACCTGCGTTAGCGTGCCGGCAACCGAGACTGGAGCCATCGCGCCACCAACGATAAAGGGTGAAATGATGCAGGCTTGATTGTGACGGGCGTAAACTTCGAGTGCACCCATCATGATCGGATCAAAGGTTAACGGCGAATTGATGTTGATAAGGCTGGTCATCACCGCGTTGTCTTCGACAAACTGATCGCCAAACAAAATCTTGGACATATCGACGGAATCCTGCGCGCGGCTAGGTTCCGTGACCGACCCCATGTAAGGTTTATCTGTCAATGTCATATGGGCGTAAAGCATATCGAGGTGGCGCTTGTTTACAGGTACATCTGTAGGCTCGCACACGGTTCCGCCTGAGTGGTGCAGCCATTTCGACATATGTCCGAGTTTTACGAACTTCTGGAAATCCGCAATTGTCGCATACCGCCGCCCCCCATCCATATCGCGGACGAATGGGGGGCCGTAGACAGGAGCCAAAACCAGCGAGTTTCCACCAATCTCAACGGTCCGGTCAGAGTTTCGCGCGTGCTGAACGATTTTGGCGGGCGCGGTTGCGCATAGCTTGCGCGCAAGGCCGCGGGGGATACGTACGCGCTCGCCGGTAACATCGGCCCCCGCGGCACGCCAGCGTTGCAGCGCCTCGGGGTTGTCGACAAAATTAACGCCGATCTCTTCGAGCACAGTTTCGGCATTGTATTCGATTATCTCAAGCGCTTCGGCATTCAGAATTTCGAAATTCGGGATATTGCGCTCGATAAACTTTGCGGCTTCAAAGACAGGCACAGTTCGTTCTGCCCTTCGCGCGCCCCCCCCGCCCGTTCCACGGGATCGTCTGCGGGCATTTTGTTCGGAAGCAGGAGATGATGTCATGGAGGTATTCCAACTATTAAACCGGTTTATCGGCTTATAGTATAGAAATTCGGTTTTCTCGTTGGACGTTTCCGTCTCGACATAATCCATCCGCGACATTTACACGATCCGCTTGCACGAATCCGCTGAGCGCCATAAACAGCGGCTTATGACACATCAAACACATGACCGCCTTCTCATCATTGATTTCGGATCCCAGGTTACGCAGCTAATCGC
>DFBM01000174.1:6169-15761 GCA_002366645.1 Rhodobacterales bacterium UBA3080 | reverse complement strand
GATTTCGCTCCGAAAGCCGTGATCCTGTCAGGTGGACCAGCGAGCGTCATTGACGAGAATAGCCCGCGCGCACCGCAAGGCTTGTTCGAGATGGGTCTGCCGATCCTTGGTATTTGTTATGGTCAGCAAGTCATGATGCAACAATTAGGCGGGAAGGTCGAAAGCGGCCATGGCACCGCCGAGTTCGGCCGTGCATTTGTATCACCGGCGGCTGAATCCATGCCGTTGCTTGATGGCTGGTTCGCAGAAGGTGACGAGCAGGTCTGGATGTCACACGGCGACCATGTTTCCAAGCTCGCCGACGGTTTCAAGGTATACGGCACTTCACCGAATGCACCTTTTGCAATTACCGCCGACTTGGAACGCAATTTCTTCGCTGTGCAGTTCCATCCGGAAGTTCATCACACGCCCAATGGTGCACAATTCTATAAAAACTTCACCGATCTGGCTGGTTTCACCGGTGACTGGACGATGAAAGCGTACCGCGAACAGGCCATCGAGGAAATTCGCGAACAAGTAGGCGACAAGAAGGTGATTTGCGGTCTGTCGGGTGGCGTTGATTCGTCTGTCACAGCGATTCTTATCCATGAGGCTATCGGCGACCAGCTCACGTGCGTTTATGTGGACAACGGTCTGATGCGCAAAAACGAGACGGAAGAAGTGCTGAGCATGTTCCGCGAGCACTACAACATCCCGCTGATCCACGCTGCTGAAGGTGACTTGTTCGTAGACGCGCTGGAAGGTGTTTCCGATCCGGAAGTAAAACGAAAAACCATCGGCAAACTGTTCATCAATGTATTCGAAAAACACGCCAAATCGGTGGGTGGGGCAAAGTTCCTCGCTCAAGGCACATTGTATCCGGACGTGATCGAGAGCGTCAGCTTCTCGGGCGGGCCTTCTGTGACCATTAAATCGCACCACAACGTTGGTGGATTGCCCGAACGAATGGATATGGAACTGGTCGAACCATTGCGTGAGTTGTTCAAAGACGAAGTCCGCGATTTGGGTTGTGAGCTAGGTCTTCCGGCCAGTTTCGTTGGTCGTCACCCCTTCCCCGGTCCCGGCCTTGCAATCCGCTGTCCGGGCGAAATCACACGGCAGAAACTGGACATATTGCGCGAAGCAGACGCCGTTTATATCGACCAGATCCGCAAGCACGGGCTCTACGATGAAATCTGGCAAGCCTTTGTCGCGATTCTACCTGTTCGCACGGTAGGTGTGATGGGCGATGGCCGGACCTATGACTTCGCCTGTGCGCTACGGGCGGTGACTTCTGTCGATGGTATGACTGCGGACTATTATCCGTTTACACACGAATTCCTTGGCGAAACGGCCACACGGATCATTAATGAAGTAAACGGCATTAACCGTGTGACATACGACATTACCTCCAAACCTCCGGGTACTATCGAATGGGAGTAGTGCTGTCGGGCTATCTGGAAGTCCCCGACGAGGATATAAAGACAGTCACAGATCATCTACCAGATCACATTCGGTTAACCTTGGCCGAGCGTGGTTGCTTGGCGTTCAGCGTTCGAGCGGACCCGGAAAATCCGAATATATATCTAGTTGACGAAGAATTCTCGGATCGAAGCACCTTCGATGCGCATCAGGCCCGCGTGAAGGCATCGGATTGGGGCCGAGTGACGGCCCACCTGTCGCGTAAATACAAAATCTCCTGAGCCGCAACGTTCAGCTTGCCAAGCGTCGGCCCTACTGTCACCTTCCGCGCCATGACTGATCAATCACACCCTTTACGCGCTGGTCTCTGGATGATGGGCGCTGTTGCGTCGTTTACAGCGATGGCCGTTGCTGGTCGCGAGTTGGCGGTCGAGATGAATACGTTCGAGTTGATGATGTATCGCTCGGCCATAGGGTTTGCGATTGTTAGCTTTTTTGTTTGGCGTTCCACGCTTGGTTTTTCACAGGTAAAAACGGATCGACTACCTCTACATTTGAAACGCAACGTGTTTCATTTTACGGGTCAAAACCTCTGGTTTTATGGCATCTCGGTGATTCCGTTTAGCCAACTGGTTGCACTAGAATTCACCAGCCCGATCTGGGTTATCTTGCTTGCACCCATTTTCCTCGGCGAATCGATGACAAAAGCACGAGTTTTGGCGGCGCTGAGTGGCTTCATTGGTGTGCTGATCGTCGCTCAACCGGGTGTGGTCACACTAGGTGCAGGGCACGCGGCCGGTTTGGGTGCGGCATTATTCTTCGCCCTTAACGTACTTTACACCCGTCAGATATCCCGTTTCGAAAGCGTTTTAAGCGTGCTGTTCTGGATGACCCTACTGCAATTCGCATTCGGTTTTGTGTTGAGTTTACCAAGCGGTATTCCCGTACCATCCTTGCTGGGTGCTCAATGGATTATTGTCGTGGCTGTATGTGGATTAACGGCACATTTCTGCCTGACGACAGCTTTGTCACTGGCGCCAGCCTCGATCGTCGCACCGATGGAGTTTATCCGGCTTCCGGTAATTACCTTTGTCGGTATGGCGCTTTATAACGAGCCGTTGGTATTGGCAGTATTCATTGGTGCATTGTTTATTCTGGGCGGAAATTACATCAACATCCGCGCAGAACAAAAACGTCTTAAGCCAAATGCGCCTTAATCACAGCACCCGCTTTGCCAAAATCCATTTGGCCAGTGTACTTGGCTTTTAGAACACCCATCACCTTGCCCATATCACGAATCGACTCGGCACCGGATTCTGCAATCGCGGCTTTAATCGCAGCTTCGACTTCCGAGTCGCCGAGTTGCTTGGGCAAGAACTCCTCGATCACCTTGATCTCTCCGCGTTCACCTTCACCGAGCTCGATACGCCCCGCCTCTTCATAGGCCTTGGCACTGTCCTGCCGTTGCTTGATCATCTTGGCGAGAATCGACAGAATTTCGGCATCAGAAACGCCATCCGGGTTAGTTTCGCTTCTTGCGGCAATATCGCGGTCTTTGATCGCGGCATTTATTAACCGTAACGTGGACAAACGCGTCTTATCTTTGGCCCGCATGGCGTCTTTCGTTGCTTCGGAAAGTCGCTTACGCATGTTTGGTTGCCCTCCAGAGGCGGTGTTATTTCAACAAGACGGGGAATATACTTGCATTAGGCACAAACCGCAACAATTTGAAAAACATATAAGCGATTGTAATCAATAGATATTATACTTTCCCCTTTTCCTTGACGTTAGACTGGAGTCAATCTATTTTCCGGCAAATTCCTAGAGGATATCGCAAATGCCCAATGCCGCACCGTCCGAGCAGGCCCAAGCCTCCGCGCCTGTCAGTCATTCCAACCCTACTGCTGTAATCGTTTTGGCTGATGGCCAAGTGTTTTACGGCAAAGGTTTTGGTGCCGAGGGCACTGCCGTAGCGGAGTTGTGCTTTAATACCGCGATGACCGGGTATCAGGAAATCATGACGGACCCTTCCTATGCCGGTCAGGTGGTAACTTTCACCTTCCCGCATATCGGCAATACAGGTGTTAACCCTGAAGACAACGAAACCGGTGAACCCGTTGCCGAAGGCGTCGTGGTTAAGTGGGACCCGACGGAGCCGTCAAACTATCGCGCGACTGAAGACCTCTCGAGCTGGATGGAAAAACATTCGCGCATTGGTGTTGGCGGAATTGACACGCGCCGCCTAACCCGTGCGATTAGGATGCAAGGCGCGCCACATGTTGCGATACAATACAGCAAAGATGGTGACTTCGATCTCGATGATCTGCTAGCAAAAGCCAAAGGTTTTGCCGGTCTTGAAGGTCTGGATCTAGCCAAAGAGGTGACATGCGCACAGTCCTACCAATGGGACGAAATGCGTTGGGCATGGCCTGATGGTTACTCCAAACGGACCGAAAAAGGCCGCAAGGTAGTTGCTATTGATTACGGTGCGAAACGAAACATCCTTAGGTGCCTAGCTTCTGCCGGTTGCGACGTCACAGTTTTGCCCGCGACCGCGACAGCTGAGGAGGCGCTCGCGCACAATCCAGAAGGCGTTTTTCTTTCTAACGGTCCTGGAGATCCGGTTGCGACAGGTGCCTATGCGGTACCTGCGATTCAAGGCATTTTGGCCGCTGACATCCCCGTCTTCGGTATCTGCCTTGGCCACCAGATGCTAGCGCTCGCTCTCGGCGCGAAGACGCTGAAGATGAACCACGGGCACCACGGCGCGAACCATCCTGTTAAGGAACATGAAACAAGCAAAGTCGAAATCACATCGATGAATCATGGTTTTGCAGTCGATAGCCAAAGCCTGCCCTCTGATGTCGAGGAAACGCATATTTCCCTGTTTGACGGTTCCAACTGCGGCATCCGCCTGAAAGATCGCCCGGTATTTTCGGTCCAGTATCACCCCGAAGCCAGCCCGGGACCGCAAGACAGTTATTACCTGTTCGAACGGTTCGTTGAGGCGATGGCCGACTAAGTTAACCACCTTTTAATAAAACACACGTTAAATTTGGCCCGAAATTAGCCGAGTAAGCAGTGTGTCCAGCCATAATGCATCCAAATTTAAAACCCTCGATACCGAGAGTCCGACCGAACCTTCGTTGTCGGGGTTTGTACGGGATGAATTTCAATTAGACTTGATTAAGTATCCTCCTGACACGTCTCTTTTCAGCGGGGTGGATATGCATTCACTTGTACGAACAAAGGTCGTTCCGTGGCGGCGCTTTGGCGAGCGTTTAATTTACGCTGCCGCCGATCGCATCAACTTCGTGCCCCCTGCGGGTCACCCCGTGGCCGACGCAAATGTGTCCGCCATAGGATGCCTGCCAGAAAGTTTCGACGCATATTTTCAAACGAAATTTCATAAAGAATTGCTAACAGCAGCGCGGAATCTACCAAGCGAAGAATACAGCTGTCGTAACTTCGGGGTTTCGTGGCGAAAACCCTTTTCTCTTATTGCCTTAGCCTTCCTTCCAGCAACCATGGTAGCTTTCCCCGCGATCTGGTTAAACCTGCTTCTTGTCTGTGTTTTTCTCGCGAACCTATCCACCAATCTGCTACGGGCGTTCGCCTTGATGGCTTGGAGACGAGACAACGAACTGCCTTATTGGTTGCCCGAGGGCGCCGCGCGCATATCCGCGCATCGACGAACGCTCGACGTCTCGATACTCGTGCCGCTTTTTCGCGAGGAAAAGGTATTAACAAAACTCGTCAAGGCGTTGGAGGCGTTGGAGTATCCACATGAAAAGCTTGAAGTTCTGTTCCTGCTCGAGGAAGCAGATACCATGACGGCCGGTGCGCTTGCCGAAATGAGACTTCCCGATTTCATCAAATGCCTCACCGTTCCAAAAGACTGGCTTCAGACCAAGCCGAAAGCGATGAACTATGCGCTCCCATTTTGTAAAGGCGAGATAGTCGGGATTTACGATGCGGAGGATCGGCCGGACGCAGACCAGCTACTGAAGGTCGTTGATCATTTTCTGGCCGCGCCGGCTAATGTCGCATGTGTTCAAGGGTATCTCGATTTTTATAACAGTCGAAGCAACTGGCTCGCGCGGTGTTTTACCATCGAATATGCA
The DNA here is from genome assembly GCA_002366645.1 of Rhodobacterales bacterium UBA3080. Taxonomy (GTDB): domain Bacteria; phylum Pseudomonadota; class Alphaproteobacteria; order Rhodobacterales; family Rhodobacteraceae; genus NORP23. Next base: position 10,236 of record DFBM01000174.1, on the reverse strand, counting down.
ACGTGGTTTCGAGTTATTCTGAAGGGCATCCAGAACATCGGTCTGCCTATTCCACTTGGTGGCACAACCGTTTTCTTTCGCAGAAGTATCTTGGAAGAGGTCGGCGGTTGGGACGCGCATAATGTAACCGAAGACGCCGACCTTGGAATACGGATTGCCAGACTTGGATATCGCTGTGAAATGGTGAATACAACGACATGGGAGGAGGCAAATAACGTCCCCCTGGCTTGGATTCGTCAAAGATCGCGATGGTTAAAAGGGTTTGCGATGACCTGGATAAGCCATATGCGGGATCCCTCCCGATTGCTAAAGGATTTGGGGCCAGCCGGTTTTGTCAGCTTCCATGTGGTTTTGCTGGGCGGAATAAGCGCCTTTCTCGCGGCACCGTTATTTTGGCTTCTTTGGTTAGCCCATTTTTCCATACCTGTCATCCCGATGGATATGATTCCGGTTGGGCTTTGGTGGGTTTTTCTTCTGGCGTTGACGGGTGGTCAGTTTGTTACACTTTCAGCGATGTTTCTTGCAACATCGCAGCAGCATTTACGGCACCTTATGCCCTATATTTTAACGCTGCCACTGTACTGGCCACTTGGCGCCTTCGCGGCTTATAAAGCTATCGTTGAACTGTTTTTTGCGCCGTTTTACTGGGACAAAACCCATCACGGACTGGATGATGAACCATAGCTGAAACTGGCCTCGCCAAGTCTACCCATGGAAACACTCAAAGAGCCGCGCTGCACTTCGAATGGCGGCATATGTGTCCCACATAGAACCAGATCACCTGATCGAAGCTTTTTACCGCGTTTTGACAGCGTATTGGCAACCGTAGCAACCGCTTCGGCAGGGTTTTGCGGAGCGGCGTTCGTAGCATTCAGAATTTCGGTGCCATCCAGTTTTACGACCGTATCAAGCGTAGAGTGATCCACTTGTGTGGCACGAACCCCCTCCCCCATAACCAGACCGAAGTTGAAAATATTATTGACAACAATCGATGGCGGATGCGCGAGGGTAACATCAGTGCACCCTCTTCGATCCATAATTTCGAAACCGGCATAAAATTTGGCAATTTTAGGAAGTACGGATTCAGCAGTATGTCCGTCACCCTCAATATCGACCGAGATTACCGCTATTATTTCCGGCTCAACAACAAGTTGCTTGAACTCGTTATCATCAAATTTCTTGCCGGACCAATATACTTGCTGACTAAACACATGACCAACCGCTGGCGCATTCGGGGCAAATTCCGCGATTTGTGCAGCGTTGTTCCACGCTATTTTATAGCCAGCAACCTCGCCAAAGCTTTCAACAAGCCTTTGGACAACTAAATCTTGCAATTCGTATGCAGCTTTGAAGTCCGTTACGTCGCCTGAAATATCCACGGCTGGTAGACGCGAAACAATTCGCGAGGCAATCCGATCTGCCAGCAAGTTATTCGGCATTGGCGTCGGTCTTTAAACGGGTTTGATAGGCCATCGAAATATGGGCCTTCAGAGCCGCCGCAGCCGCATCACCATCTCGTTCTTCGATAGCTTTGACTATCGAGGCGTGTTCCTCCAGCGCCGTCAAATCCCGGCCACTGACTGCAAACGTGGTCGTTGCAAGCAACGCCATTGTCCTGTGCACCATTTCGAGCTGCTGAACCAAATACCGGTTGTGGCTCGCCAGATGTAACTGCCTATGAAAACGCCGATTGGCACGCGACAGCTTCTTCGGATTGCCGAGCAATTTCATATCTTGATCGACCATTTCGCGAAGTACGCGCACTTCTTCGGGTGCCGCGTGTTGCGCCGCCAGACGCGCGGCAAGGCCTTCAAGTTCGGCGCGAACCACGTAAAGTTCGCCCAACTGGTCGTGATCGAGCGAGGAGACAACCATCGAGCGCCCGTCCCGAACCAACACCGATTGGGTCTCAAGCCGCTGCAAAGCCTCGCGTACCGGTGTCCGCGAGACCCCGAATCTTTCCGCCAATTCGGATTCAACTAGCCTGGCGCCGGGCAAATATACGCCCTCGTCAATTGCGGCTAATACCAGAGAATATGCATCTTTATTTTGTGTAGAAATTTCACCCATGCGGGACTTCCTTATACAATTTTCTGAAAGGTATAGGGAGCCAACAAAATTCGCAAGTAATCCTATGCGGTGGCGGTGATGGCCCAGCCCTCTGTTTTCAAACGTATTTGCCCATTAACCAGTTTGGATTTCATGGCATTTTCCAGACTAGACATCACAGCATTCCGCAGATCCGGTTCCAAGGTTTTGATGCGCGACCCCAGTGGCCCTACTTGCATCGCGTATTGCACGGCGTCGGCGACAGCATTGGGACCAGCCCCAATAAGGATGTCACCACTCACCTGCTCCGCACACACTTTCCAACCGGACCTTTCGAAAATGTCGGTAAACACGGCCTGATCAGCCCACACAAACGGTCCAGGCACGCCCGAGGGACTAACTTTCGTGTCTTCATCGCCCAATATGGATGCAACCGCTTCGAGCGGAAATGTCACCCATTCGTTTAGTGATGCATCGCGCCAGCAAACATGAACAGCTTTACCACCCGAAACTATTTGATCACGAAGACGGGTCCAAGCTGTGACTGGATCAGGGAAAAACATCGCGCCAAATCTGGAATAGATCAAATCAAAGGGATAGATCAAATCAAAGGGTTCGCCGAAATCCGCCGTGGCGGCGTCTGACAAAAGAAACGTACACGTATTTTCTAGGTCACGTTCCTTAGCTTTTGCCAATAGGTTTTCGGAAATATCCACCCCGACTACTTGCGCCCCCGCAGTTGCCATCGCCAGACTTGTCGCACCGGCGCCGCAGCCAATGTCCAGAATGCGCTTACCTTTTATGTCTCCCAGCAACGCAATACCGACGTCGCCAATTGGACCCAGCAGGCGATCATGCGCCTCCACCTTGTTGGCCCACATTTCGCCAAGCTTCCCGTTCCAATCCAGAGTGCTAACCATCTAATCCCCCGATTTTTATTGCCGCCGGAGCCTGTGCGAGATACTAATCGAACATGCCTTACGATGCGTTTTCACATGTAGACTATTGGGTCTTTGACCTCGATAACACCCTTTATCCACCGCACGTCCGATTGTTTGACCAGATCGAGCGGCATATGGCGAATTACGTGATGCGCGAGCTGAATGTAGACGAGGAAACCGCCCAACAACTACGTCGGAAATACTGGCGTGAACATGGAACGACGCTGGCGGGATTGATGCGGATACACAACATCGACCCCGACCCATACTTACACGAGGTCCATCAACTCGACCTAAGTCATATCGAGGTCGATACGGCTTTGCGGGAAGCAATCTCGGCGTTGCCGGGGCGGAAAATTATTTATACGAACGGATCGCGTGAACACGGCGAGCGCGTGTCGACAGCACGTGGCCTAGGCGGAATTTTCGACGCCATTTATGGTGTTGAGGATGCTGGGTATGCGCCAAAACCGGACGTTGCCGCCTTTCAAAAGGTGTTCACGATTGACGGCGTCAAGACGGAACACGCGGCGATGTTTGAAGACGACATCAGAAATCTTGCCATCCCGCATGCATTGGGAATGAAAACGGTGCTTGTGGGGCCGTTAGAAACCGCGCAACATGTCGAACATCAAACTGAGGATTTGGCTGCGTTTCTGGCGCAGCTGGTGCGAAAAGTTACCTGAGGTAAGAAACATGGAACGGATCGAGACGGATATTTTGGTCGCAGGCGGTGGAGTTGCCGGACTTTGCGCGACAGCCGCTTTTGCAGCGGAGGGTTTCGAGACCTTATGCGTTGACCCGGTACCGCCGATTATTGACGAAAACGCCGATGGCGCAGATTTGCGCAGCACGGCGTTTTTACTACCGTCTGTGGCTTTGTTGAAAAAGTCAGGATTGTGGCAAAGGCTCGATGAATACGCCGCCCCATTGCGCATTATGCGGATCGTTGATTCCGGAGGTGAAGAACATGGCCTTCGTGAACAAGCAAACTTTGATGCTCACGACATCGACCGCGAGGCCTTTGGTTACAACCTTCCGAACTGGCTGTTGCGCCGCGAAATGGTGGCGCATGTC
>DFBM01000174.1:0-6113 GCA_002366645.1 Rhodobacterales bacterium UBA3080 | reverse complement strand
TAAACGGCGCATTGGTGCAGCTATCCGATGGTCGTCAGGTTTTTGCAAAACTGGTGGTCGCAGCGGACGGGCGGAATTCGGTTATCCGCGAGCAGTTGGGAATCAAAGTCAAAAAATGGCGTTACGGCCAAAAAGCGTTAGTGTTCAATGTTCGTTGCGAACGGCCACACGAAAATGTTTCGACCGAAATTCACCGCTCCGGTGGGCCGTTCACGCTGGTGCCTTTGCCAGATCAAACCGGTGTGCATCAATGTGCAGTGGTCTGGATGGAAACAGGACCAAATGCAGACGATTTGCAAAAAATGAACGAAGCAGATTTCAATGCTGCGTTAAATCTGCGAGCGTGTGGAATTCTCGGGAAACTCGAGCTTTCGAGCAAACGCATTCTCTGGCCGATTATTGCCCAGCGGGCTACGCAACTGAACGGCCCTCGTACGGCCCTTCTGGCCGAGGCAGCGCATGTTATACCACCAATCGGGGCACAAGGCTTGAACATGAGTCTGGCAGATCTGTCGGCACTTGTGGATTTGACTGTTGCCGCACGAAACACGGGCAAAGACTTCGGTTCACCTGAGGTTTTATCCGAGTACCACCGGACCCGTTGGCCAGATATGGCTGCGCGTATCAAGGGTGTCGACGTCCTTAACCGCGCCGCAATGGCGGAATCGCAAAACCTGCGTGATCTACGTCGGGCGGGCTTAAAGGCACTATATGGGCTTGGGCCTTTGCGTAAAGCTGCGATGAAAGCCGGATTGGGCGCTTAAATCGTCGTGCCTCCGGACTTTTCTTCGGAAAGAAGTACGTTCGATTCTACGTTCCCAACGCCCGGCAACGTCATAATCCGTCGCCGCAAAATCCGTTCGAAATCCGATAAATCCCGCGCAACTACCTTTAGCCGATAATCGTAAACACCAAGAACGTGCTGAACCAGTTGCACCTCCGGAATGGCGGAAACCGCGCGCTCAAAGTCTTCGATGCTTACCCGCCCTTTGGTAACAAGCTTAACTCCAAGATACACCACAACGTCAAAACCGAGCTTTTCACGATCCAATACAATAGAGCGACCACGGATGACGCCAGATTCCTCCAACCGTTTAATGCGTCGCCATGCGGCGGGTTGCGAGAGACCTACGGCAACCCCCACTTCCTTGGCATTCAATCCACCGTTTTGCTGATACGCCCGTAGGATCGCGCGGTCAGCGTCGTCGAGATCAATAATCAAAGCGGCAACCTCTCGGTATTTTTAACTTCGGAGACAAGCATTAACGCCTCGATATCTGTTATGTGCGGCAAGGCTAGAATACGGGATTTGTAAATTTCCTGATAATGCTTCAGATCCCGCGCCCGCACGTCCATACGAATGTCCACGCGCCCCAGAAGGGTCTGGATAGCGTCAACTTCCGGTACTTTATTGGCCTCGCGAATGAACTCGTCAAAGGCATTACCTTGAGTTTTATCAAGCGTAATGCGCAAGAACACCAGCACAGCGTAGCCGAGTGCTCCATAATCAATTTCCACCCGGCGGCCTTTGATAATTCCGGCGCTTTCAAGTTTTTCAATCCGTCGCCAACAAGGCCCGGCCGACATATTCGCCTGTGCTGCCAATTCAGCAACAGAAAGGCTCGCGTCGTCCTGCAATATCCTCAGCAGTTTTCTATCGATGTCGTCAACTTGCATTATTTTATCGCTATTCCGACTTATTGTGAATTCACTTTCTACAATATGGCAAATATAAGTGATAATGGAAATGCTTTTGTACAGAATATCCCTATTCTGAGTTCATCAAACAACGCCGAAAGGGAATTATCATGCGCGTATACTACGATCGCGATTGCGACATCAATCTTATCAAAGACATGAAAGTAGCCATTCTTGGTTACGGATCACAGGGCCATGCTCACGCATTGAACATGCGCGACTCGGGGGCCAAAAACGTCGTCGTAGCATTGCGTGAGGGCTCCCCGTCCGCTGCTAAAGCCGAAGGTGAAGGCCTTAAGGTTATGGGCATTGCCGAAGCTGCCGCTTGGTGTGACCTGATCATGTTCACTATGCCGGATGAACTTCAGGCGGACACTTACAACAAATACGTAAAAGACAACCTCCGCGAAGGCGCGGCGATGGCGTTTGCGCACGGTCTGAACGTCCACTTCAACCTTATCGAGCCAAAAGCCGGCGTTGACGTGATCATGATGGCACCAAAAGGTCCGGGTCATACCGTTCGTGGCGAATTCGTCAAAGGCGGCGGCGTTCCGTGTCTTGTGGCTGTTGACACAGACGCAACCGGTAAAGCTATGGAAATCGGCCTTTCCTATTGTTCTGCTATTGGCGGCGGTCGCTCCGGTATTATTGAGACAAACTTCCGCCAAGAGTGCGAAACCGACCTATTCGGCGAGCAGGCTGTTCTCTGTGGTGGTCTCGTTGAACTGATCCGCATGGGCTTCGAAACACTTGTTGAAGCTGGCTACGAGCCTGAGATGGCCTACTTCGAGTGCTTGCACGAAGTTAAACTGATCGTTGACCTGATCTATGAAGGCGGCATCGCCAACATGAACTACTCGATCTCCAACACTGCGGAATATGGCGAGTATGTTTCCGGTCCACGCATTCTTCCATACGAAGAAACCAAAGCACGCATGAAAGATGTTCTAACAGACATCCAGAACGGCAAATTCGTTCGCGACTTCATGCTGGAAAACGCTGTTGGTCAACCGTCGTTCAAAGCGACGCGCCGCATCAACGACGAGCACCAGATCGAGCAAGTTGGCGAACAACTCCGTGGTATGATGCCTTGGATCTCGGCTGGCAGAATGGTCGACAAAGAAAAGAACTAAGCTTTAGTTACCATAAAAGTTTGATGGCCCGTTGTTAATTCGACGGGCCATTTTCGTTTTTATATCGAAACCTCTTGGCAAGCCGACCCTGCACGTGGCATCTCATATATATCAAACATATGAGGCCTGCCATGCATCCAATCCACGCGCCCTTCCCGATGAGTCGTTCTCGCCGATTGCGGCGCACCCCATGGATGCGTAGCCTTGTGCAAGAGACGCAGTTAAGCGTTTCGGATTTGATCTGGCCGATCTTTGTACGCGAAGGCGAAAACGTTCGCGAACCGGTGACCTCTCTTCCCGGTGTTGAGAGGCTAAGCATCGACAATGCAGTGCGCGCTGCTGAAGAAGCGGCAACGCTCGGCATTCCGGTAATTGCTCTTTTTCCTTACACCGACTCGTCGCTAAAAACACCCGATGCGGCCGAGGCGTGGAATCCGGACAATCTGGTAAACCGCGCCACACGTGCGATCAAAGCAGCGGTTCCGGATATTGGTATTATGCTTGATGTCGCTCTTGATCCTTATAATTCCGACGGCCACGACGGGTTGGTTCGTGATGGTATAGTCCTAAACGATGAAACGCTCGGCGCGCTGGAACAACAAACGATCGCACAGGCCGAGGCCGGGGCCGACATTCTGGGGCCGAGCGATATGATGGACGGTCGCGTCGCGATCATGCGTCAAGCACTTGAAGCAAACGATTTTCCGGATGTAGCGATCATGAGCTACTCTGCTAAATACGCCAGCGCTTTCTATGGCCCCTTCCGCGACGCGGTCGGCGCAAGCGGGGCACTGAAAGGCGACAAGAAAACCTATCAGATGGATTACGCAAACACTGACGAGGCCCTACGCGAGGTTGCCAAAGACTTGTCTGAGGGCGCCGATATGGTGATGGTCAAACCCGGTATGCCCTACCTCGACGTTTGCCAGCGCGTTAAGTCTGAATTCGGCGTCCCCACCTATGCCTATCAGGTCAGCGGAGAATACGCGATGATCTGTGCAGCCGGTCAAAATGGCTGGATAGATCAGGATAAAGCGATGCTCGAAAGTCTAGGTGCATTCAAACGTGCCGGGTGTGATGGCGTTCTGACGTATTTCGCCAACCGGGTCGCCCGCATGTTGCTGGACGAGGAATACTGATTTACCTACCGGCAGGATTCAGCCACCCCGAATAGTTTTTCTAGCGTCATAAATGTTGGCGTGCTAAATTTTTCGCAATTGGCAGAAGCAGTTAATAATAAAAGGATAACTCCGATGACCAACTGGACCAGACGCACATTTTTAGCAGCAACAGCAGCAACAGCGGCCTGTACGAGCACAGGCATCAGTAAACCGGTTTCACAAATTGACACGGAAATCGACGCTGCACGCGATAAACTATTCCGCACAATTCCCGGCACACAGCAACTAGCCTCGCAAGCGGCAGGTTTGCTGATCATACCCGAAATCACCGAAGCCGGATTTATGGTCGGCGGTTCTTATGGTGAGGGCGGATTGCTTATTGGCGATGCGAAAGTGGACTATTTCTCGTTCTCGGCCGCATCTTTCGGACTTCAGATCGGCGCGCAGCGCTTCAGCCACGCGTTGTTCTTCATGACGCAAGAAAGTCTCGCCGGCTTTAGAAACGCGGATGGCTGGCAGCTAGGTGTCGACGCCGAATTTGTATACGCTCAGGATTCCGGTTCTGTTGGTGTGTCAACTAACACAATCAACCTACCGGTTTATGCCGTCGTATTCGGCCAGCAAGGTGCGATCCTAGGCGCGACACTTCAGGGTGCTAAATATTCACGCATAATTCGCTAGATTCAACAGCTTAGCGCCGGGTCTTCCACTAAAAGTGGATCGCCCGACCGTACGCGTCAAGCACGCTTTCATGCATCATTTCCGACAACGTTGGATGCGGGAAGACCGTCTGCATCAGGTCTTCCTCGGTGGTCTCTAATTGACGGCCAACGACGTATCCCTGAATAAGCTCGGTCACTTCAGCACCCACCATATGAGCACCCAGCAATTCCCCGGTTTTCGCGTCAAATACGGTCTTCACCATGCCCTCGGGCTCCCCCAGAGCGATTGCTTTGCCGTTGCCCATGAAAGGGAAGCGGCCAACTTTAATGTCGTATCCGAGCTCCTTGGCTTTAGCCTCCGAATACCCGACCGAGGCAACCTGCGGCTGGCAATACGTGCAACCGGCAATGCTTTCGGGTTTAACGGCGTGAACCTTCATTCCAGCGATTTTCTCGGCAACCATCACACCTTCATGACTGGCCTTATGCGCAAGCCACGGAGCGCCGGCAATATCGCCGATCGCGTAAAGTCCAGGAACCGAGGTTTCGCAGTACTGACCAGTTACAACATGGGTTCGATCAATTTCTACGCCCAGTTTTTCCAAACCAAGCCCTTCTACATTCCCGACAATCCCTACGGCCGAAATCACGGTGTCGAATTCTTCGGTGATAGTTTTTCCACCAGTTTCAATATGCGCAGTTACTTTACCTTTTGCACGATCCAGCTTTTTAACCATGGATTTCTCCATGATTTTCATGCCTTGTTTTACGAATTGCTTTTTTGCGAAGGCGGAGATTTCGGCATCTTCCACAGGCAGAACGCGGTCCATCACTTCAACGACCGTTGTATCGGCACCCAAGGTATTGAAGAAACTCGCAAACTCGATCCCAATGGCACCCGAACCGATAACCAGTAATTTCTTAGGCATGTGTGGTGGATTAAGCGCGTGCTTATACGTCCAGACCAACTCGCCATCGGCCTCTAAGCCCGGAAGTTCACGTGCACGCGCACCGGTTGCCAGAATGATGTTTTTGGCCGTCAGTGTATCGATACCTTTATCAGTTTTAACCGAAACTTTACCGGCAGCAGTGATTGTGGCCTCTCCCATAATCACGGTAACTTTGTTCTTTTTCAGAAGATGCCCTACACCGCCGGACAACTGCTTGGCGACACCACGCGAACGTTTAACAACGGCATCAAGATCGTAACCGATTTTACCGGCAGACAACCCGAATTCCTTCGCGCGTTCCATCAGATGAAAGACTTCGGCTGATCGCAACATTGCCTTGGTCGGGATACAGCCCCAGTTCAAACAAATTCCACCAAGATGCTCGCGTTCGATCACCGCAACTTTTAAACCCAATTGCGCTGCACGGATTCCGGCTACATAGCCGCCTGGACCTGCACCGATTACAACAACATCAAAAGAAGCGTCAGCCATGTGGAATTCTCCGCTGGATAAATTTGGTATAGCGCTAAACTAGTTTTAAACCATAAG
>DFBM01000055.1:6555-24560 GCA_002366645.1 Rhodobacterales bacterium UBA3080 | reverse complement strand
GAAACGATGTCGGCAATGCACGATCTGGTCGCGCGTGCACGTTCAGGTGGGCTCAAGTCTTCGGAGCTTTCGGGTTCGACCATCACTGTTTCGAGTCTGGGTAGTCGTGGTGTAGAAACAATATATGGCGTTATTTTTCCACCCCAAGTCGCTATCATCGGTTTCGGAACACCTACTGAACGCCCTTGGGTCGTAGACGGTAAACTAGAGGCGCGACAGAGCGTTGTCCTTACTCTTGCCGCAGATCACCGCGTCAGCGATGGTCACCGAGGTGCTCTTTTCCTCAACAAAATAGAAAAATTGCTACAGAATCCGGAGACATTATGAAAGCCAGCGACATCGAAGCCATATTGCAAGAGGAGTTGCACCGCATTGCGCCGGAAGTTGATATCGAAACAATCGAACGCGACGAAGACCTGCGCGAGGAGTTTGACATTGATTCAATAGATTTTCTTAATCTTGTGATAGCCTTAGGTAAGCGATTTGAAATAGAACTGCCGGAAGCCGACTATCCGCAAATGGACACATACAATGCGATGATCGTTTACCTTGGGGAATGTAGTGCCAATATTTTCTAGTGAGCGAAAGAGGCGTTGTCAGAGGAGCCTTTTCTGGAGTTGTCCACTTTTCGTTGCGAAACAATTTTCGCCATATGTGCCTATTTTAAACACTAAGACTGCCTTTAAATTGCCTCTCGGCAAAATGTGAACAAATATCAGCAGTCAAGATTTCGGGATTCGTGACCCCTGTTCTGACAGATACATTCCTTGATTGATCAAATTATTTCCCTGTTATTAATCTCAGGGAAAACACTGTTAAACCACTATAATCACGTCAAAATTACAGCTGCAGTCTTGAAATTCCCACCAAAATCTCAATTTTTTCCTGTATTTAGCCTGTTATCAAGGAAAATTAGGCGCGACTGGTTCGCTCTGGACTGCGTGCACAGCCAGAACCATCCACTCGCCTACCGAATACATTAACAAAGATAGGTGACGTTTGCGTTCCGTTCAGAACCCCAATGCTGGTCGTTCATCGCATTAGTGAACATCACTCATTTATAGAGTGAATTGTCTACATAAACACACGAACGCAAAGCAGTATCGCGGCCTGAATTAAGTTACTTTAATACGTCCACCAAACAGGTATTCCGACAATGCGGACCGTCCACGCCCACATTGTCGGAAAAACCAAGAAATTATCAATGCGGCAATCTTACTCGGTTGACTCAGACCCGATACAATCCGAAACTCAGTTTGAAGCTAAACGGAGGAAAACACATGCGTTTTTGCAGTTCCTGTGGCAACAAAGTCAACGAAACCGATCGTTTTTGCGGCAGTTGCGGTGCCGAGTTAACGGCGCCGGTGTCAGCGGAACTTTCCAACAAAAATACCCATCCACAACCGGCGCCGGATTTGACACCTGAACCCACAGATACCGCGCCAACTGAATCTGTGGATACAGCGCCCGTAACTAAAGAATCGGCGCCTCCGCCCTCCCCGGAACCGACGTCCAGTGCGGAACCGATTGCAGCAGCACAGAAGCCTCGCAAAACTACCCCCCCTAAGTCCACACAGAAAGGGCGGCGCGGGAAAGGCGGACTCAGCTTTTTTGGCGTTCTAGTTGCATTCGGGTGGCTGTTCTACAGCAGCGGACTGCTCGGTGTCTTTGCGGGGGCATACCGTTTCGATATTGACCGGGTAATTTCACAAGCAGACTGGATTTCATTTGGATTAATGATTGGCCTTCCCCTCGGGATCAACGTGTTTAGACCTGTTTTGGACGTCATCATCACGCCGCTGCACTTTATAAAGGTTAGAATACCGCCGAGGGTCTTGATCGGCGCCGGTCTGCTGGCGCCATTCGCGGTATCATGGTTGCTTTACACGGTGTGGGGCTTCAGAAATTACCAGTTCCTGCATTACTCGCTAGTGATCGGAACCATGATAACCTACGCGATATTACGCACTCCAAGGAGGTATTCGGTATGACTTTTCACAAGCAAATCCGGTCTCGTATATCCATTACTCAAATCCTCACTCCTGCGGTGCTAACTGCGATGGGAACCGTGATCGGTGGGCTTTTTATTGCGGTCGTCTGGCCCGATACTGCGTTAGCCGATGATTGCCTGCGCGATCCGTTCAATGCCGAGGATTGTCTGCGCACATCGGGCTGGGCCCCAGTAATCGCCGGCAGTGTTGTATCTTTAATCGCAGTCCTTGCCAGTCTGGGCGAAATTCGGAACACGCTAAGCTCTCTCTCGTCTATTTCAAGCGTTGCCGCAGGGGCTATTCCGGCTGCAAATACAGTGTCGGGAACCGATCAATACACTCAAGCAAGCGCTTCGCCCCCATTTTACCAAGATATTACGGACAAGATTTTTAGTGCTCAGCAGTCTATTCACGATGCAGCCCCCGAGAGTATGCCCTCACCTGAAGAGGATATAGAAGAAAACAAGCGCAGGATTGATATTGCGAAAAAGGCCGATCTTCCGGTTAGGATTATCCTCGGAGTTGGGGGGGCTGCGGCCGCTCTTGCGGGGGCACCGCTCATTGGTATCGGATTGGTGATAATTACCGTGATTATACCGGACCCAGTTTCAGGCGTTACCAAGTTTATGCTTGGTAACAAGGATTAAGAATATCCGGGAAATGAATAGTGGAATATTGAGAGGGATGGGTTTTGTGATCCGAGTCGATATCACGCGCCTTCTAAGAGTTGGAATACTCTTTGTGGCAGCATGGAATCTGGCAGCATGTAAAGAAAATCCCACAGTTGTAATATACACCTCGGTTGATCGCCACTTTGCCGAACCTATCCTGCAGGCCTTCGAGGATGAAACTGGCATCAAGGTCGAGGCGCTCTACGACGTCGAAGCAGCTAAAACCACCGGTCTGGTAAACAAGTTGATTGCCGAAGCGGATCGACCTCGGGCGGATGTGTTCTGGAATGGGGAATTCCTTCAGACCCAACTATTGGCTCAACGAGGACTGCTAACAGCCTATGCAACCAATGGTCAGCAGGATCAGCAGCATTTGTGGACAGCCTTCGGGGGACGTGCACGAGTTCTTATCGTAAACACCACAACACTTCCGCAAGACCAGTGGCCCGATTCCCTCGCTGACTTTCTTGAAGATCGTTGGCCCGGGGATCAGATGGCAATCGCGCATCCGCTGTTCGGAACATCTGCGACACATGCAGCGGCGCTCTATGCTGCTTGGGGAGATGCACACGCTGCCAACTTTTACCGTTCGGCGCAAGCACGAGGCGTTCGGATTGTTGACGGCAATTCCGTAGTTCGGGATTTAGCTGTTAAAGGTGAGATCATGTTCGGCCTGACCGATACCGACGATGCATGTAGTGCGCTAGAAAACGGGGAGGAGGTTGCAGTGGTCTTTCCCGACCAGTCTGACGGTGCGATTGGCACATTGGTTATACCAAATACCGTTGCCATGATCGCAGGTGCGCCACACCCTGAAAACGGGAAGCAGTTTGTTGATTACCTTCTCGGTGAGAACATCGCACTGGAACTGGCCGAAGCGGGTTGGTTTCATGTAAATGGGACCGACGTTCTGACCGCTTCCTGCAATTTACCAGACCAGGTCACGGTCATGCAGGTCGATACGGCGGCGTTATATGAAGCGCTGGCCCGTATTAAACTAGAACTGAGGGATATACTTGTTAGGTAACACGCATATTTCCTGGTCGACAAATCTGGCGCGACTTATATTTGTCGTCCTCATACTCATAGTAGCGATAGGGCCTCTTATTTCGCTAGTTATCGATACCGCTAGTTGGGCATGGCGAAGTTCAGCAACCGATTTTGACAATATTGCATCATGGTCGCGCCAATTTTACCTGCTTTTAAAAAGCGCCGGGTTTGCAATTGCAGTTACCATTGCAGATGTGCTGATTGCAGTGTTTGCCGCTAGCCGATTTTGGACCTGGAACACGAGGGTCAGCTGGACCGTCGCAGCTCTCCTTTTTTCAATGATCGCAATTCCGCCGTATATTCACATCCTCGCTTGGCGCTTTGCGATTGATTGGCTGAACGCACAACTTGGAACGGTTGGCCTTCCAGAATTAGTTTTCTCTGGTTGGGGGGCGGCATGGTGGGTGCAAACGATGGCGCTGGCTCCGGTGAGCACAGGGCTTGCGCTACTTGGACTCTACTCGGTGGACTCCCGATTATTTGATGTAGGTCGGTTGGTACGACCGGACATCGACGCATTTCGCTTGATTGTCCTACCCTTGGCAGCACCACCCCTCTTGGCTGCGAGCGGCTTCGTTTTTCTTTTCACTATTGTCGACTATAGCGTTCCCTCCGCATTTTTGCTCAACACCTACGCACTTGAAATTTTTGCCGAGTTTAGCGCCAACCACAGTACGGCACGCGCGTTTCTGACCTCTTCACCACTTCTTGTACTCACGCTTATAGTTCTCGCACTTACCCTGAAATTTTTGCGGCAGGTGCCGGTGCGGCCGCATCTGCGTAAAAGGTCGCGGCAATGTACACCATTCTGGCCGCGATGGTTTGCGCGGCTACAAGGTCTTGCAGTTGCTATCCTCGTAATCCAGATCGTTGTGCCTATTTTCAGCCTAGGTGTGCTAACCAACAACTGGACTGCAATCGAAGACGCCATACTCTCGGCATCGGACGAAATTATGGCAACCGCACGCACCGCAGCGCTTGCCTCGGTAATCGGCATACCCATTGCCTTTTTTGCGGCGAGCCGCATGGGTCGGGTAAGAACTTACTGGTGGTTTCTTGTTCTGTTGCCGATAGGCCTACCTGCCCCGCTTGTCGGCATTGGTATTATAAGTCTATGGAATAATGACTGGACCTACGCTGTTTATGACAGCGAACTTATACTAGTCCTGACCTACCTAGCCCGCTTTCTAGCGGTCGCAACTCTTGTCATGTATGCCCAGCTGCGAAGGACGGATTCGCTTTTACTGGATGCGGCGCGAATTGTCAGGCCTAGCGGCACTGCATATTGGACGCAGATCTATATACCGCTGATGATGCGCTCCGGTTTGGTCGCGATGATCCTGACGTTTGTGTTGGCGCTTGGTGAGCTACCAGCCTCACTATTAACCCTCCCGCCGGGGTCGAGTACGATAACCATTCGTGTTTATAACTATATGCATTATGGCGCCTCCGAGATGGTTGCCAGCCTCTGCCTCCTTATCCCGTTACTAACTATAGCTTACTCAACAATACTGTTTTTGCTAGCCTATGGATGGCGCCAATTGCTGCCAAAGTTACCAAGGAGAGTTGAATGATTACCTTGATGAACGTGTCGAAGTCCTTTGGTGAAAAGAAGATTCTAGATGCCATATCCCTAACAATTAACACCGGTGCCAGAATTGCTTTAACGGGGGTATCTGGCTGTGGAAAAACTACGCTGCTAAGATTGATCGCTGGACTGGATGTGCCTGATGAAGGCGAAATTAAACTTTCTGGAGAGTTGGCAAACTTCGGTACTGAAATTAGAATTCCGCCACACCGTCGAAAGGTCGGATTGGTTTTCCAGTCGTCTGCTTTGTGGCCTCATATGAATGTAGAACAGAATATTTTGTTTGGACTAGGTGGCACTCCAAAAACCCGTAGGATCGAAACTCTGGATGCCATTCTTGCCCGCACCGGAACGACCCATCTGGCAAAACGCATGCCCGATACTCTCTCGGGCGGTGAGCAGCGCAGGGTCGCGATCGCACGGACGCTCGCGCCAGAACCGGAAATTTTGTTGATGGACGAACCGCTAACGAACCTTGACTTAGCTGCTAGAGAGGAAATGGCGGCACTTATTCGCGGGATCACAGAAAGTAGCGTGATGACTCTGGTGTACGTCACACACGAAGTTGAAGAGGCCGCATCCTTTTGCGATGAGCAGTATATACTCAAAGGAGGCAAGCTCGCACCAACTTCGGTACCAAGGCGGCGGAAATCTACATGAAAGGTTCCGTCGGCATAGTGAAAACCGGATTTCAGTTTCTGATCGGCGCAGCGGTGGTTGTGCTTGGAGTTATTCTGGCGATTTCATTTACAAACCAGCGGAAAATTGAATCGCTCCCGGCAGGTTGGGCAATTCTGCGCGCCCCGGGCGAGGTATCTTCGCTTCTAGCTAACGACAATGAAATTTGGGCCGGTGGGCGAGACGGGTTGACGCTTATCGACCGTCGGACACTCGCCATTTTAGAAACACCGAGCGAGGCCACAGGAATCCGCTATATTCGCGCATTGCACAGGGCCTCTGACGAAAGCATTTGGATTGCTCATAGCAAAGGTGTCACGCAGTATTCGGACGGGGACTGGCGGCAGCTTTCATCAACAGAAATCGGGCTTAACGGTCCTGCCTACACCGTTTTGTCAGAGCCTTCCGGCGCAGTCTGGATTGGTGGCGAAGGAGGGTTAGCGCGGGGTGATGGCACTTCCTTTGCACGCGTAACTTTGCCCACGAACACAGCACTTACCGCAGTTAGTACACTCTTTCGCGATAGTAACGGCGGTTTATGGGTAGGATCGGATTCACACACTAACGGCGGTCTTCATTCTCTTGATAACGGCTCAGATTGGCAAACGTATTCCGTGGGCAGCGAACTCCAACACGCGTCTGTGACGGGCATCGTCGAGGATGGAAACGGGACCCTGTGGGTCGCAACAGGGTTTGCTGGCCGTGGCGCAGTAAGTCTTCTTCATGAGGGCGTATGGTCAAAACTCGAAAGACACATCGAACTTGATAATCGCAAGGTGCGTTCAGTTTTCGAGGATCAATCAGGTCAAATATGGCTCGGATATGAATACGACGGTCTCAGTGTGTATGACGGACAGACATGGTTCAATATCAGTCATACCGATGGCCTCGCTGGCGAAGAAGTTAAAGCTGTGCTGCAAGACGAGTCGGGAACATACTGGATCGCGACTCCGCAAGGTTTGTCGATTATTGAACGGGATAGCTGGAAGATTGGGGAGGTGTTCGAAGCGGGTCAATAATTAGGCAGCTTTTGCTGTTTGGCTTACTGTTTTACCTCACCTTAATCGCGCAAATTGGACGATGGCCGAAATCGCGAAAAATCCGTGCACAAATCGAATTCATCGAGCGTCGAAGGCGATTGAAACAGCTGCTTCAACGCCTTCCATACTCTTCTCATCAACTTCCGTTTTCAGCTTCCGAAACCTGTTTCTTAACGGCCATGAAACTATCAGGTGTCACGGAAATCGAGTCGATGCCTTTATCAACCAGCAGCTGCGCAAACGCAGGGTTGTTGCTTGGTGCCTGACCACATAGCCCTATTTTCGAACCACTTTTATGGGCCTTTTCGATCACGGTTTCGATCATCCACTGGACCGCCGGGTCGTCTTCCTTGAACAGATCGGCGAGCGCTTCGGAATCTCGATCCACGCCCATCGTCAACTGGGTTAGATCATTGGATCCAATCGAGAAACCGTCAAAACTTTTTGCGAACTCCTCCGCAAGGATCACATTCGACGGGATTTCACACATCACATAGACTTCCAGGCCGTTTTCACCGCGCTTCAATCCGTTTTCCGCCATAACTGCTAAAACTTTTTCGGCTTCCGCAGGCGTTCGACAAAACGGGATCATCACAATAACGTTGCTGAAACCCATCTTTTCGCGCAAGTGACGGATCGCACGACATTCCAGCGCGAACCCTTCTTTGTATGCGTCGGAATAGTACCGTGACGCCCCTCGAAAGCCGATCATCGGGTTTTCCTCGTCGGGCTCGAACTGTCTACCCCCGAGCAAATCCGCGTATTCGTTGGTTTTGAAATCGCTCATCCGGACGATTACCGGTTTTGGGTAGCAAAACGATGCAATGCGCGAGAGTCCCCTCGCCAGATGTTCGACAAAATAGTCGGTTTTGTTTTCGTAACCTTTGGTTAACGCTTCAATTTCCGCGCGCGCGGTCTCGTCCTTGACCTCGTCAAAACGCACAAGCGCCATCGGATGTACTTTTACCGTGTTGCTAACGACGAATTCCATGCGGGCGAGCCCTACTCCGTCAGCAGGCAATCGCCACCAACGTGCTGCTGCCGATGGATTGGCCAGGTTCAACATGATTTTGGTGCGTGTTTCGGGCACGGTGCCAAGTTCAATATCCTCAACCTCGTATTCGGCGATACCCGCATAAACAAATCCGGTTTCCCCTTCGGCACAGGACACGGTCACTTCCTGCTCGTCATGGAGCATCTCGGTCGCGTTACCTGTTCCCACAATGGCTGGTACACCCAACTCGCGGCTTACGATCGCGGCATGGGATGTCCGACCGCCATGGTCCGTGATAATGGCCGCAGCACGTTTCATAACCGGCACCCAATCCGGATCAGTATTTGTGGTTACCAGAACCGAGCCATCAACAAACTTATCGATTTCGGCCGCACTTTCAATCAGACAAACTCGACCGGTTGCCACGGCTTGTCCGACACTAAGGCCGGTTAACAGTTTTTCACCAGCAGATGTAACCGTGTAGGATTTGAAACCACCCGACGCAGCCCGCGATTGCACCGTTTCAGGGCGCGCCTGCACGATATAGAGCTTGCCGGTTTCACCATCTTTCGCCCACTCCATGTCCATGGCCTGACCATAGTGCGCCTCGATGGTCGTGGCCTGACGTGCGAGGTCCAGAATTTCGAAATCCTCCAGCACAAACCGTGCGCGTTCCGCTTTCGAGGTTGGAACGTTTTTGGTCATTGCGCCCTCAGGACCGGCGTAAATCATTTTCTGTTCTTTTTCGCCCAACTTTTTCTCAAGAATTGGAACCAGATCCGGATCATCAAGGAAGGGCTTATACACTTGATATTCGTCCGGGTTAACGGTTCCCTGAACAACGTTTTCGCCAAGTCCCCAAGCGGCGTTAATCAACACCGATTTATCGAAGCCGGATTCTGTATCAATCGAGAACATCACGCCGGAGCCACCGATATCCGAACGGACCATCTGCTGCACCCCCACAGACAAGGCGACCTTCAAGTGATCGAAGCCTTTGAGCTTTCGATAGGTTATCGCACGATCTGTAAATAGCGATGCATAGCAGCGCCGGCAGGTATCAAGAAGCTCGGTTGCGCCTTGCACGTTCAAGAATGTTTCCTGTTGCCCTGCAAAACTGGCGTCAGGCAAATCTTCCGCCGTCGCACTGGAGCGCACCGCAACAGAACCGTCATCGACGCCCGCTCGACGGCTCAATTCTATATAAGCCTCCAGAATATCGGACCGGATGTCGTCAGGCCAGTCACCGCCGACAATTGCAGCACGGATATTCGTGCCCGCCTGCTGTAGCGTAATCTTGCCGTCTTCCTGCGCCGCGAGTGTTTCTGCGATCAACTGGTTCAGGTTATTTGCTTCGAGGTAGTTGCGAAATGCATCGGCGCTCGTAGCAAAACCGGCAGGCACGCTAATTCCAACCGTGGATAATTCTTGCACCATTTCGCCGAGCGACGAGTTTTTACCACCGACCAAACCAACATCTTCACGCTTAAGGTTTTCAAACCAAAAAACATTGCGGGACATAAGGGAATCCTTTCAATAAGGTTATATTATTCTTCAAGGTTATATTATTCTTCGAAGAGAGTAGATTTTGAATGACACTGATGCTTTGATCTAGGTCATAGTGGAAATATGCATTTGTCTGGCACCTTCTGATGGTCGGGCTAGGTTCTTGGAGATTTGGCGGAACTTTCGGAAACGGGAAAGAATATTACCATGGAAAACCAAAAACTTCGCGATTTAATGAACGAGATCGAAAGCGTTGCAAAGCTCGATGCAGAGACAGCGGCGACAGCGCTCAAATCGCTTGGATCATTATTACCGGTTGCAGGACTAGCAGACCGGCAACCCGGCTTTCTGGAGGAAACGGATGGCGTCCTCGACTTGGTAAACGAAGCCCTGCCCGGCTGGTCAGTTTCCATTGCAGGACGATCTCGTGACCGAAGCGGTGCCTGGACATGCACCTTGCGTAGATCGCTAGCGAGTGACGACGACGATTACATTGGTGTCGGAAAATCCTCGAAACTTTCTTATGCAATTCTGGTTGCTCTGATCGAAGCGTCGATGCGCCTACCCGCCGCTTAATGCGGTCTTCAATCAAGGATTCAGACCATGTTTAAAAATGCCGTCACAATCTTTCGCGTCTACGGAATTGAAATCCGCATTGATCCCAGCTGGTTGCTAATTGCAGCGCTGTTCGTCTGGAACCTGTCGGTTCAATACTTCCCGCAGCTTATACCGGGACTGTCACAAGTCACCTATTTTTCGCTCGGTATCATCGCCATGTTCGGCTTTTTCGCATCACTGCTGTTGCACGAACTGGCGCACTCGGTAGTTGCGATTTCTTACGGTCTGAAAATCAAAGGAATAACACTTTTCATTTTTGGCGGCGTTGCCGGGCTTGATAGTGAACCAAAGAGCGCCCGCTCGGAATTCTGGATCGCGATTGCGGGTCCTGCAATGAGTTTCGCGTTGGCGGGGTTGGGCTATATTATGGCGGGTATATTCACAAATATCGAAGGCGGCGAACTTGGGGTCGCCCTTTTCGGCTATCTCTCTCTGGCAAATCTGGTACTTGCCATCTTTAACATGGTTCCTGCTTTTCCGATGGACGGCGGCAGGGTTCTGCGTGCCTTTCTCTGGTACCTCAAGTCAGACCTTGAATTCGCAACCCGCATCGCAAGCCGCCTTGGCAGCGTGCTTGGCATCGCCATTATGGCGCTTGGGCTCGTATCGGTCGCAACTGGCGGCGGCTTCGGGGGATTCTGGCTAATTCTGATCGGTTTCTTCGTTTTCGGTTCGTCACGCGGAACGTACGAAAGCCAACGAATAGAGCGGATTCTGGCAGGGCATACCGTCGGACAAATCATGACGCGCACACCTATTACGGTTGATTCGGCCTCACGTATCAACGATCTGGTGAACGAGATTGTCCTTGGGCAAAATAAAGGCTTTATTCCGGTCGTCGACGGCACTCATTTGCGCGGTTTCATTGATCGCCATATCCTTCACAAAATCGACAGGGAAAACTGGGGCAGTTTAACGGTCGCGGATATCTATACTCCACTTTCCACGGAAAATTCGATCGCACCAAACCTACCGGTTCAGGCATTGATCGAGCAGATGCAGAGCGGTCCGCAGAAAAAGTTCCTTGTAACCGATGGCGTGCACCTGCTCGGTGTCGTGTCCCTAACGGATGTGGTTTCCTATATCTCGTTGAAGAACGAATTCGGAATAACGCGCCAAGTATAAAGAATTAGCGTTGGTCCATGAGGTGCTTTACTTAACCTCAACCACAGCATTGATGTTGAAATAATTGGAGAGAATTATGGGAACCGTCGAAAAAAAGCTGATCAATCGACCTGCCGGATTGGCCGCGAACCAGCTTCGATCAGTCTGTGATCCCAAATCGCTAGGTTTTAAATCTACGGCCAAACTGCCCGAAATACCCGGTCTGCTCGGGCAGGAACGCGCGCTGAATGCGATCAACCTGTCGGCAAGCATCGCTCACCCCAGTTTTAATTTATATGCCGTAGGGCCGGCAGGTACTGGTCGTCATGCTGCGGTCAGGGACTCGCTGGAGGCCAAAGCCATCGAACGGCCATTGCCGCAAGACTGGGTATATGTAAACAATTTCCAAACGCCCCACAAACCCAAAGCGCTTGCGCTACCAAGCGGCCTCGGCCCTGAATTCAAGGCTGCGATGAACGAACTGATCAATGATCTAGCCGCCGCAATTCCGTTGCTTTTTGAGTCGGACGAATATCAAAGCCAACGTAATGCAATTGAGCAACAACACAGTGATAACCGTGACGCCGCTTTTGAAAAGTTGAGCGAGGATGCCAGAAATCGCCATGTCTCGATCCTTCAAACCTCTGTCGGTTTTGTCGTGACTGCAATCAAAGACGGCAAAGTTCTAAACCCGAAAGATTTCCACAAACTCCCTGAAGATGAAAAAGCGGAAATCGAAGTTCGAATCGACGCCACCCAAAGCGAACTAGCTGAGTTTTTAGAGACTATCCCGAAAGGGGAAAAAGAACATCGAAAGGCGGTCGAGGAACTGAATGCCACGATGGCGGCGCAGGCCGTTGAAACAGCAATAAACGAAGTTGCAGTACAGTTTTCCGGTATTGAAAGCATCAAGGAGCATTTGCGGGACGTTCAGGACGACATCCTCGAAAACGCCGACTATTTTATAATCGAACCGTCACAACAAGGTGGTGGCTCCTTTCCCGTCGTCACTTCGCGCTTTCACGAATATCCAGAATTTAAGCGCTATACGGTAAACGTTATGGTTACGCACGGCGCAAAAGATACCTGCGCGCCCGTCGTTGACGAACCGATGCCGACGCTCTCCAACTTGACTGGTCGGGTCGAGCATATTTCGACGATGGGCACACTGACAACAGATTTCACACTCATCAAGCCCGGTGCGCTACACCGCGCCAATGGCGGATACCTGATGCTTGATGCGCGCCGCGTACTTTCGGAATCTTTTGCCTGGGATGGCCTTAAACGTTGCCTGCAAAACGGAACTATTTCGATCATTTCGCCAGCGGAAAAACTTTCATTGATGGGAACCACTTCGCTGAAACCCGACCCGATCCCGTTGGACATCCGCGTAGTACTGGTCGGAGATCATTTTTTGTATTCGCTATTGGTCTACCTCGATCCCGATTTTTCCGAACTTTTCAAAGTTCAGGCCGATTTCAATACGGACCTCGAACGTTCGGCCAAATCCAATAAACTATACGCACGCATGATCGGTTCCATTGCCAAGCGCGAAGATATGAAACCGTTTACAAATGACGGGGTGGCAAGAATTATAGACGAAGCGGCACGTATCGCCGGTAACGCCGACAAGCTTACACTTCGGGTCGGACAGCTTGGCGACATTATGCGCGAAGCTGATTTCATTGCAGATAAGCAACGCAAAAAGCTTGTCACTCAAGCGCACGTCACGGCTGCCATCGACGCTGCAACGGAACGTTCAAGCCGCATTTCTGAACGCGTTCAGGAAATGATCGCGCGAAAAACTATGTTGATTGACACCAGCGGCAGCAAAATCGGTCAGATCAACGGGCTGTCGGTAATGGAACTGGACGGATATAGTTTCGGGCGACCGACCCGCATCACAGCCAATGTCCGCATGGGAACCGGCAAAGTTGTCGACATTGAACGGGAGGTCGAACTTGGCGGACCACTCCACTCCAAAGGTGTCCTAATCCTATCCAGCTATCTTGCGGCGAATTACGCGAAGGACGTGCCGATGTCGCTCTGGGCGTCGCTGGTGTTTGAGCAGAGCTATGGCGGCATCGACGGTGACAGCGCCTCGTCAGCCGAGTTATACGCCCTGCTCTCGGCCCTTTCCGACACAGCGATTGAGCAATCGTTGGCAGTCACCGGGTCTGTTAACCAAAACGGCGAAGTGCAAGCGATTGGCGGGGTTAACGAAAAAATCGAAGGGTTCTTTGACGTCTGTAAGCATCGGCGGCTAACCGGTCGGCAAGGTGTATTGATCCCCAAAGCCAACGTCAAAAACCTTATGGTACGCGAGGACATAGCGAGAGCCGTTGAAAACGGTAAATTCAACATCTATCCGGTTTCGAACATCGACGAAGGTATCGAAATTTTGACAGGCAAACACGCCGGAAAAAGAGGGCGGAACGGCGCGTTCAAAGCGGGATCGATAAACGCGAACGTTGAAAGCCGGTTACGGGAATTTGCATTAACGCGACGGGAATTTATAAAGCCTGAGAAATAACGTCGGCTCTATTGGCGAATATTAAGCAATCTTTTGGCAAGAGCCGAATGGTTACTGCGTTTCAACCCAATATGCGTCAAAGGTCGATTTGAACGTGTCGCTTCCGGATCCATTATATTCGGAAGCCAAAACCACTTCGCCACCAATGCTATAGCTTAGTCCGTCATCGGAAACATAAATCGGATTGCCGGAACTTGTATCGACGTACCGCGTAGTCGTAAATTCGGGGTCGTAGTTATATCCAGCGGGAGCGTAGGTATCGACTTCAAGCCGCCCTGCCCGCCAAGCTTGCGTCTGGTTGTCGGGATACGCAGCAATGCCGAAATCAAAGTATTTAGTGGCGTCCTTTTTGGTAAAGTCGTACGATCCAACCGAGCTCATGCCAGCCGAAATGTTATTTGATCCAGTACTTATGCCACCCGAAATCAGCAGCATCATGGCCATAGCAATACCGACGATCGCAGAAGTAAGCACGACCCAATCAACGGTAACTGCTCCGGAATCTTCGTTAAGAAAGTGATGTAGAGTTCTCATGGTACTCCTCCGATCTAACGGAAATACGACTGAAACTGTACTGGTTAACCACTTAATCACGACAAATATTGGTTCCTTTATAGCAGAAAACCCAGAAAGAATAAAGATCAGGGCGGAAAATCGTCAATTTGGCGATTACGCGTAAGAGTATCCGTAACATTGACCTTATAAACCACTGAATAAACCACTGATTTCGCGTAGAGACTCAATTGACAGAGTCTCAAAACGGCGGGTTTCCGCGCGTGAATTTTCAGTTGACTTGACTTGGTTGGTGATTTTCGGCGAAAGCTAGCGGAACATTTTACCCTTGGAAATCAGGCTTCAAATGAAAAAACTTGTTTCGGTTGTAGGTGTCGCGATTTACATCTTGTCGGCCAACACCTCCTTCGCTTCCAGCTCAAACCAGAATTCCACCACTTGTGCCAACGGGTTGGTGCGTGAAATTCCAACGCGGCGCGCTAAAGCACCTGCTGGCAGCGATGTCATGGAACAAGTTCTAAACCTCAGCGGTTCCGAACGTGATAGCGTGGTGACCTCGCAGGTCTTGTCGGGGAACGTCCCGTCCTTTCTGCGTAACCTGATCCCCGTAACTTTCACTGGTAAACTCGCCGATGGTCAGGCAGCAAATGTTACGATCTGCGTTACGCCTGATTATCTGGCGGTCGGGAATGACAGGGATTTCGTTCGTATTCCGATGGGATTGCCTGCTGCCGCAGAAATTGCCGACGAATTCGGCTTTTTCCTACCGACCACTAAGATGGTCGACGCGATTTATTCCCAAGCCGGCATTCGTCTCGCGCCCAGCCCAATGAAGCCAACCAGCCAGATGAGTTCCACCGGGTATCTTCTGACACACAACGATACCGTTGACGGCCAACTGGCGCCGCTCGGCAATGATCTGGACGCGCTGACCGCTGGTCAGAAAAAAGATCTGGTTTTGTCAGTCCGCCTGCGTTCCAAACCGGGCCGCGTGGCAATCTATGGCTGGCATCGCACCAATGGTGTTCCAATCCAGCCGCTGAGCACCGTCCACGGAGCCCTCTATGCCGATTATAGCCACGGAGTCCGGCTGGTAAGCGAAACCGCCTATGTTAACGGCAGAGCGGTTCCCTTGGCCGATATCATGCAAGACCCGCGTTTAGCACAGATCGTGAGCAGTGAAGGCCCGATCAACAATGCACGCGGACTACAGGCTTCCCTATACCGCTAGCACTAGGTGTGGTTGACGTTGGGGGTCAACCGCACCTAGTCAACAGTTTTACAGCACCTGAACCCAAGGTGGTAATTCTCGTGACTCGCCGAACTTAGAACCCGCGAGCCGTGCCAATACGGCGCCCGCCAACGACACCAATCTTCGTGCGCGCGATATTTGTCGAATATAAACCAGCTACCTTTCATTTCGGTCACGCCCAGCGTCGTGCTACCACGACTACTCATCTGGTCAGGCGCGAGCGGCAGGTTCATATGCTCGGCGGCATTACCGTTGGTGTCATAAACGCCAAGGGTACTTTTACAGTTCGGGAAGCTGCCCGTTGGGTAGGTGTTTGAACCACAGCTGTTAAAACCACCCCCGCCACAGGTAGAACTTTTCTGGCTGGCCGCTGCACATACACCCCGCTCGTAAACGGGACCATAGCTCCAGCTTTTGGTTGCTTCGTATTGTGCGTTATGTGCAGCGCGCATTCTAGAGACCGCTGTACTTGCAGATATGCCTTGCGCCAAATCGAAGCGATAGTCGGCAGGCTCCAGCGCTCCGGCGCAGCTACCCTCCCATTCATGGGCATCGCATAGCCGTTTACCCATTGCCGCACAAACTTGCGCCGCTTCGGAAGCCTTGGTCCAGACCACAGGATAGGTGCACGGGATGTTCGGAAACTCGAACTGGTCTATACATGCTGTCGCATCTTCGGGGCGTTGTGTTCTAGGATCGTAAAGCGGCGCCATATATTTGTCTCCGCATATCCGCTCGAACCGCGAATTCGCATAGCCGTTTACGCCGCCCGGAATACCGGAACGGCATTGTTCCGTTGTAATTGGATGCGTGGAAATCGCCGGGTTGCCCTGCCCCATAAACCCCGAACGAGCGAATATTTCGCGCAACCGGTCGAGCTCGGCGGTAGACAAACGGTGTACTTGTTTTAGTTGCTGAAACAATACCTCGTTATGCTGTTGCAACGCAGTTTGCGCCATCGCTCCCGAAGTACTGCCGAGTGTCAAAGCAGTAAGAATTACAAGAGTTTTACGTAGCATCTTCATTCCTCCCGTCGCATCAAATAAAACAGGTCCCGATTATCCGGAAAGCCCAAAAATCTTGGGATCAGCCCGCCGTTCGATGCCGTTTTATCGACCGCGCTCATCCCCGGGATCAAATGTTCAATATGCACATCGCCCCCGCGACGCACATATAACGCCAGATACGTATGTTCGAGCGCATTCATATCGAGCAGCATCGCATAGTCGCACGCATAGCCCTGAAAGGTTCGCGCCATTACCGAAGGCGTAGCCGCGGAGAAATACCCATAGATCAAAAACCGCTTGCCGCCGGATTCCTGTACACATGCCCCTGCCCGCAAGGTGCGCAAATCTGCCTCGGCCGAACCTGACCAGTTGCCAGCGCCCCATTGCGTTACCCGATCGCCCGGAACGCCCAATCCGGTTACGGGATCAAGCTCCAGCAACGGGACACCGTTTTGGCGTGCGAATTTTATTTCGGGCAATAGTGCATTATCCGCCTCGGTCCAGGTCTTCATATCAATCGTGCCATCGTTCAACACGTAGAGAGTGGACAGATGCGGTTGGAGTTTACTAAGCACCACCCCCTGTTCGATGAACCCGTAATGCATACCGAAGTTGATCGAGGCATAGTCGCCATACTTGAAAGCGCCGTGACTACGTTTAAAACCGGCGGTGAAGGTAGCGATAGTCCGATCGGTCAGTGTCGGATTAACCATCCCGAGCCTGACAAGCGGCTTCATCGTGTTCACCCCGTCCGGTCCGGGCATCCCGCCGACATGCATCGACGCCGGTGGTCGCGGCGACCAACCCAACCCCGGGTGATCAGTACCAACCGCATAGCCAAGCTCGAATTTATCCAAATCGAAGGCGACAAAATAATCTGTTGCCCGCGATTCAACCGAGTCCAATCCATTGGTAGTGCCAGGACCTCTTAAAATCGAACTGCTTATTGCTTTGGGTTGAATTGCGCTGACAAAAACATCAGGCATATCGACGACCGGATACCAAAGCCCAACCGTCATTTGTCCGGGTTTTGTCCCTTGTAGGGCAAAGCCGTGCAACGCTGTGATGACATAGCGATCCTCAACAGCTCCATCGATCAACGCCGGAACTGGGCCGTCGGCCAACTGTCCGGTTCCGTCAACAGCCAGAACTTTACTGATCTCCAGCGCTGAATCCTTGAAGAAGTTGTCACGAACAAACCGGACTACTTGCTCACCTTTCCAAACGTGGTCACGCAGGAAGTCCGTTGTCCGCTCCAACGTCGTTTTCGAACCACTCGACTGGTTGCGCAAATAGAGCAACCCATCGCATATCGGCGCATACGGAAGCCCCTGATCTCGCGCCGTTGCTAGCTGCGAGGGAGCACCGGCCCAAGGTTCACACCTTGCATCCCCGAAGTTTCCACTGAGGTATATCGCAGGCACGTTATCTTCTGACAAAAACAGCTTTTGCCCGTACGG
>DFBM01000055.1:0-6406 GCA_002366645.1 Rhodobacterales bacterium UBA3080 | reverse complement strand
ATTTTGTGCGTGAACCGCACCTCCGATCAGAGATGCTGTCAGTGTCAAAATCAAGCCAGTTCTTGAGATCGGCAATACCCTTGATCTCATCGACTTAAAAAATGTAACGCGCAAGTTTCAATGCTCCCCTTTTCCACGGCACCCGATGTGTAACGCCAGCGCGTTGCGAAATCCGGTCGCGATTTTCTACATACCAATCATAATTTCGGATCAATGCTTCTTCGTTTGAATATTTTGGTGCAAATCCCAGTCGTTCGCCGATTTTATCAATACTAACAAAGCTTTCCTTGCCGGCGGTCTCGTATATCCACTTGTATAGCGGCGAAAGGTGCAAATTTTCTAATGCGCGCAGTGTCCAGATTGCCGGCGCAGCAGGAAGCCCGATTACTTTCCGCTCGTACCCTGCACGATCCAGAACAGCCTGAAAATCTTGCCTTAACGTTCCAAAACGTGCGGAACCAACGTTGAATACATCGTTCACCGCCTCGATTTCCTTGTTAGCACAAAGATACACCGCATCGCATAAATCTTCGACATCCAGAAACTGGTAAAGATTATTACCTGAACCAAGCACCGGGAAATTATGCCCTGTGAACGCAAAATCATAGAGAAGTTCGAACGCGCCCAAACGTTCCGGTCCGATAAAAGATTTTGGCCGTAGCACCGGAATACACATCCCTTGCGCACGAAACTCAGCGCAAACCGCTTCCGCCTGAATCTTGGCTTCCCCGTAGGGGCCAACACCGATCAGTTTGTCATCTTCGACCAGCGGATGATGATCCGGCACCCCGTAAACCGCTGTCGATGAAATGTGTACAAACCGCTCAATGCCGCGTTCAAGGGCGGTCTCTAACAACAGACGAGTGCCGTAAACCTCGGTCGACATGATTTCCTCGGCCGTACACAAAGGCAACGCAGCAGCGCAATGCACCACCACGTCGATACCCTCGAAAGCCTGTGCATGAAGTTCACGGTTACGAATATCACCGTGGATTATCGATATCTGGTTTGCCTCCGGATAGTCGAATGGTGCTATGTCATAAGTGCGTACATTGTGACCGCGACCAAGTAGATACCGCGTTAGGTTTATGCCCATGAACCCAGAGCCACCGGTAATTAGATAATTCATTCACGTACCCGCTTAATTCTTTGAATCTGCCACACAAGAATAGCTGGATGAGAGCAGAACAAACATGATCTGGGTCAATCCGTAACGAACGGAATTGTCTCGCTCAACTACCTACAGTTGAGGGGGTATTGAAAACATAGCGGCGATCAAGGTTGTATTTCACGACATATCCAACCATCAGCCCAAGTACCGCGCCTATCTCGCGCATAACATCGGTCTTCCATACCAGCCAAAAAGTTGTCTCGGACCCCCAGAATATCAAGGTCGTCACGACGCCCATTAAAGTATAGAGCGTGAATTTTTTTCCGTGAACGGCTGCGCCCTTAGTGGTGTCATAAAAAATCCACCGTTTATCGAGGATGTATTTCAATATCAGTCCCACCGCAGTGCCCACAAACACCGCCAGGGTGAAAGTATAACCGGTATCATTTATCGCCAAAACGATCCGCTGGGCACCAAGGTTGGCAATGGTCGCCAGCACCGCGAACATGGAATAGCGTAATATTAACACGTGACTTTTCAAACTGTGCCCTCGCAATTTGCACTACCTGCGGCGTTTCGGAGTCATAGCAGTTCATGGCATCAGATCAAAGCAAGCATCCTCAACTCAGACCAAAATAGTGGCGCGAATTTTGATGTGGTTTAACCAATTGTCCAGTTGCCCAATAGACCCTGACAATCTAGCATAGTGCGAATTCAAGGCGCCTATATCGTTCCCGCCGACGGAGTAGCTATGCAAGCCGAACAAGTCCCTACAATCCTGCCCGGCCTCAGCACAGAGACCGCAAACAGGTTACTAGAACAGCATGGTCCAAATGCGCTTCCGAAATCCAGAGGCACACCGCTGATCATCCGGTTTTTGCGCCAGTTCAAAAGCCCGTTGATCTATATTCTGCTTTTTGCCCTGTTTCTGGATTTGGGAATCTGGATCTATGAAGGTGCGCAAGAACTGCCAGTCGAATCCATCGCCATTTCCGTTATATTGTTGTTAAACGCTGGCCTTGGAACCTATCAGGAAAGCAAAGCGGAAACGGCACTCGCAAAGCTAAGAGCGATGTCTGGCACGCGCGTCTGGGTCCTTCGTGACGGAAAGTATCGACATCTCCCCTCCGAGAATTTGGTGCCCGGTGATGTGGCCCGTATCGAAGCGGGTGATCGCATCTCTGCAGATGGTCGAATACTCGATCGTGACGGAGTTCAAATTGACGAGTCAGTTTTGACAGGTGAATCTCTGCCGGTGGAAAAAACGCTGGGTGATGACGTTTTTAGCGGCACGCTGATATCACGTGGCAAATGTTATATCGAGGTTACTAAAACCGGTCTAAACAGCAGCATGGGTCGCTTGGCTACACTGATCAAAGGGTTGACCGAAGAAAAAACCCCGCTTGAATTGCGCTTGCAGCGCTTTGGTAATCAGATCTCGGTGGCAATTCTAGGACTGGCTGTTGTCCTTGTCGTTAGTGGAATTCTTATCGAAGGCATCGACAACCTCGGGCATATCCTGCTGTTTGCGGTGGTCGTAGCTGTGGCGGCCATCCCCGAAGGATTACCTGCGGTGTTGACGCTAGCCCTTGCGCTCGGGGTGGAGCGCATGGCGGGCAAGAAGGCGGTTGTTCGACGGCTGAGCGCTGTTGAATCTCTAGGCTCCGTGACCGTTATTGCAACCGATAAAACGGGTACGCTTACGGAAAACCGGATGATGGTAAAGTCCGTGGACACCTCCGACCCCGAAAATGCCCACCTTGCTATGGTTCTCGCCAATGATGCCGAAATCGGCACCGGTGTCGGCGACCCGTTGGAGTTGGGGTTGCTTGAATATGCGCAAACAAAGGGGATCGATTCAGAGGAAACCAAATCCCGCTTCCCGAGAACAGAAACCAAACCCTTCGATGCTGTCTATCGCTTTATGCGGGTCACCGTAAAGGGCAACGGCGACGAAATCAGTTACCTCAAAGGCGCGCCTGAAACGTTGCTGTCGCGCTCGAAGTTGACAAAAGTCGAGCGCGCTGAATGGGAACAGAAAATCGAGGCATACGGTGCCGAGGGCTATCGCGTGCTGGCGGTTGGAATGGCGAATGACCAGACCGACACTGACATCACTTTCCTTGGCCTCGTTCTGCTTTGGGATCCGCCTCGCCCCGAAGTTGCTGATGCGTTAGCAAAGGCTCAATCGGCCGGGATCAAAGTTGTGATGATTACCGGCGATCACCCGACAACGGCCAAAGCAATTGCCGCAATTGTCGGGATTAATGATGACAAAGTGATGAGTGGCGACGAAATTGAGATGCTGTCAGACGACGAACTTGAAAAGGAAATGATCGGCGTCTTTGTGTTCGCCCGCGCCACCCCTGAACACAAGCTGCGTCTAGTTGAAGCAATGAAGTCCGCTGGCGAAATTGTAGCGGTGACAGGCGACGGCGTGAACGACGCGCCTGCCCTGAAGCGCGCCGACGTCGGCATTGCAATGGGGCAGCGCGGAAGTGATGTGTCACGCGAGGTTGCGGACATCGTTTTGCTAGACGATAATTTTGCGACGATTGTTGCCGCTATCGAAGAAGGTCGCAGCATTTACGAAAACATCCAGAAGTTCATCCGGTTTTTGTTTTCCACGAACTTCGGTCTGATCGTCCTAATTCTAGGTGGTCTGGTGGCCGCGTATTTCCTTGGGTTAGAGGAGCCGACCGGAGGGTTGCTCCTGCCGCTGACAACCGTTCAATTGCTTTGGGTAAATACT
The DNA here is from genome assembly GCA_002366645.1 of Rhodobacterales bacterium UBA3080. GTDB lineage: Bacteria > Pseudomonadota > Alphaproteobacteria > Rhodobacterales > Rhodobacteraceae > NORP23. The sequence goes on along the minus strand of DFBM01000055.1, from coordinate 2,543 downwards.
ATCGGCGACGGACCTGCGGCGATGGCGCTGGTTATGGATCGAAATCCGGACGTAATGCTTCACAAGCCCAGAAATCCCTCCTCGCCGTTGCTCGACCGACCTTCGTTACGATTTATTTTGCTTAGCGGCCTCACCAAAGCCGGAACGAGCCTTGGGTTGCTATTGTTGCTACCGGTTGCTGGATACGGGGTCATCGTGACACGGACCGCAGTATTTCTTTACGACTCCATCGCCGAATTGCTGTTCGCTTATCCTGCCCGCCACAACCCTGGCCGAGCAGGACGCAATGTATGGTTAAATGGCGCCATCTCGGTCGGTATAGGATTGCAGATCCTGACCGTACTTGTTCCGCAACTGCGGACGCTGTTAGGGCTCGAAATGATCGATAGCTTTATTTTCCTGATACTCACACTGTCGGTGTTCGCGTCCTGGATGCTTGCACGCTTTATCAGTAAACATTGAAAACCGGGGCGCTCTACTAGCTCCATTGCTTGCTAAGTGCACGCAAGATATCGGCGCGGCTGACTTGTCCAATTAGCTCGCCCCCCTCAAGCACGGGAAACCGTCGGTAGTTACTGGCGAGAAACCTCTCGGCGGCTTCCACTACATCAAGGTCCGCATCCAGCGTCTCGACCGGTGCCTGCATATAATCCTTAACCGCGCCGCCCCAGTCTTGATAATACGACGCATTTAACGCCGCTTTCAAACAGTCCTTTTTCGATAAAACGCCGCACAAACGACCATCTTGATCCACAACCGGCGCGCCTGAAATTTTGGCATCAAGTAGCACCATCATCGCCTGCGTGATCTCTGCTTCGGGTGAAAGCGTGATGAGGTCGGTCGCCATACAGTCACGGACAACGGGCACTTGGGTCATTGTGTTTCCTCCAGAAAGTCATGGTGCTGGCAGCCGCTACATTTGATAACCTTCGTGCAGGTTCCGCTGGCACACGTCCCCTTCAATGGTGCACGGCCAAGGATCACTCCAAGCGCGAGGCCTGCAATAGACACCATCATGATGAAAAAAACCAAAACAAAGAATTCCATTTGCGCCCCCTATATTATGACGTGTCGAGAGAAACTTTCGGACATAAATTCGCTGATCCCCATGCTTCCCCGCTGAAGAAACAGAACGGCAATATCGTTTATCTCTGCGAAGGCAAGCCCGCGCTCCACCCCCATAACCAACATCGCAGTTGCTAGTGCATCCGCCTTCATACCAGATTTTGCCAGAACGGACACGGCCGTCACCCCGTTACTGACAGGCGTTCCACTTTGCGGGTCTATGATATGGTTGAAAACTACGCCGCCTTGTTGCCCGCCGTTAATGCTGTCACCGGAAGTGGCCAAAGCCAGACCGTCGATATGCACAACACGTTGGATGCTTTGTACGCCGCCCCCCGGAATTTCGATACCAGCCTGCCAACGACGCCCGCTCGGATGTAGCCCGTGCGCGAGCACTTCTCCACCGACTTCCAGAAAAAATGATCGGACGGACATCGCCTCAAGCGCAACACCCATTTGATCGAGCGCATAACCCTTCGCAATCCCGCATAAATCAAGGGTCGCGGACGGGTCTTTCTTTTGCAGCCTGTGGCCATCCAACTGAAAACTGGTAAAACCCGTCACGTCACCGCTAAGAATTGGCCCAAACCCATAACGACCAACGATGGGGCCAACGGTAGGATCAAATGCGCCTTCTGTCATGCGGGCGATCTGCAAGCTTTCGGAGACCACGGTTTTGGTATGTGGCGACAAATTATGCCAATTCATACCCTCGTTCCGGTTGATAACGCTGATCTCAGAACCCAAAATAAACGGCGACATGGTGTTATCAACAGTCGAGATAACCTCCTGAATGGCGCGTTTTATCTCAACTATATCAGCTTCATTCGGTACAACCGCCCGCCACCAACTACCGAATGCCGGACCGCCGATAAGTTCCGTATCCTCCGCCCACGCCGGTAAAGCATAGGCCAACATCGTTGTACCGGCACTTGCCAACAGTTCTCTACGGTTCAGCATCATCTATCCTCCAAAATCGTCATTGAAGATATTCTGTCGATCGACACCCAGATCATCCAGCATCGCCAGTACTGCCTTGATCATAAGCGGCGGACCGCAAAGGTAGTACTCGCAATTCTCCGGTGCAGGGTGTTCGTTTAGATACGCCTTAAAGGCGACGTCATGGATAAACCCCGTAGCCCCCGTCCAGTTATCTCCAGCCTTTGGATCAGACAATCCGACCGTCCAATCGAAGTTGTCATGCAGCGCCTGCAAATTATCGAATTCGCTTTCGTAGAACAGCTCAACGCGGCTACGAGCCCCGTACCAAAACGAGATTTTCCTCTCGGTTTTAACGCGCTGTAACTGATCAAAGATTATCGCCCGCAATGGTGCCATACCGACCCCGCCGCCGATAAACACCATCTCGCGTGTACTGTCCGACGCACCAAAGCTGCCGAATGGTCCATTCACCGCAACGGTCTCGCCTGCTTTGAGACCGAACAGATAGGATGACACCACTCCGGGAGGGGCGCCCG
>DFBM01000070.1:7570-13884 GCA_002366645.1 Rhodobacterales bacterium UBA3080 | reverse complement strand
AACCGAGACATCCTTGATCGCATGGTTGTCGCCGTAAAAAACATCCACGTTCTTGGTGGAGATTTTCACGTCATCGGTCGTCACACCTTTTTCGGTCATTCTCATGTTTGTCATTTTTTCCATACCTACTTTTACCATCCTACCAACGACGCTCGAAGCGTTTGCGGAGGAAGACGGCCAATCCGTTCATCAAAACCAGGAACAGCAGCAACACCAGAATCGCCGCCGAAGTGCGGGCCTCGAAGCCACGCTCGGGGAAATCCGACCAGCGGAAAATCTGTACCGGCAGGGCCGAGGCGCTGTCGGTGATCCCCGTCGGAATATCGACGATAAACGCGACCATACCGATCATTATCAGCGGCGCTGTTTCGCCCAAAGCCTGCGCCATACCAAGGATCGTGCCGGTCAGGATGCCGGGCATCGACAACGGCAACACGTGGTGAAACGCGGTTTGCAACTTGGACGCCCCGAGACCCAGCGCCGCGTCCCTGATCGAGGGTGGCACCGCCTTGATGGCCGCCCGCGAAGCGATGATGATCGTCGGCAGGGTCATAACCGCCAACACCATACCACCCGCCAGTGGCGCAGATCGTGGCACGCCGAACACGCCCAAAAACACCGCCAGTCCCAGCAGACCAAACACAATCGAAGGCACAGCCGCCAGGTTGTTGATGTTCACTTCGATCATATCGTTGATGGCGTTCTTTTTGGCGAACTCTTCCAGATAAATCGCCGCCAGCACTCCGATCGGAAAAGCCAGCGTAATAGTCACCAGCATCGTCCAGAACGAACCGACCGCCGCACCCCAGATACCGGCCAGCTCGGGCTCGCGACTGTCGCCGGAAGTAAAGAAGCGGGTGTTGAAGACAATATGCACCGCGTCTTTGGACCGGAGGTCTTCGATTAGCATCGCCTGCAGATCCGAAACCTTGCGCGACGCTTCGGGCGTCGGTTGCAAATAGACCTGCCAGTCAGCGGCATCTAGTGTCGCGCTTTCGACCTCGCCAATAATCTTGCCGCTTCCGCCTTGAGGCGAAATTTCGGTCAGTTTCAGCCAACCGCTGCTGGTGCGGACCAGAACGGACGGGCTGTTTTTATCGAGCGCCTCGGTGCTACCGCCAAGCGCGGCGCGTTCCTCGAAGTCTACAGCCAATGCGATAAGACGGTCGCGTTCGACCGCACGTTTAACAGCTTCGGCAGAGTTGGCGGCTCCTTCTTCGGACGTCGCGGCGGTCAACGCGCGCTCCTCGAATACTACCCGCCCGTTTTCCTGCAAGGTGGCCTGCTGGCGATTAAAAGCGGCCTTTGCCAGTAGGTCGGCACGAACTTGTGCCATCACAAAGGTGAAATCATCGGCGGACGACGTAATCGTGGCAGTTTTGCCATCGGAATCGATTGTCAGGGCACCGCTATTTTCCTGCTCGGTCAGCTCGCCATAGGACCCTTTGAGGTACAGGTCAGCAATGTCCGATGCCAGAAAACGGAAGTCGACGGTTTCCCCGATAAGCGTCGGGTTTTCCATCACCATTTCGCGCAACTCGAAGGCCGCGCCGCTGCTGATGATGTCATACATCTCGCGTTTGTCGTTGCGCGCGGTGACCGTCGGGAACGTCAGCTTCAGCGTATCCTTAGCGATCCCGCCAAAGTTGGCCTTGCCGATTACAGCAGGGTCATTGGTGCCGTCCGGGTCGATATCAGCAACCTCCAACACCACCGGCATGGAGATATAGCTTTCGGTCAACACAGCCGAGGCTTTGCTAACCACCGACCATAGCAGTGTCACCAGCGCAGCACCTGCCAGCACAACGGCCAGAATACCATACGCCTGAAGACGCCACTGCGCGGCTTTGCGTTTCTTTAGACGCGCGGCCGATTCAGGCGAGCCGTGCATCTTCGAGAGTTCGGTCATGCTAACCATCAGTCGTATGTCTCCCGATATTTGCGAACCATGCGCAGCGCCAGAACGTTGAGGCCCAGCGTGATGCAGAACAAGGTGAATGCAAGTGTAAAGGCCGGCCCAGCCGCGGTCGAAGCTTCGGTGTCGCCAGTGATCAACATCACGATTTGCACGGTAACGGTGGTCACAGCCTCAAGCGGGTTCGCGGTAAGATTGGCCCCTTGCCCTGCCGCCATGACGACGATCATCGTTTCGCCAATCGCGCGGGATACGCCGAGCAAAACCGCCGAGACAATACCAGGCAGCGCAGCGGGCAGAACAACCTGACGCATCGTCTCGGCTTTGGTTGCGCCGAGGCCATAGGAAGCGTCGCGCAGGCTTTGTGGCACGGCGTTGATAACATCGTCTGACAGCGAAGAGATGAACGGGATAATCATAATCCCCATCACAATCCCCGCCGCCAGTGCGGATTCCGATGCAACCGACAGGCCGAAGGACTCGCCGGTGTTGCGAATGAACGGCGCCACCGTGATGGCCGCGAAGAAGCCGTAAACCACTGTCGGAATTCCCGCGAGAATTTCCATCATCGGTTTTGACCACGCCCGCACCTTGTTAGAGGCGAAGTCGGAAAGGTAAATCGCCGCCAGAAGCCCGATCGGCACCGCTACGACCATCGCAATGGCCGTAATCATCAGCGTACCGGCGAACAGCGGGATCGCCCCGACTTTGTTCATATCGAACGCCCCCTCGTGGACGCCTGAAAGCGGACTCCAACGGGTGCCGAACAGGAATTTATCGAAGCGCCAGCCGATGTTGCTGAAGAAGTTCAGCGTCTCGAAAATTAGTGAAAGAACGATACCGATCGTCGTCAAAACCGCCACAGCCGCCGAAGCCCACAGGAAGGTGCGGATCACACGTTCCGCGCGGTTACGTGCCCGCAGGTCTTTGGAGACCTGCCGCAATGTGAACAAGCCGGCGAAAGTCGCTGCCGCCAATGAAATCAGCGCTGTCGCCCACAGGCGAATGTTGTTCGCCGCCGCATATTTCAGCGCCGTCGCCTCGCGTAATGCATCGGTCGTGGAGCTAACCTTGTTCGCCGCGATTGCTTTTACGTCGGAAAGGATCAGTTTGATCTCGATCTGGCGCGCGTCCGGCAAGGCCGCTCGCAAATCCGATAGAAATTTCATGTCTTGAAGGGCATTCCAGCCGATCATCAGAACCATCAGCGACGTTATCCCCGCGATGGCAGTCCACAACAACGAATACGTACCGTGATACGACGGCCGCGAATGCAAGCTGGCGAGCACGCCCTCACTGGACAGAATCGCTTTCGACCGCCCGAGGATGAAAAATCCAATCGCGAGGCCTACAATCAACAGTGCGGTCAAAGCCAGCATTCGGGGTGCTCCGGTTCGGGTGGTCCGCCACCAACTAAGGGTTTTGGCGGCCAAAAGCAAAGTATAAACGTGGAAACGGGGGCACTAAATCGCGCCCCCGTCCTGATTGGTTAAGCGGGGGTTAGTCCCACTCTTTACCGGTCATCAAAGTAAGGTCGTTAACACCGACGGTGTTTGCTTCGAACATCTCGGCAGGCAGCGGAATAAGACCCTTGTCAGTCAGGTAACCCTCGTCGCCAGCCGCAGCTTCGGACGAAAACTCGTTCGCATATTCGTGGATGCCAGGGATAACGCCGATATGTGCAACCTTGATGTAGTAGTAGAGCGAACGCGATACGGAGTAGTCACCGGCAGCAATGTTGTCGAAAGTTGGCTCGATACCGTCAACATCCGCGCCCTTGATTACGTCGGAGTTCTGGTCAAGGAACGAGAAGCCGAAGATGCCCAGAGCGTTCGGGTTGGCTTCCAGCTTCGACACGATCAGATTGTCGTTTTCGCCAGCTTCAACGTATGCGCCGTCTTCGCGGATGGAAACGCCTTCGCAGGCTACCAGATCAGTAGTTTCACAACCTTCGTGCATCACCAGCTCTTCGAAGGCGTCGCGTGTGCCGGACGATGGTGGAGGGCCAAGAACCTCAATCGCGATCGCCGGGAGCGAAGGATCGATTTCGTCCCATGTGGATGGCTTGGGGCCATTATCCGCAAGCGCGATAACCAGCTGCTCGCGTGTCAGCGAGAAAGAAGGGCCGGCGTGTGCGTTTGCAATAACGATGCCGTCATACCCAACAACCGACTCAACGATTTCTGTAACGCCGTTGTCTGCGCACATCCGGAATTCTTTGGCTTTCATGCGACGCGAAGCGTTTGTCATGTCCGGATGCTCGGCACCAACGCCTGCACAGAACAATTTCATGCCGCCGCCGGAACCTGTTGATTCGACAACCGGTGTAGCGAAGTCTGTAGTTTTGCCAAACTGCTCGGCAACTGCTGTCGAGAACGGGAATACGGTGGAAGAACCAACGATGCGGATCTGGTCACGTGCGGTCGCAGCACCAGCTACGAAAGATGCAGCAACTGCAACAGTAATTATGTTTGATAGTTTCACGGGATGTCTCCGGTAACTGAATTTCAAAACCCCAGACACCTTATGTATCCGAGTTGTGCCTGACATACGGCGCTCCAGATGCAGTTTTATTGCATTTTCGTGACAGTTTTATGACAGCGTACAGGAAGATCACTAGGTTATCGAAGAGTAATTTGGAGAACGCCTAGAAAAATATGATTTTTCTATATAAAGCGGGTCTAAAATGAGTTCTGGTAGGAATAAAATGACTGCACAATCGCTCACTCGCCTAATCGCCGGCCTGTTCATTATGCTAACTTTGGGCCTCGCCCACATGGATGGAACGGTTGATATGTCGTCCGTAAGCTGGCTATGGTTTACCGCTTTTGTCGGTGTGAACCTGTTCCAGTCCGGCATCACCAAATGGTGCATGATGACAAACATCCTGAAAAAGCTCGGCGCGGTCTGATCAGGTTTCGGGCAGCCAGACAGTAAATTGGCTGCCCTCGCCTAAGGTCGACTCGATCTGCAACTCGCCAGAGTGACGATTGACAATATGTTTTACGATCGCCAGCCCAAGGCCGGTGCCACCCTTGTTCCGGCTTTGCGTCGCGTTCGCGCGGTAAAACCGTTCGGTCAACCGGTCGAGGTGCTTTGGATCAATACCTGCCCCCTCGTCCGAAATCGTAATTCCCACCATGTCCGGATAACGCAGGTTTTTCGGGGCGGAAAATACCCTGACAGGCTTGCCCCCGCCACTGTATTTCATAGCGTTGTCTATCAGGTTGACCAGCACCTGATTTAACTGATCCCGATCCGCCACAACCTCCGGCCCGTCTTTTGGCAGGTCACATTCCAGCTCCACGTCGTATTTCTTTTCCAACGGTAACAGCGCGGATACCACCTCGAGCACCAGTTCGTTAAGCCCACAGGTATCCTCTGGCTTCAAATGTTCGCGCTGCTCAATCCGGCTAAGCGACATCAGATCGTCAACCAGCCGCTGCATCCGTGTCGCCTGCTTGGCCATGATTTTCAAAAACTCGCCCTGCGCGACAGGGTCGTTCTTGGCATGGCCCTGCATCGTCTCGATATACCCTAGAATCGAGGCCAGCGGCGTGCGCAACTCGTGGCTGGCATTTGCGATAAAGTCGGTGCGCATTTTTTCGCCGCGCCGGTCGTGGGTCCGATCCTCGATCTGAACAATGGCCTGCAAACTGTCACCGAACTCGCTACCGGACGGCAGCAGCGCGATGCGGGATTCGAGAAACCGCACGTCCGACTGCCCCGAGGTAAATGTAACTCTGCTGCTCACGCCCTCGTTTATTGCAGCATTAACCGCATCGACAAAAGCCGGCGCGCGAAACAGGCTGGCGAAATGCTCCCCGATCACCAACGTCGGCAGGATTTCCTTGGCGGCACGGTTCCCGTACACCACTCGCCCGCGACCCGATATCACCAACAGCGGCAGCGGCAATTGCTCCAAAAGTGCGCGGCCAAAGCCGGTCGGTAAGGGTTTGGTGACATCATTAACGGTCTCGACATCTCCGGCTTCAACCGGATCGCGCATTGCTTCTTGCAGAAGGAAAAATACGACGATTATCGTCAGCACCGAGGCGAAAACCACCCAGAACGGCTCGTCCAGAGCGGTCAGAATTGCGGCAATTCCGCCAGCTATAAGGCCCAAAAGAATAAACGGCCAAAAACGTGTTTGCATTCGAGTACCCTTGGTGCGATTCATGGCAGTCCTATCAGGCATGACATGAATCGAGAAGTAGGAATGTGTTTACACATCGCTTATATACATTTCAGATATGATCGTGAGGCGAAATGATCCGCTTTGATTTAAAATGCTCGAACGGGCACAGATTTGATTCCTGGTTTGGATCCGGTGCGGATTTCGACAAGCTGATGGCTGCCGATTTGGTTAATTGTTCGGTTTGCGGCGACACGAAGGTTG
>DFBM01000070.1:0-7537 GCA_002366645.1 Rhodobacterales bacterium UBA3080 | reverse complement strand
GCCTCCCCGGCCGAGCAGTCCGCAAAAGAATTGCGCAAGCAAATCGAGGATTCTGCTGATAACGTCGGCACTGATTTCGCGGATGAGGCCCGCCGCATCCACGATGGCGACTCGCCCGAACGACCCATATATGGCGAAGCGAAAATCGAAGATGCCAAAGCCCTGATCGACGACGGAATCCCCGTCGCACCACTGCCTTGGGGTAATCGCAAAACCAACTAGGATAGTCAGTCGCGCTAGCTCACGGAGCTTCAACGCGAGCGTTTTGCAGAATTTCAGATGTTGCCGCTGACAGTAGGAAAACGCGCCCTTCGATTAGAAAGGGCACGTATCAGTTTGTCCTAGTCCGCTTCATCCAGAAAATCGGCAACACAGGCAGACCGTATCGGGCGGCTATAATAATAGGCCCGCGATTTCAGCAGGTTTTCGAAAATCTCGACAGGCCGCTCAGACGATATAAATGCACCCGCCGAAACTACGTTTTCCACCGGTGTGCGGATGTTCATCAGGGTTTTATAACCACCAACGATTTCTAGCGACTGGATCACACACTCGTAATCTACCGATTCCGAAGTGCATTTATCACAGGCCCGAACAACGATACTAAGCGGCCCATCAGTTTCGGCAACTCGTGCGATGTTGGCGTTCAAATCAACGAGGTTCGCATCGTCCGGCAGGTTGTAACCTTGCCCGTTAACGATGGTGATAAACTGGTTAATCTCCTTGGAGAAATTCCGCCCAAGCCCCAAAACTCGCGCCAGTCGTTTTACCGCCAGCAGGCCCGAGACCTTATCCGGCGAAGGGTCTTTCAGCAGTCGATTAACCGTCAACGCTTTGTTTTCGCCCGACATATAGGCGGAAACCCAAGTCAGAAAACCGGCGCCCGAAAGGCCGTAATTCTCGGACGGCATCGCGTTAACCTTGTCGAAACGACCGCCGATAAAAGTGTCCCAGACAATATATTCTGCGCCGGCATTTTCGCCGTGCATCTGCATAGCAACAGCATCGCTCATCGGGTCGCGGCTGATACGGTATTTAAAAATCGCTTCGCCAAGGGACGCGAGCGCCGGATCGGAAAGGTTTAGAAGCCAGTTTTTCGAACCTTCGGAAACGTCGGAGCGCAGCAAGTCCTCACGGGCACCATGGTCCAAATCGGTAAGATAATCGGAAAACCCGCCCGGAACCGTATCGCGATCGATCTGCCCCAGCAGCAATTGTGCGGACGTATCGCCCCCGTTTGCCAGTTTGGAAAGCAGTTGCAGGTTGGACACCTCGTCGCCATACAACCAACCGTTTGCGGCGGCAGTGAATGCAGCGCTTTGGGCGAAAACGTTGTTTGACGACAGAAGAAGAACAATCCCTGTCACAATCGCTTTAATCTTCATTCTTTATTGCTCCGCTTCAATTAAACTTACTGGGAAGGCAATACTAGATAAATTGTTTTACTTATTGTGACGAAACTACCGTGTCACGCAACCATACTTCAACGCGACGATTAATACGCCGTCCATTGTCGGAGTCATTGCACGCGAGCGGGGAAATTTCGCCAAAGCCGAGCGCACGGATCGGAAGGTCTTCGACCTCGCCCCCGGGAAGCGCTGCAAGCAGAGCGGCGCGAACTTCGTTCGCACGCTGGTTACTTAGATTGATGTTGCCACCACCTGCGCCGACTGAATCCGTAAACCCGATCAGCAGAAGCTCTTTATTGTCGAAATCGCCGGTCGAAAGCAGTTCGGCGAGCCGCCCGATATCGTCTGCCGCACGCGCATCCAGACGCGAGGAACCTTGCGAGAACCGGAAAGTGATCGACAAACGGTCCGCCGAAATGAGGTTGGCGGTCATGTCACGCAACTGGTTCAAGGTCATCTCGACATCGGTCGGGATAACCGCAGACAAATAACGCAAACCCTGCTCGTCATTGGTCTGGAAAGAGGCGCCCAGATCAACGAAACCGCTATCGGCAATCGCCAGCTGTGCGGGTTCGGTGTTAAGGAAATCGAGGAACCGCTCCAACTGCACCGGCTGTTCGGCGTTTGACGTATATGCATAAAGACGTCGTGTCAGAGGGTATTCTTCGGTTTTGATCGTGAATGGAGTCGCCGGAACCTGAATTCCACAAGTGCCACGAATGGCCAAAATCTTGGCGTTACCAGAATTCGCAAGGCTGGCAACACCAATCCCCAATGGATCACCTGCAACGGCGCTGGAAAGATCAGCATCCGTCGCGGCGACTGTTGCGTTGTCGCTGACTGTCCGGCGCGCCGGATTCATGACCAGTTCGTTAAATACCGCACCGGTGCCACTGGTCTCGTCGCGCACATAAAGGTTAATTTTTGCATCGTCGCCGCCAATCTGGTTCCAGTTGGTAACCTGACCCGAGAAAATACGCGCCAAGTCCTGTTGTGCAATCGCACGGATCGGATTGTTCTTCGATGTCAGAATAACCAACCCATCAAGGCCAAAGATCGTCTGCTGCTCAGGCGCCGTCATGTCACCCAATCCCGCGATTTTGAAAATCGCGTTTTCTTCGGTGTTGATGGGGCGCGTCAAAACGGCCAGATCAGCGACACCGTTGAACAGATCGTGCAAACCTTGCAAAGCGCCCGAAGCATTCAATGAAACATCTGCCAAAGCATCACCAAGCTCGTTGGTCAACTGAACCGTAGTCGGGCCATCGGTGCTGAGCGACGTAACTGTATCACCGCCGATTTCCAGACCGAATTCAAACAACAGGTCGGCGAACAAGGAGCCGACTGCGTTGGAGGATCCCGAAATACCAAAATCCGAAACCTCGGTTGCGACCTGCGGGCAAGCGTCACCCTCGCACTCCACCATGAAGGCGTCGATAACCAATTCGCCGACAATTGTTTTGATGGTGTAGTTCTGCCCGTCGAAGTCCACAAACTCGCCGCTGAGCGATGTCCCGCCGTCGAGACTTTTCAGTCGAACAACATCCGCGGTCGCCGTTGTTCCCAACCCAAAGGCGAGTCCCAACGAAACGAATTTCATCAATTGGCGCAACATATATTTCACCCTTAGTCTGTATCAAAACGTTGTTGAGCCCATGAAAGACAACTTCACTCTTCAAAAGTCAATTGCGAATTTACCTTTTGGTATGATTAATCGGCATGCCGGTTTCTGGTCCGATACAGGTGGTAGACAAATACCCTTACTTTTTGCCCGATTTGCCAATACCTTCTGCCTCGACTTTCCATCTCCACGCGCTCGGTGCAACCGACTCCAATATCTGACTAATCGTCGTCATCAATCTTGATTCCACAATACTACACTGTAAAACAACGAAAATGTCGATCTGCGAAACTTTTACTTTATGTGCGATGAAGTGATCATGGCAGGCCTAATTGCTACATACGCAAAACCGGTCTATTCTCGCAGGGATTTCAGACTTTTGGCGCCGGATGTGTCGGTTCTTCGATTTCGTTGCAATATTTTCACCTGTTAGTTTCTCGCACCACTTTAGGAATATCACGCTCGGTAGCCGTCGATTTAGCTGCCTTTATATCCCCGGCCCAAACCTGAAATATGCGACCCAGTCGATTAAAATTATCTCGCACAGCTTCACAACCTATACTTGCTTTCTACATTATCGGTGCAAAAATCGAACCGGGAGTAAATATGCGTCAAAGTCTCGATTGGAAAAACTGCGCCATTCCATTTGCCGAACTCTTCAAAAGCGTCAATGCCGCAACCCCGGGTGCGTTCATGCCTGAATTTTCGGACAACTGTTGCCTTAGGAAAAACATCTTCAGCATTTTATCAACATTTGCCGGATCGCGAAATACTGACAAAGAGCCGTCACCGAACATCTTGTCGTTCTTCTCGCGTAGTATCTTGCGTTGTTTATCGACGTCCATCGAACCGAAACTTTTGGGCAGACCAAAGGACGCTTCGAATATCTGCCTCATCGGGGGGTTACCCATCACCTCGAACCAAGCAGAAGTATCGGCTTTATCAGAATTTGCTAAATCGGCGATTTCACGCACGAACGTCAAGGCAAGCCGCATCGACTGATTTCCCTCGCCGACCGCTACCTCGAACTGATGAGTGTTGAATTGCGTCACAATACGTTCGGCAAACCCGGTCCGTTCCACTTGTGCGCCAAGCAAATTGCCGTAGCCAAACGCCTTGGAAAACTCACGGTAACGACTGTCTACCATTCTATTGGCGAAAGATTTCTCGTCATCGGTTCCCTCGCCAAGAGCCTTCAAAACATAGGCCCGTTTGTCTATATCGTCTTCTAACCCAAACGCGCCCAGAGCCACCTTCAACAGACGACGGTCATTCACCAGATCTTCGGCCGAGGTCGCTTTGTGAACGTTTTGTTTGAAATATTCCAAATCTCTTAGAACTTCTGGCGACTTTTCAAAAGCCGCTTTTTGAGGCTCGATCGTCCGTTCGAGGAATCGCCAACCCGCGTATCCTTGCTGCGAAACGACGGGCTGGAAGCCAATCATGAGGCGCGCTCCATCAATCGTTGCTCGCGCGCCAACAAGCCGCGCATTGCTTTAAGAGCTGGGTAAATGCGGTTGCTTAAGACACTTTGCGTTGCTGCATCCAGCCTCTCGCGGCTGTCGAAGTCGGTAAAAACCTGACTGAGTTGTTCTATTCCACTTAACAATTGATCCCGTCCTTTTACCGGATCCGCCTCGCCTGCCAGTATCATTTGCGCGATATAGCAGACGCGTTTCACCGGCGTATTCACTTGCTCGGGGTGAATGGCGTCACGTAGACGCAAGACGTTGGCATTTGAAGTCAGGACATTGAGCCGAGCGCGCCGGTCGCCGTTTTCGACGACAACACCGTTAATCAGGATCCTTTCGGCAGGTCGGAGCTTCAAGACAAGACCGGTCATGACGGCACCGCCGCGCCCGCGCGCAATCCGCGCATAATTGCAGTATTAACCTCAATCAACGGTGCGGTTGTTGCCTCACGCGCCAGTACCTTGCGGCTGTGTGCTTCGGTGAACTCCGCCAGATAGAAAATCTGCGCCCGTAAGGCTGCGGGAAGGCCATTGTCGCTATCCGCTACATCGGTGGCGAGTACATTCCAAAGCCGCCTGTTCTCAAAAACAGCGGCCGCGAGATCGGCAAATCCGCTTACCCCCTCGGATGAGGTGCTGCTTAGCTTGTGTGTGATTTTGGCAAAAATCTGGTATTCAGTGCTGCGTCCGGTTTTGGTCGGAGCCATCGCGTCTGAATAAGCGGATCGTGCCAGTGTCTCAATGTTCATTTGTATCCTCCTGTTACGTCTCGATCACATGTCGAGAGGTCATGCATGTGGAAGTTCGGGCGAGATATCCCCGCCCGAATTTATTGCATTACCGGAACAAGGACAGGATGGATTGCGCGCCCTGGTTGGCGATCGACAACGACTGAACACCTAGCTGCTGTTGGACCTGAAGTGCTTGCAAGCGAGCGGATGCTTCTTCCATATCGGCGTCAACCATTGCGCCAATGCCGGACTTCATCGCATCGGTCAGCTTCGATACAAAGTCGCTTTGATCACCCAAACGTTTTTGCGAAGCGCCCAGCGCTGCGGCACCGTCAACAGCGGTCTGGATCAAAGTTTCGATGTTCGCCAATGACGTATCAGCGTTCGCGGAGCTAGACACGTCAATGGTAGTTAGATCGAGGCCCGTCTCAAAATTGATAGAAGCCACCGTAATGTTGCTAGCCGTAACCGTGCCACCGGCATTGCGATCGAGAGACGAAAGAACAGTGACATCACCACCAGCGGTATCAAGAAGGTTTGCACCGTTGAATTGCGCGGCCGCAATCACCGAAGTGATCTGGTTTTTCAACTCACCCACATCGGCAGTAATCTTGGCGTGGTCAACATTTTCACCCGTTGCAGCAACAACTTTTTCCTTCATCTGCGTCAGCAAATCCGTGATCTGCTCCGCACCCGCTGTAGCAACAGCCACCGTAGCCTCACCCAACGCCAGCGAGTCGCTGATCGCATTGAAACCACCAACATCGGATTCCATAACTTTGGAAATCGCCCAGACTGCCGAATTATCCTTGGCCGACGATACCGACTTGCCCGTCGAAATCTCGCTTTGGGTCTGGGAGAGGTTGGAGTTGATGCTTTTCAACGTCTGAAGAGCAACCATCGCGCTGTTGTTTGTTAGAATACTAGACATATCATTTTCCTTCGGCGTGCGGTGCATTCGACACCGCCGTTAAAATTTGGCCATTTTTATGACCGGAGATCGCCGTTCTGACGTATGCGGGGCTTTATGCTGCCAACGCGCCAACCGTGTCTGGTTGCAAGGCCACTCTGCGCGTCGAATACATAACAGAGTCTTAATGTCGTCTACCTAAATACTTAAAATTGTTCTGATCCAATATCGCGCGGGTTCAACTCTCTGGCACCGGACGCGGCGAGGCGCTGACCTGAGTCCGTATATATACCCATACTTTCGGAAGCCTCTCGTTGCTCCGACAACAAAGCCTGCGCCGAACGAATCCCCTCCATACCGGCTAATATCAAATTCTGGTTTCGCAACGCCTCCTGTCGGATTTTTTCAACGTCCTGCATGCTTAAACCAGCCTTTCCTCCAGCCAGTGCCTCGACAATCCGGGTGCGTTTCGAATCAAGGCGGGAGAGGTCGGAGAACCGCCCGCTAAGCAGAATCCGCCGCTCCTCGGCGAGCAGCTTCAAGGCGCTTGAAACCTTAGTCCGCGTACGAAAACTATCCAGCATTTTCTTCCCTTTTCATGAGTGATTCGACGATATGTTCGGCCAGCCCAATACCGCCGCCCGCTGCCAACAAACCGGCCTGTTCGCGCGCCAGAAGTCCGGAGAACGCATCCTCGCCAACGCCGCCACCAAAGGAATCGCGCGCCTCGCCGTGGCCGCTATGTTTAAGCATTTCCGTAAGAAAACTTGCCTCAAGCGCAACTGCAACTTCCGTCAATTGTGCCCGCTTTGCTTCGATTTCGCCCGCGTGTGACG
This sequence comes from Rhodobacterales bacterium UBA3080, assembly GCA_002366645.1. Taxonomy (GTDB): domain Bacteria; phylum Pseudomonadota; class Alphaproteobacteria; order Rhodobacterales; family Rhodobacteraceae; genus NORP23. Next base: position 559 of record DFBM01000070.1, on the reverse strand, counting down.
ATGGGGGTAACGCTGATAATTCCAATGTCCTGCACCTCTATTTACGATCGAAGCCAGTATTCTTCAGCGTCGGTAAAGAAATAGTAACTATTCAGCGGCAAAACGGAGAAAACGGAACGGAAGGACCGGTTAATGTCGATAAGATTGGCGGAAAATATTATACCAACCCCGGCGGCGTTTGGTGCAGTTGTTGAACAAACGGAAAACACGTTGGGTGCCTTCGAAATGGAGGCGGAATCAACGGCGCCCGAGATAGAACAGCCACCTTCGACGCCAACTTTTGCGCATATCGCGAAAATCGTTTCGGAACTGGTTCCTCTGACTATTGAAACACAGCCAACTGTCGAAGATTCCGCTGGGAATCTGGCACCGCAACCGAATGATTTGCCACCCGAAATCGAGACATTGCCAGATATCGTCGAAATTCCCGTGAAGCCCGCGGGTACCTCTGATTTGGGCGCGGAGGTCAGTGCGGATGACCATCCTTCGGAGGTCATTTATGCCGTGCCCGTACCGCTTCGTCCGGAACCGGAGGCTCGGCACGCTGCCGCCCCGGAAA
>DFBM01000143.1:11416-22002 GCA_002366645.1 Rhodobacterales bacterium UBA3080 | reverse complement strand
TTATTAAAACTGTTTCCAATGACCGCCATAGGCGTGGTCATTGGATATTTCGCGGTTGATATGGTTCCCGTCGAGGTGTTCGAGAACGTCATCGGTGCGACCATCCTGTTCATGCTGGGGTTTGAAATTCTCGTGCCTAAACGCCGCGAGGCCCCTGCTGCCCTAACCGCCTTTGTCGGTGTGTTCGCAGGTATATCAACCATGGTGGCCAATGCTGCTGGCCCGATCTTTGGCGTTTATCTATTGCAAATGGGCCTGCCAAAAAACGAGTTCGTTGGCACCCGCGCTTGGTTCTTCTTGTTGGTGAACATCTTCAAAATCCCGTTTTCGGCCAATTTGGGGCTGATTACGGTGGAAACCTTAAAGCTGGATTTGATGTTCGTGCCCGTGTTGTTTGTAGGTGCATACCTTGGCTACAAAGTGCTGGGGATGCTGAACATGGCCGCGTTCAAATGGCTGATCCGTGCCGCCGTTTTGATCAGTGCCACGAAGTTATTGCTATTCTAAACGAAAAAGGCAGGGCGTTTGACCGCCCTGCCCGATGTTTTCAAACCACGCGGGTTACTCGCGGGTAATAGCCTTCCAGAAACCACCTTCGACAACCGAAATCACGACATCGTCGACGCCACGGTGATCGTCAGGGCCGTAAGTGATCTGCGCATCAGCGATTGGGTCATAGAAGTTCAGCGACTCCATGCTTGCAATAAAGCTTTCATGCGTCAGGTCCGGGCCCGTCGCTTCAAGCGCCATTACGACCGTCTGTGCCGCCTGATATCCCAACATGGAAAACCCGCCAGGCTGTTTATCATATTTGGCCACATATGCCGCGATGAACGCCGCAGGGGCTTCATCTTCAGCGCGTGCTGCCAGATCAACCCACCCAGCCGAGCCATAAAGACCTTCGGTAACACCGCCCGGAACAGCCGCAACAACGCTAAGGAAGTTGGCAGACGTTACCAGGAACTTAACGTCGGTCCAGCCCAGTTTCTTGGCCGTNNCCAGCAACTGTAATAGCTTGGCGAACGCCCAGACCGAGGGTGACGACATCACAACCGTCTGCTTTCAACTTCGTTAGCGAACCAACGAAATCCAGCTCGTCCGGTTTATGCGTGGTTTCCCCAGCGAAGCTGACACCCAGCGTTTCGGCAATATCTTTGGAGCTGTTCGCGATTTCCAGACCGAAACCGGACGGGATATACATGGAACAAACTTCCTGCCCGCCAAATTCGCCAACCAGATGTTTCACACCCGCCTGAATCTGGTCGTAATAGCTGGAGAAGCCGGTGAACTTGTTGTTAATCGGTTCTGACAACATGCTTTCAGCCGCTGAAAGGGGCGTAACATTGGGAATGCCTTTAGGGTCCATCAGCTTGAAGCCTGCCTCGTTCATCGGTGTTCCCATCGATAGCAGCATCGCAAAAACCCGATCCTTGTTCAGCAGCTTGTTATAGCCCTGCATGGCGCGCGGAACCTGATAACCGTTGTCTTCAACGATAAAGCGGATTGTGCGACCATGCACACCGCCAGCGGCGTTAATCTCGTCGAAATACAAGTTCGCACCAGCCGTAGCCGGAACCCCGACGGCAGCAAAGATACCGGACAGATCGTTGACGGACCCGATCACCACTTCGGTATCGCTGACCCCTTGCGTTTGCGCACTTGCAGCCCCGACAACGGCCAGCGATGCGGCGGCGATTGTTGTTGTAAATTTGTTCATATTTTCCTCCCAGAAAATTGCGGGCGATTGTGCCCTAGCTATACATTTGCTCGATAAGCGCTTTGTGTTTTTCCTCCACCAAGCCGCGCTTTAGCTTCATGGTTGCGGTTAACTCGTCATCCTCTGCCGTTAACAGAATGTTAATCAAACGGAAGTCCTTGATCTGTTCGACACGGGCGAATTCCTTGTTTACAGCCTCAACCTCGCCTTTGATCAAGGCATTGATTTCAGGGGCCGCGCAAAGGGATGCAAAGTCACTAAACGGGATTTTGCCGTCCTGTGCAAATTTCTCGACGTTTTCCTGATCGATCATCACCAGACACGTCAGGTATTTCCGCCGGTCCCCGATCACCACCGCATCGGAAATGTAGTGCGAGAATTTCAGGCGGCTTTCGATTTCAGCGGGCGTGATGTTTTTGCCGCCCGCCGTGATAATGATGTCCTTCAAACGACCGGTAATGCTCAAGTATCCATCTTCGTCGATATTGCCGACATCGCCGGTTCGCAGCCAACCATCGTCGGTAAACGTCTCAGCGGTTTTCTCGTTGTTGCGCCAGTATCCGGCGAAGGAGTTCAGACCTTTCGTCAAAATCTCGCCATCGGCCGCGATCTTCAGTTGAACGCCGGCAACCGCCTGCCCCACTGTCCCGACTTTATTTGCACCAATCCGGTTGACCGAGCAGATCGCGGTGTTCTCGGTCATCCCGTAACCTTCGAGCAGGTTAACGCCAATCGCCAAATACCACTTCAAAAGTTCGGGCGAAATCGGCGCCGCCCCTGTTGTTGCGCGGCGGATACGATCCATCCCCAGCATCCGGCGGAGGTTTTTCAGAACCAGCGTATTCCATAGCGCATATTGTGCCGCCACGATCACCGGCACAGGCCTGTTATCCAGCAGGTATGTCGTCCGCTTCTGTCCTGCCTTGATTGCCAACCCGTATGCCATGCGCCCTATCGGAGTCGCCTCCTGCGCCAACACTAACACACGCGAATAGATTTTCTCCCAGACGCGTGGAACGGCGGTAAACGTGTGCGGGGACAGCTCCTGCAAGTTGTCGAATACAGTCTCCGGGCTCTCGGCAAAATTTACAGTGCAACGCGCCGATATTGGCGAATAGACCGAAACCGAGCGTTCAAGAACATGACTAAGAGGCAGAAAACACAGCTGTTCGTCGGTCGCGAAAACCGGCACCGAGTGCAAGCCGGCTTCGATCGACGTCATGATATTTTCCTGACTTAGCATCGCGCCTTTCGGTGCCCCCGTCGTGCCCGACGTATAAATCAGCAAACCAATATCGGTCGGATTAACCGCCTTAATGGAATCTTCGAACATGTCTGGAAACTCGTCCGAATAAGCCGCGCCAATCGCATATAGCTCGTCCAGAAACATGAAACGGTCGTCGTTCAGGTCCTGCAGACCGTCGTCATCCAGAATGATTACTTTCTTAACGCTGGTCGCCCTATCAGCGATCTCTAGAAATTTATCGAGCTGTTCGTCGTTTTCAACAATCAGGAAGGTGCTGCCGGAATCGCGTAATAGGTACTCCAGCTGGCTGGCGCTATCGGTTGTATAAACCCCGGACGCGACACCACCGATGCACTGGATGCCAAGGTCAAGGTAGAGCCATTCCTTACGGTCCTCCGACAAGATAGAGACCACTTCGCCCTTCTGCAGCCCAAGCTTCGCCAGACCCATGCCGATATTCTTGGCAGCGGTGTAGTAGTCTTTCCACGAATACGACCGCCAAATCCCCAAGTCCTTTTCGCGGTGTGCGGTGCGTTCACCTAACTCGGCGCAGCGTTGCGCGAACAAAGCAACGCAGGTTTGCGCTCCGTCGATCGCAAGAGGTCGCCGCCCCGGCACCGCGTTCACCTGAATACCGCGCAAATCCATCTGCTCAAGAGGTTTGTTCATATCATCCCCCCTATCGCCACGTCTTGCGACGTTTCCACCGCCGCTCGCCGCGCTGGCTGTCGTCCTGAACGCCTAAGTAGAACCTCTGGATGTCCTCCGAAGCCGCCAGCTTGTCAGCGGTATCGTTCATCACCATGCGCCCGACCTCCATCACGTATCCCGCATCAGCCAGATCAAGCGCAACGCGGGCGTTTTGTTCGACCAGCACCATGGTAACGCCTTCATCTTTGTTCAATCGTTTCAGAATACCGAAGATTTCCTGCACCAACAGCGGGCTAAGCCCGAGCGAGGGTTCGTCCAGCAACATAATCTTGGGACGCAACATCAACCCACGCCCAATGGCGAGCATCTGTTGCTGGCCGCCGGATAAAGTTCCGGCTTCCTGATTACGGCGCTCGGCGAGGATCGGGAAATACGAAAACACCATCTCGCGGTCTTGCGCGATTTGTGCGGTGTCTTTGCGGGTATAAGCGCCGAGTGACAGGTTTTCGTCCACGGTCAGCAGCGGAAAAACCTCGCGGCCTTCGGGAACGTGCACGATACCCTTTTTGACGATGATATGCGGCTCCAGCCCCTGAATTTCGGTACCTTCAAAAATCACCTGCCCTTTTTCGGGGTCCATGATACCGGATATGGTTTTCATCAAGGTGGATTTGCCCGCCCCGTTGGCCCCCAGAACCGTGACGATCTCGCCTTTTTGCACCGATAAACTAATGCCGCGAATGGCCATGATCGGCCCGTAAAAACTTTCGAGGTTGCGGATTTCCAGCAAGGGTTGTTCAGACATCTACGCAGCCCCCACACCAAGATAAGCCTCGATAACGGCGGGGTTTGCCTGAACTTCGGCGGGGGTGCCTTCGGCCAATTTGGCACCATCGGCCAATGCCAGAACGCGATCACAGACGCCCGAAACAAGTCCCATATCGTGCTCGACCATCAACACCGTTATTCTCATCTGCTTGCGAATATCGTCGATCCACCAACGCAAATCCTGCGTTTCCTCGACAGAAAGTCCCGAGGCCGGCTCGTCCAGCAACAGCAGTTTGGGGCCAGATGCCAATGCCCGTGCCAGTTCGACAATTTTGCGCACGCCGTAGGGAAGCCCCGCGATCATCTTGTTGCGATAAGGTTGGAGGTCGAGGAAGTCGATAACCTCCTCTACCGCTTCGCGATGTGCAATTTCTTCACGACGTACTTTCGGAGTGAAAAACATTTCCTGTAACAGGTTGGTTTTGCGGTGGCGGTGCCGCCCGACCAGCAGGTTTTGCAGGACGGAGGCATTATCGAACAGCTCGATATTCTGAAATGTCCGCGCTATACCAAAATCTGCCACACGTTCGGGCGGTTCGGCCAGCAAGTCGTGACCGTCGAAATTGATCGAGCCATTAACTGGATCATAGAACCGCGAGATCAGGTTAAAGACCGTCGACTTACCTGCCCCGTTCGGTCCTACGAGCGCATAAACCTCGCCTTCCTCGACACTGAAACTAAGGTCGTTTACCGCCGTAACGCCGCCGAATTTCAGCGTCGCGTTTTTAATTTCCAACAGACTCATCTTAACCGCTCCGTCTTCAGATAAGACTTTTGCCGCTTGAACATGTCTTTGCGCGCGAACGGGAACAGCTCAAACCAGATGCGGGTTTTAACCCAGCGCCCGTAAATCCCTTGCGGTTCAAACAGGATGAACAGGATCAGGATCATACCGAACACACCGGTTTCCAGTCCGGGAATGGCGACAGACCCGGACCCCACCCAGTCCTTCGCAATCGAAAGCCCCTGTGGAAGAAAAGCCACCATAAACGCACCAAAAAACGCGCCATGGATAGTGCCAAGCCCACCGATGACGATCATCATCAACAGTTGAATAGAGATAACGACCGAGAAGGTTTCATTATTTACCATGCCCGAGAAATACCCCATCAACGCACCAGCGAGACCAGTGATTGCGCAGGAAATGCCAAATGCCGTCATCTTTGTGCGCGAAATATGCACGCCCATCGCAGCGGCTGAAACCTCGGAGTCTCGAACAGCGGCGAACGCGCGTCCAAGCGGTGAGCGCAGCAGATTACGATAAAACAACGTGCAAGCCACCGTTACTGCCAGCACCAGATAATAGAACCGGTCAGGTGTCGTCCAACGCTCGATCTCGAAACCGAAAATATCAATCGTAGGGGGGAACATCCCCATCACGCCGCCTGTCCACGGCTCGGTCAGGACGATGATATCATCTGCCAATATCGACAGTGTCATCGTCGCAATCGCAAGGTAGATACCGTGGAGACGCAACGCCGGAATTGCTATGATTGTACCGATCACTCCGGTCAAAACACCTGCCAACGGGAATGACACGATAAACGGCACTCCTTTATCCAGCAAAATCAGGTTGATGTAGCAACCGAGCGCCAAAAATGCGGCGTGCCCAAGGCTGACTTGACCCGTCTGTCCGGTTAATAACATCAACCCCAGACCCGCGATTGCCCAGATCAGGACGTTTGTCGTTTCACCCAGATAAAAATCGCCGATCAGAAACGGTAAGCTGATCGCAAAAGCCAGCAACACGGCGTATTTCAGCAAGGTGAACCGGTCTTCGAATAAGCGGATGTCGTGATTGTAGGAGGTCTTGAAGTGAATGCGCATAATCTAGACCTTCTTTGTGCGAACTTGGCTGAACAAGCCATGCGGGCGGAAGATCAGCACGAACAACAACAAGGCGTAAGGTGCGATTTGCGAATATCCCGCCGGCAGGAAGCGCGCTGCAAAGGGCTCGATCACCCCGACGATCAAGCCGCCAACCAACGCCCCCGGCAACGACCCGAAACCGCCGATAACGGCGGCCGCAAACGCTTTGATGCCAAGCAGCCCCGCATTTGGATCAATTGCACCCTTAGAGGCAAACAATATGCCCGCCACCGCCGCCACCACACCGGACAACGCCCAAATCAAGCCCTGCACCCGTTTGACCGGAATTCCCATATAATAAGCCGCCATCTGGTTTTGCGACGAAGCTTGCATCGCCAAGCCCAATTTGGTGCGTTTGAAGAACTGGAACAAAAAGAACGTCAGCAACGCGGTCACAACGATAATCGTCACGTCCGCCATTCCAAGCACCACGCCACCAACGGCCAAATCTCCATGTGCCAGCGGTGACTCCAGCGTTTGTGGTTCGTGTCCCCAAATAGCCCCCGCCACGAAGCGGATTACAAACCCTAAAGCAATAGTCAGAATTACGACCGCGGTTTGGCTCTGCCCGAACATCCGGCGAATTATGGTCACGTCGAGCAAATAGCCCAATCCGCCCATCGCCAACATCGCAAGCGGCGCCGCGAGCCAGAACGAAATCCCAAAATATTCGGTATTTGTCAGCCAAAGCGTAATAAATGCCCCAAACATCATGAAGTCGCCCTGGGCGAAATTAACGGCTTCGGTGGCTTTGTAGATCAACACAAACCCAAGCGCGATTAGACCATAAACACTTCCGTTTGCCAGACCGCTGACAAACAGTTGAATAAATTCCAAACTATCTTCTCCCTAGACCGGTAATATTTTATCCGGCCCTGTTGTGCGCAAGGATTTACCCCCTGTCGCCCCCGCTCTTTTAACCAGCGGTTTTATCTATTGGTCAAAAGCTAACATTAGTTTTGCAGGCCGAGCAAGCGTTTAGGTTGTGTCTCAGAAATATGACAATTTACTAACCGCAAAGCTTTTTGATTGACCTTCGGCTCAGTTGGGTTTTGTCTTCTTTGCGTAGGTTGTTGAAAAACAGCTGTAGCAAGGAATTCACGAGTGACCGATAATCGCAAAGTGCTAATAATAATCATGGACCAGTTCAGGGCCGACTGCATTGATGGCGCGCTTGCCCGGAACATCGAGCTTCCCAATATTAACGCGCTACGAGCGCAAGCCGTAACCTTCACCAAACATTTTTCTGTGACCAATCCCTGCGGTCCATCGCGTGCCAGCATGTTCACCGGCATGTATGCAATGAACCACCGCTCTGTGCGCAACGGAACGCCCCTGTCCAACAACATAACCAACATCGCCCGCGAGGCGCGTAAGTCTGGGTATGACCCAATGCTTTTTGGGTATACCGACACCAGCATCGATCCCCATATCCGCCATGAAAACGATCCAGACCTAACAACCGAAGAAGGCTTGTTGCCGGGGTTCCGTGAGATTCTGGAAATGCGCTATATGGAAAGTTATCCGTGGCGCGCAGATCTGAAGTCCAAGGGGTATGATTTACCCGAATACGCGCATTTCTACGATTCCATCTCACCGGATTCGACCCGCCCCGCGCGGCCCAACGACCCGCCGTTCTATAAGGCAGAAGACAGCGATACTGCGTTTTTGACCAATACATTGATCAAAGATTTGTCGGTGCGAACAGATCAGGCATGGTTCGCGCTCGCGACCTACATTCGCCCGCATCCGCCGCTGGTCGCGCCTGAACCTTACAACCGCATGTACAACCCTGCAGATCTGCCGTTACCCGCGCGTATGCCGACAATGGAAGCCGAAACCGCTGTGCACCCCTTCATGGAGGCCGCCATAAACGCCCCCGCCATGGAGCAAACCGTTAGAGGTTGTGATGGGCAAGTAAGCCGGGATAACGACGACGACGTCCAAATGTTGCGCTCGATCTACCTCGGTTTGGCAACGGAGGTGGACGCAAATCTCGGACGACTGTTCGATAGTTTGAAAGAGGCTGGCCAATACGACGACACGCTTATCGTTCTTATGGCCGACCACGGCGAGATGCTGGGCGACCATCACATGTGGGGCAAGCAAAACCCATATGATCCGGCCTATCGTATTCCGCTGATTATCCGCGACCCGCAAAATCCGGCGCAACACGGAACCACCGTCAATGCCTTCACTGAAACCGTCGATGTGACGCCAACCATCCTCGATTTAATAGGCCGCCATGTCCTTGCGGGAATGGATGGTGTCTCGTTGCGACCGTTCCTTGAAGGTAAAACGCCGGAAAACTGGCGGGATTGCGTGCATTTGGAGCTCGATTTCGGCGAGCCTACCCATACGACGAAATGGCAGGAAACCACGGGCGCCCCAACCGATGACGCAAATCTGGCTATCCTACGAGAAGAGCGTTTCAAGCTGGTTCATTTCAACGGTGGCCTGCCGCCGCTGCTGTTCGACCTTCAAGCCGACCCGGACGAGATGCACAATCTGGCTAACGACCCCGCCCACTCGGCGATGCTACTGCGCCTAACACAAAAACTGCTTAGCCATCGTATGCGCCGTGCGAACCGCACAATGACAGATGTAAAAATAACGTCAGAGGGCGCGGTGAATTTCACACCCTGAACCAGCGTCAGTCCATAAGTTCCTGCCAGCGGTGACACGCCACTTCATGTTCGCTACTGGAATGTTCCAGTTTTGGTTCGTCCTTACGGCAAATATCGATCGCATACGGACAACGAGTCTGGAATTTGCACCCCGGGGGCGGATTTGTTGGCGACGGGATTTCGCCCTCAAGTTTTTGCGCCACTTTCGGATCATCAGGATCGAGCGACGGGATCGCTGACAATAGCGCCTTGGTATACGGATGCCGAGGTGCTGCGAACAGTTCACGTGTCGGCGCGGTTTCCACCAGACGACCCAGATACATCACTGCGACATGGTCGCAGACATGGGCCACAACGCTAAGATCGTGACTGATGAATAAGAAAGTCAGCCCCATTTCCTGCTGAATTTCCTTCAACAGGTTCAGCACATCCGCCTGAATGGACACGTCCAACGCCGCTACACTCTCGTCAGCCACAACAAAATGCGGGCGCGAAACGAGAGCGCGGGCAATAGAAATACGTTGCCGCTGCCCACCGGAAAACGCGTGAGGGAAACGGCGCAAGTGCTCAAGGTTCAAACGACATTTCGCGGCGATCTCGCGAACCCGCTCATCGGTTTCTTCGCGCGTCGAAGTCAGACCCATGACCTCCAACGGCTCGGCGATGATATCGCGAACGGTCATGCGAGGACTTAGGGCCGCGTAAGGGTCCTGAAATATCAACTGGGAACGTTTGCGGTAGTCCTTCAGTTCCAGCTTGTCGACGCTTGTCAGCTCATAGTCCACTTCCTCGTCGCTGTAATTCACCGTCCCACGAGTGATCGGCGCAGCCTTCAGACAGGCGCGGCCGAGCGTAGTTTTTCCCGAACCTGACTCACCGACCAGCCCGAAGAAACTTCCCTTGGCAATATCGAGGTTCACGCCCTCGACCGCTTTTACAACCGGTTTTGGCCCAAACAGACCGCCACCGCTTAGCGGGTAGTGCACTGACAGATCACGCGCTTTGATTAGAATGTCGTCGCTCATTTCGCGCCCCCTTCAGTGAATAAATGGCAGGCTACGATGTGACCCTCGGATACGGTGCTAAATTGCGGAACTTTGCCAGAGCAAACCTCACCGAGATTAGCAGAGCAGCGTGTGTTGAATACGCAACCGGATGGCCGTTCCAAAGGTGAAGGAATATCCCCCGGGATAGGCGTTAACGGCGTGTCCAGATCATCAAGACTTGGAAGCGCGTCGATCAGGCCTTTGGTGTAGGGGTGCGACGGGTTTCGAATAACATCGCGCACAGCGCCCTGTTCGATCAGACGGCCAAGATACATCACGGCAACTTTGTCCGCAGTTTGGGCAATCACACCAAGGTCGTGTGTGATGAAAATAATCCCCATACCGAACTCGGATACGAGGTCTTTCATCAGGTCGATCACCTGCGCCTGAATGGTCACGTCCAGCGCGGTCGTGGGTTCATCCGCTATCAACAGTTTAGGTCGCGTAGACAGGGCCATCGCGATCATGGCGCGTTGGCGCATGCCGCCCGACAGTTCAAACGCGTATTGCTTGAAACGAGTTCCAGCGTCGGAAATGCCGACGCGATCCAGCATCTCGATCGAGACTTCCTTGGCGCGCTTTGCGTTCATATCCGTATGAAT
>DFBM01000143.1:0-11336 GCA_002366645.1 Rhodobacterales bacterium UBA3080 | reverse complement strand
AGCGACATCACGTCAACCGTGCCGTCCTCGAGATGCAGTTTGACGTTCGTGTCTTCGCCGTAATGCGCGTTGCTGGCGTTCAGTTTCATCAGCGATTTCGCGGTCACGGATTTTCCCGATCCGCTTTCGCCCACAAGACCCATGACCTCCCCCGCTTCAAGCGTGAAGGAAACGTTATCGACCGCGGTGATCCGACCCTCGTCCGTATCGAACTGGAGGGTCAGGTTTTCTACATCAAGGAGGCACGTCATTTCTTGGAATCCGAATATGGGTCGGCTGCATCGCGTAATCCGTCACCGACGAACACGAATGCCAACACAAGTACAATAAAGAAGATCACCGGTATGAAGTACCACTGATAATTCAGCAGAACATCGGCCGAGGTGACGTTTTGCAACATAACCCCCAGCGAATTGACGGGATCTTTCAACCCCAACCCGATAAAACTAAGCGCCGTTTCCGACAACACCATGTAAGGGAACGAGATGACCAAATCCACGATGATGTAGCTTGTGAAGCTAGGCAACAGGTGGCGACGAATGACGTGCTTGGGAGAGGCTCCGCAAAGCTGCGCCGCCAGCACGTATTCCTGATTTCTCTCGGTCAACAAGTGTGTCCGTATTCGTCGCGCAAGCGTCGGCCAGCCAATGAAACCCAACACCATCGAGATGAAGAAGAACCGCATCTCCGCGCTCCAGACGTCCGGAATAAACGCCGCGAGCGCCATGAACAGCGGGATACTCGGGATCGTTCGGACCGTGTCCGTTATCATCTGCAAGATCGAGTCAATCCAGCCACCGTAATATCCGGCAATCCCCCCGATTATCAGAGCCATAACAAAGGCGATAAACACACCGATCGTGCCCACCGCCATCGAGGTGTTAATCGCCGAGAGGGTACGGGAGTAGATATCCTTACCCGTGGAATCCGTTCCGAAGATGTGGATCATGCCCTTGTCGACGCCAAACAGGTGCCGCTCAAACGTCATATCGGCGAACTTATATTCCATGCCCTTACTAAAGAAGGTCACGTACCGACGATCCTCCAGTCCGGTTTTCACTTCGGTCACCCAGCGGAAGTTGGTCTTGATCGAACGGGTGCGCTCAAAAGTGTAGATGAACGGTCGGGCAGAACAGCCACTGTCATCGCAGAAGCGCGGAATTTGCGGAGCACCGTTCAGGTAATCTTTGTCCCTGCCCGCGATCGTTGCGTCGTATGGTGTTAGGAAAGGTGCGAAAATACCCGACAGGATCAGGATTATAAGCGTCCATGCACCAATAAGCGCAGATTTGTTTTTCTTGAACCGCTGCCAGATTAGCTGACCTTGGGAAGCGGTAAAATACGCTTCCTTAAGCTTTTGATCTTCGAGAGACTGCATGTTTGATTTATCGGTCATATCGCTCATCCTACTATGGAGCGCCGGACGCGCGGATCGGTTAAGGCAAGTATGATGTCGGTGATGAAGTTAATCGCGACAATACTACCCGTCAGCATGAAAATGATCGCCCCGGCAAGCTGCTGATCGTTTGAGCGCGCCAGCGCCTCGATTAACAGCGACCCAGCCTCGGTCAGGGTCAGGATCAGGGCAACAACGGGAAGTTCGTTAAAGATACGATTAAGGTCAAATCCTAACGAATTGATAATCGGACTAAGCGCGTGCCGCGCCGGATATCGCATCAATAGCCGCCGACCAGAAACGCCGCGTGCGGAGGCGGCCGTCACATAGAGCTTACCGATTTCATCGGACATGAGTGCGCGTACTGTCTGAATTGCGAAAGCAGTAGCAGACCAACCTAGAATAAAAATTGGCAGCCATGCATGGCCGAGGAAATCAATGACCCTATCATAAGACCAAGCAGCGTCTCGGAACTCTTTAGAGAAAAGCCCAGTCAAACTGTTCCCGAACATGACCGTCGAGAAGAGCATGATCATCAGCGCCAAAAGGAAGTTTGGCAGCGCTAAGCCCATGTAGCTGACAAGACGCAAGGAGTTGTTAAGGACGGCGTTGTTCGAAGTTGCCGAAATAATCCCGACAGGGATAGCAATGGCATACGCCAGAACGAGGGAAGAAAGACAAATACCAAGGCTTAGCCAGAATTTCTGCCCCAGAAGCTGGCTGATGTTCAGGCGTTGAATACAACTGTCGCCGAATTCCCCTTGAAAAGCGTTGACGATCCACAGGCCCCAGCGTTTGAGATATGGTTGGTCGAGACCAAGGCGAACGCGCTCGGCCTCGATATCGGCAAGCGAAATGATCGACCCTTGGGAATTCTTGAAGGCCAGATACCGCTCGGCGCAATCACCGGGTACGAGCTCCATCAAGGAAAATACAATGAACGACACGAGCACCAAGGTTAAGATGGCTAGTGAAGCTCTCACAAAAACGAATTTGGAGAATTGAAGCATTGCGTAAATACGCCCCCGGAAAACACTCAGGCCTTTTAGGCCCGTTTATAATTGAACCGTGGGCAATCAAAATCGCCCACGGTCAGATTGGTTAGACGCGAAGATTACTCTTCAAGCGACCACTGAGGCCCACGGTATGGGTAGGACCAGTAGTAGGAGTAAGACGCTGTCTGGAACTCCGGGAAGTTCTTCAGTTTGTTGGAGTGGTAAACAGGCGCAGCCGCTTTCACCGTACCAATGAACAGAAGGTTATCCACTGTGGCTTGAACCAGTTTCGCACCCAATGCGTTGGACTCGTCCGAACCCGCGATTGCCGACTGGAATTTTGCTATGTCTTCGCGCATAGTCGCAACCCATGCAGGTGGTTCAACACCGGCAGTTCCGTTGGTATCTATGTATTCTGCCCAGAGCATCGCAGTGCGCAGGAAGAAATAGCTCTCGAATGGCGGAGTAAATAGCTCGCTGTTACCAAGGATAACCGCCAATGGCTGACCCTTACCCCACATGGTAACATCCAGTTGGTTGGCAGATTGTGCCGAACGATACTCGTCCGAAGTAACTTCTTTCACAACCGTGTTTACACCAACGTCCATCCAAGCTTGACCAACCAGCTCGACCAGTTTGGCCGAGATACCCTGCGTTGCAAATTGCAGGTTCAGAACCAGTGGGTCGCCGTTTGGCAAGTCTCGGCTTCCGTCACCGTCAGCATCAACCAGACCGATTTCGTCCAGCAGCGCATTCGCCATCGCCGGATCGTACTGGGCATAGTGCTGCGCCATATCTTCTGTCACGAACGAAGGCAGTGGCGAGAACGGAATGTACTGTATCGGTGTACCAAGCCCGAAGAACGCTACTTCATTGATTTCAGCTCGGTTGATCGCAACAGACATCGCTTGGCGGAACTTCAGGTTACTGAAAATTTCGCGCTTGGCCAGATCTTCCGAAGTCACGTTAAACGCGAAAGTTCCGGTGCGGATCTGCGGTTTGATATCAACCGTAAAATTGCCAGCCTCCTGATTTTCCAAGAGGAGCGGCGCATCATCAAGGCTCAACGACTGTGTCTTATAGTCAGCTTCGGCGTTCATCAGTTTCAGCAAACGAACTTCTGTCTCGGAAACGAAGATTTCGTCATGCTCGTTGATATATGGAAGCTGATTACCAGCTGTATCAACCATGAAGAAATACGGGTTGGCAACGAAGTGGCGGCCTTCCGTAGTTTCCGCGATCACAATGTGGCTTTCCAGTGTTGGATGCGCCGCTGCTGGCATGCCGGCAACTTTGTCAGGATTTGCCAACATAGGTGTAGGCGTATCCATCCAGTCCGAAGAACCGTAGTAAGCTTTGATCACGTCGTAGCCGGTTTCGAAGCCAATAGCCTGTGCGTTTGCATCGGCATTTGCATCAACATCCGGGTGGAACTGACCAAGGAAATGCATAGGCTGGAAGCCCTGCGCATAGTGGTTCGCGAAGTGAGACAGCAGACCAGGTTTTGGCGATGGCAGGTTGAACTGCACGGTGTTCTCGTCAACGACGACAACTTCCATACGCTCTCCGCCCACAAGAACATAGTCTTTGGCGCTAGCAATTACGTTTTCATCTAGCTGCAGGTTGTCATACCAGAACTTGATATCACGCGCGCCAAACGGTGCACCGTCCGACCATTTGTGACCTTCACGCAAGAAGAACGTCAGCTGTGTGAAATCTGCATTCCATTCCCAGCCTTTGGCGACGTTCGGAACGATGGTCTGAAGGTCGTCCGAGTAGCGAACCAGGTTCACGTGGCGAACAGACATCATATCCGATGTACCAGCCTCGGTAGCGTTGGACAGAATGTCCAGAGTACCGCCGTAAGCGCCAATCTGGTCATAAGGTGCTACAACCAGTGGTTCTGATGGAAGACGATCGGCAAGAGGTGGCAATGCACCGTTTCCTTGGATCTTTCCGTTATTTGCATCCGCTGCCGGGTTGCTCGAAAAATCGACTGTACAGCCACCTAGCGACTGGAACTCAGCCAACTCGTACTGCTGTGGAAAAGCGCCGGCTCCGACGCCCATCGCATCGCCGACCGTCACAGCCGGACAAGTTGCAGCGGACGCTGCACTGGCCAGCGCGACAAACGCGACACCTGAATAAAGTATTGCTTTCATTATCATTCCTCTCAGTTGTTACCTTCACCAGACTGGTTTCCAGTCCGAATGTCTTGTACGACACCACCGATGATACAATATTAATGCTGGCCTCATTCTGGACGGCTCTGCACTAGTAGTAATGCGTATTGTCGAAATACCTTTCCTTAAACTGGCACCACACATAAGCGATGGTTAACCTGTAAAAGGGCGGTCAACGTGAATAAGATTGAACATAAGCTTCAGACCTGTCAATAATTTTTCAACAAACCTCACCCCAATTTCACATATCTGTCATGTGCATACCCACGCATGAACGCAATTCAAGGTTGTGCACCTCAACCTGTCCGCTTCCATTCCCACATCACCGGCGAAGCCAAGCACTCCGTCCACCTTATTTTAATCAACGTTGCCGTTTTTGCCTTTTTTACAAATCCACTTTTCTTTCCGAACCTGCAGTCAACGCCGATCTTCGGGGTAGAATGAATCGTGCCGCGCGCAAAAGCATCACTGCTGGAATCACTTCGAAGCCGTGGCGGCAAACTGTATCTATGATTTAGCGGTTGTTCCTTCGCAGCAAACCAAAGGCGAGTTAATCGGCCATCTGAATGAGCTGGGTAAGTTCGCGAAACTACGCAGAGGGCGATAGCAATGAGACGTTATTGAGCGTTAAAGCCGCACTAGTGTCATAGTCGGGCTCTTTTGACGTCACCAGATAGTCGACCTGTCGGAAATCCGCGACATGCGCAATACCGTGACGATTGAATTTACTTGGGTCCGCCAAAACAATGGTCTGTGCACTTCTGGCAATCATAGCGCGCGCAACCATAGCTTCCTCGATGTTCTGATTGGAAAACCCGAGTTTGGCGTCGACCCCTCCAGTACCGATCACTGCAAAATCCACAAGGAACTGACCGATACCATCAATCAACATTGGCCCCAAATTCGCCTTGACTGAGTCGTCGTACTTGCCACCCAAAACATAAACTTCGCAATTTGAATAACCCGAAAAAGTTGAAGCAATCAGATGCGAGTTTGTAAAAACCGTAAGGTCGGCGAGATGCTTGATGTGCTCTGCGAACACATGTGTGGTCGTCCCAAAATCAATAAACAGTGTGCTGCCGGGCGGGATTAGCCCAGCCGCCAACCGCGCTAGCGCGTGTTTCTGCGGCATATCTTTCTCGAACCGAGCTGCCAAGGACTGCTCGTATTTATTCTTTATACTGACCGCGCCACCATGCACTTTTCTGACTTCGCCATTTTTTTCCAGCTTAACCAGATCACGACGAATGGTTTCCTGAGCAACCTCGAACTGTTCGGCCAGATCAACGACAGAAACCCGCCCGTGCATATCCAGCAGGGCGTTTATCGATTGAAGGCGTTCACTAGATTTCAAAGAAGTGTCCTTTTGAGGGTCCGGTTGAAATTGACTTAGCGGCCTACGATTGTTTCAACAAATTCAACGCCATTTTCCGTCGGGAGCATCCGTATGACCGTTATCACTTCATCAGGCGTTCCGAAATTTTCGTAGGTGCAGAACATGTTGCTTTCACGGTGAATGTTAACGGAAGACAACGAGCCAATCATAAACTGTCTGAAACTCTTACCCTCGATTATGTTGGAGAGTTCGACTATTTCCAACTCATGCGTATGCCCGCAGAATGTCGCTTCGATTCCGATATCCAATGCGAAATCTGTCATCCGTTTGGTGTTGATCAGCGGATCTTCGTCGGAATCCAAAATGGGGTGGTGAGTTAGCATCAACAGCCGGTCATGCTTGGTGTAGGCAACCTCGTCTTTAAGCGAAGCCAGAATCTGTTCTTCCACGAATCCTTCATCATTCTGAAACAGAGTTGTATCGACACACACGAACAGCACCGTTTCACCGTTAACTTCAAACTTCCGCAGAAAATTAACTTCGGTGAAATAGTCGGCGAGTCGCATATTCACCGGGCTAAAGAACACCTTATCCTTCTTAATTTTAGTCTTGTCTTTGGGCTGGATAAATTGCCCGTCATAAATGTATTCGCGAAACATCTCATGGGAACGTTTCGAGTATTTGTCGTGGTTCCCGAGAATGGAAACGACATTCGGACAGCGCAGTTTCGATAAAAACGCCTGCATCTGTTGAAATTCAACCTGCAACGAATCCGAGGTCATATCCCCTGTGTTCAAGACGATATCCGCGTTGAAGGCGTTGAGACGCTCCAAAACCAAGTCATCATCCACCGCCCAATGGTAAGGGCCGAAATGAACGTCCGTGATATGCAGTAAATTCATCATCTATCCCACTATAATTTCCGCCCAACGCTTTTGCATTTGACGCGCAGCCACACTATTTGGTTTCAAGCCCATATAATCGGCTTTTGGTGCCTAAATAAAGCAAGATTTCCAATATATGTGGTTTTATCTCACATTTTTATTGCGAAAAGAGCCTAACACCTTTAAATTTTCGACATATCGGACATTACAACATTGAAACGGGCCATCGGCCAGAATTGCGGGCATAGCATGCTTGATACGCCGACAAATGCGCAATCCAGATCGGATCTGCCGTGGGACGTGATTGTCATCGGCGGCGGAGTCGTCGGGTGTGCAATCACACGTCGATTTGCATTGGCAGGCGTTAGAACGCTGTTGCTGGAAAAAGGTTCCGACATTCTTTCGGGCGCGAGCAAAGCGAATAGTGCGATAATGCACACGGGGTTCGACGCTCCTCCTGACAGTATCGAACTTGCTTGCATGAAGGCTGGCTATAACGAGTATCTCGACATCTCCGGCAAGATGAATTTGCCAACTATGAAATGCGGCGCGCTTGTGGTTGCTTGGGATGAGGCCCAGCTCGCGGAGCTTGACGGTATCGTCGAGAAAGCTCACCAGAACGGAATCAATGACGTAAGCCTGATTGATCGCCAGACACTGCGCTCCAAGGAGCCGGGCCTATCGAACGGGGCCTTGGCCGCAGTCGAAGTCCCACGTGAGTTCGTGGTTGATCCGTGGAGCGCACCGCTCGCCTATCTGACCCAAGCCGTCCGCGCGGGCGCCGAATATAGATTTAACGCCGAGGTAACAGGTGGGACATTCGACGGTACCAACTGGCACCTAAGCACAGATCGTGAAGTGCTTACCTGCAAACTCGTCATTAATTGCACTGGCACAAAGGGCGATTACATTGAGCGGATATGCCACGAACCAGAATTCGAAATACGCCCCCGTAAAGGGCAATTTCTGGTATACGATAAAAGCGCGGCCAGCCTGATCAACGCGATCATTTTGCCTGTTCCTAGCCCTACAACCAAAGGGGTGGTTCTAACGAAAACCATATTTGGAAACCTGCTACTTGGTCCAACCGCCGAGGAACAGCCCGGCCGCGAAAATGCCCGTGTTGATCACGATGTTTTGCAACAACTGATTGAAACAGGCGCACGCATACTGCCGGATTTACCTACCCACGAAGTTACGGCCACTTACGCAGGTTTACGTCCAGCGACACAGTTTAAAGATTACCAGATCAGCGCGAACGGTGACAAAAACTGGATTGGGGTTAACGGGATTCGTTCCACCGGACTAACCGCATCCCTCGGGATTGCTACGTATGTTGAACAACTTTGTGCAGAAACATTTGGGGATTTAATCCGATTTGAACCGCCCAAGACTCCTTTTTGGCCAAAGATGCCGTCACTAGCGCAGGGTGCCGAACGTGCGTACCAAACAGGCGACGGCACCGAAATCGTTTGCCATTGCGAAGGCGTTACACGCGGCGATATCGAGCGCGCGTTGTCCTCCGAAATACCGGCACAAAGCCTAGGCGGCTTGCGGCGACGAACCCGTGTGATGATGGGTCGTTGCAACGGGTTTTATTGCTCGGCCCGAGTCGCAGAGTTGACCAAAGGCAAGCTTACGCCCCCACTCGCATCAGAGGGTGACTTATGAGCAGTCATGACTACGACGTCGCCATCATCGGCTCCGGCCCTTCGGGGATCGGTGCGGCGACCGCCCTATCCGAGGCCGGAATCAAAGGCATTGTAGTGTTCGAGCGCGAGACCGAAATCGGGGGCATTCCACGTCACACCCACCATCCGAGTTTCGGCCTTCTGGTTTTTAAACGCCCGATATCCGGACCCAAATATATTCAAGCATTGCGAAAACGATGTCAGAGCGTTCGGTTTGAAACCCGCACTACGGTCACAACGCTTCGCAAAGACGGTTATATGGAAATCGCCACTCCGAAAGGTGTTAAAACAATTCGGGCGAAACACATAATTTTGGCCACCGGAGCCCGCGAAACGCCCCGTCACGGTCGATTGACATCAGGCCTGAGACCGCAAGGCATCACAACGACTGGTGCGCTGCAACAGTTTATATACGGCGCAAACATGGCCCCATTTTCGCACCCAGCTATCGTTGGAACCGAACTCGTCAGCTTCTCTGCGCTCTGGACCCTCAGATCAGCAGGTATCAGACCCGCCGCCATGATCGAAGAAAGCTCCCGCATCACTGCCTACCGCCCTGCCGCCCTATTCGCCCGCCTTTTGCGTGTTCCGATTTATTATAATTCCAAAATCACCCAAATCGACGGCATCGAAAAAGCGCGAGGACTTGAGATCGAGATTGCCGATGGTCGCCATGAAACGATTTCCTGCGACGGGGTAATTTTCAGTGGCAAATTTGTTGGCGACAATAACGTCGCGCGCGCCAGCCACCTAACGCTGAACCCCACAACAGAACTCCCGCTGGTGGACCAAAACTGGGTCAGCTCCGACCCTGATATCTCGGTTATTGGCAATGCGGTTCATCCGGCCGACATGGGGGACCATTGTTATATTGAGGGGCTGAGTGCCGGTAAAACCGTCGCCGAAATCCTGCGAGACGGGATTGAAGATTACGAGGTTGTGGAGATCACTCATGACGCAGGAATCAAATTAGCGGCGCCTAGTATCGTGCGATTGAAGAGGCAGGAAGAAACAAAAATCAACATATCTTTCCACGTCAACGCACCCTACTCCGGCAATGTAACCGTGAAGCTCGGCGATGAAATAGTCCATCAAACGTCAAAACGCTGCAGGCCGGCACGTCGAATAACATTGAAAAACGTTCCCATTACCGAAGCAAAGGGCAGAGACAAGTGCCCGATCCACGTTTCACTTGCCGATATATAATTTAGATTTCACCGCAGAATGGTGATCTCAAGCTTGTTTGACGCAATGGGTCCCGAGTTTCTGCCTCACCTTAACTCCTTGACGGTTGCTTCAAAACAGAGCTCCTCCCGTATCCAACAATAGAAACCCGCCGCATCAACTTTGATGCCCCGCACTCCATTTTGCATTTTTGCAAAGCCGATTTGCACTTCGAACTGAACGGTGGTTCATTTTTTTACTTTACCTGTGAAATAATCTTGCTACTGTTTACTTAAGAGTGGCGGAATCAAACCGCCTACAAGGCGGCAACGAACGTTTTGGAAACCGAAGGGTGTGGCCCACCCTACAGGGAGGATACCGGAATAATGAGCGCAACCGTTCTGGATGCGGAACTTGATACGTTCCCGAAGCTTTTGGCACGCAACGCGGTAAATTTCGCGGACGAGCCTGCATATCGTGAAAAAGAATTTGGCATCTGGCAAAGCTGGACCTGGTCCGAAACCAAGGACGAAATCGAAGCGTTGGCGCTGGGTTTGCTCGCGCTTGGGCTGGAAGTCGATGATTACGTCGCCGTTATCGGACGTAACCGCCCATACCTCTATTGGGCGATGACCGCCGCGCAGTGCTGCGGAGCAATTCCGGTTCCCTTGTATAACGATGCAAACGCGGAAGAGATGGCCTATGTACTCGAACACTGTGGTGCCAGTTATGTAATCGTGGAAGATCAGGAGCAGGTAGACAAAGTTCTTGAGGCGCAAGAAGGCCTGCCGAATATCAAGGAAATCATCTACCTCGATAAGCGCGGGATGCGGAAGTACGACCATAAACATCTTAATGCCTATAAAGATGTGCAAGCCGAAGGCCGCGCTGGTCACTACCGACTCGAACCGATTTTGGCCGAACGTCAAGCCGCCCTTACCGCCGACAGCACGTGTGTGATGCTTTACACTTCCGGAACAACCGGCCGCCCCAAGGGCGTCGTGCTTTCTAACCGGAACATTATTACTGCTGCCGCGTCGTCCTCCGAATTCGACAACCTCAACGCCGGTGACAGCGTGCTGGCCTACCTGCCAATGGCGTGGGTCGGGGATTTCATCTTCTCTATTGGACAATGCTTCTGGACAGGCTTTTGCGTCGCCTGCCCCGAAAGCCCCGAGACCATGCAATCTGACCTACGTGAAATCGGCCCAAGCTACTTTTTCGCTCCGCCCCGTTTCTTCGAAGGCATGCTGACCACGGTGATGATCCGCATGGAAGACGCCAGCCCGCTGAAGCAACGCATGTTCAAATACTTCATGGATCACGCCCGCAAAATTGGCCCCGCGATGCTGGACGGCAAAACGGTTGGTGGCATGGACCGCTTGAAATACTTCATCGGCAATGTTCTGGTTTACGGGCCGCTTAAAAATACACTCGGCATGTCCCGCGTGCGCGTCGGTTATACGGCTGGCGAGGCGATCGGCCCCGAAATCTTCGATTTCTACCGCTCGCTCGGCATAAACCTGAAACAGCTTTACGGCCAGACCGAGGCGTCGGTATTCATAACCCAACAGCCCGATGGTCAGGTCCGCGCCGACACAGTAGGCGTCCCAAGCCCGGGCGTCGAAGTAAAAATCGGTGACAATGGCGAGGTGCTCTATCGTTCTGACGCGACATTTGTCGAGTA
>DFBM01000099.1 GCA_002366645.1 Rhodobacterales bacterium UBA3080 | reverse complement strand
GTTAGATCGACGGAGAAGCCTAGCCCGTTGTCTATATGCGCTTCGACATCGACCAACGCATGTTCGGCGTCCATCGCCCGCAGCTCATCATCGCTTAAAACCACTTGTCCCTGACGGAAGCGGATTTGGTTCAGCCGCATACCGGGGCGCGCCAGAACCGAAAATGACCGTGGTGAAATCTCTGCGTAGAGAGGACCGGCATACCCCGACTCGATCCTGTCAAACTCGGTGCCGCCGTCCGTAATTAGCCGCGTAAACAAATCCAGTCGACCGGTCGAGCTTTTAGCATTGGCAATCGCGTTGGTGTTCTCGGGCAGGTTGAGGCCCTCCATCAACGGCACCACGTATACACACCCTTTTTCCAACACCGCACCGTTGGTTAGATCTATCCGGTGCATCTCGAAGTCTTCGAGGCGCTCGACGATGCTGCGGTCCTTACCTGGAAGGAAAGACGCACGAACGCGGTAAGCCACGTTCCCCAATCGCAGGTCCAGACTCGCTGGCTGTATCTGGCCTTCCGGAATCGGTTCGCTGACTGTGATGCGCCCGTCGGCCAGCATTTCACGGATGGTTTGGCTTGGTAGGACACCTTGAGGGGATTTTTTCATTTCTTTATCCTGAAAAACAAAAACGCCGACGGTAACGCCAGCGTTTTGAAATTGGTCGGGCTAGCGGGATTCGAACCCACGACCTTCCGTCCCCCAGACGGACGCGCTACCAGACTGCGCTATAGCCCGACTGACGGTTGTTATAGCGATCAAAACATTGGTGGCAAGCGGGAAAAACGGGGGCATTCAGCCGATCTCCGAAATCTGGGTTTCGATGGAATTACGCATATCGAGCAGGCGGGCGTAAATTGCGGCGAGGTCTGATTTCGGCACTTCTGGAACGGTCTCCACAGGCTGCTCAATCGGCGTGGCGGGGACCGAATCCTCAAGCAAATTCTTGCCCATTGCGATGATCGCTTTGACGCCACGTTCGCGCAGAACCTTCTGCGCACCTTTGATGGTCATGCCTTGTTCGTGCAACAGATGTTGGATGCCGCGTATCAGTGCGACATCTTCCGGGCGGTAATACCGCCGCCCGCCACCACGCTTGACCGGCTTGATCTGTGTGAACTTGCTTTCCCAGAACCGCAACACATGTGCGGGAACCCCCAAGACGTCACCTACCTCACTGATGGTGCGAAACGCGGAAGGGGACTTTTGCATAGGGTTGGCCTAGCTTTTGTTGCCGCTGTCTACACGCTCTTTCATCAGATGCGAGGGGCGGAACGTCAGAACGCGACGTGGCGCGATTGGCACCTCTTCGCCGGTTTTCGGATTGCGGCCGATACGTTCGTTCTTGGAGCGGATCGAGAAGGTGCCAAACGACGAAATTTTTACACTTTCGCCAGCCACCAAAGCATCCGAGACATGATCGAGAACAGATTCTACAAGATCAGCAGACTCGTTTCTCGACAATCCAACTTCACGAAATACGGCTTCGCTTAAATCCATACGCGTCAGAGTAGTTTCGCTCATTTGATTTCCCATCCTGAAGTTTTCACTAGGATATTGGGATTCTGGATTCAGAGTCAATAACAATGACTTAGAAGCGGTGGGGCAATTTGGTTACCAGCGTATCGCTGCCGCCCCCCAAGCGAGGCCCCCGCCGATCGCTTCCAGCAGCAATAAGTCGCCCTGTTTGACCTGCCCGCGTTCAACAGCAACGGACAGCGCCAGTGGAATCGAGGCCGCAGATGTGTTGCCATGATCCTGCACTGTGACCACCACATGCTCCATCGGCACACCCATTTTCTGTGCGGTACGTTTGATAATTCGCAAGTTTGCCTGATGCGGCACAATCCAGTCGATGTCACTGTCGGCAAGGCCCGCAAGCTCCAAAGCTTTTTCGCCACTTGATGCCAGTTTGGACACAGCATGCTTGAAAACTTCCTGCCCCTGCATCTTCACGACACCTGTTGATTGCGTCGACGACACTCCGCCATCAACATAGAGCAGATCGTTGTAACGCCCGTCAGAATTGAGGTCCGTTGAAAGCACGCCACGGTCTCCGCCAGTGCCGTCGCCTTCTTCGGCCTGCAAAATTATCGCGCCCGCACCGTCGCCGAACAGCACACAGGTGCCGCGGTCCGTAAAGTCCAGTATGCGGGAGAAGGTTTCGGCCCCGACAACCATCACGGTTTTGGCATGGCCGGATTCGATTAACGCCGTTGCGTTGGCCAAGGCATAAATAAATCCTGCACATACAGCATGAAGGTCAAACGCGAATCCTCCGACCATTCCAACCGCGTGCTGCAATTTTGTGGCAGTGGCAGGGAAGGTTTGGTCTGGTGTCGCTGTCGCCAGAATGATGGCATCAAGGTCTGCGCCTGTTATGCCAGCATTCGCCAACGCCATTTTGGCCGCTTCAAACGCCAGATCCGAGGTCATCTGATCGTCCGCCGCAAAATGCCGGCGTTCGATACCGGTGCGCGCGCGAATCCATTCGTCCGACGTGTCGAGTGTTTTGGTAAACTCTTCGTTCTCCACAACCCTTTCAGGAAGGTAATGGCCGCAGCCTTTTGCTACCGCGCGGATCACGCTCATGGTTTACGCCTCGTTTTGTTTTGATGCTGTTGTATTCTTGCTGGCCGGGGCACCGGATGCAACCCGCGCCGCCAGTTTTTCCGAGAAACCGTTCTCCGCCAGCGTAAACGCCAGTTTGATAGCCGCCGAAACGCCGATCGCGTCAGCGCTGCCGTGGGATTTGATGACCGTGCCGTTCAGGCCAAGGAATACCCCGCCGTTAACGCGCCGTGGATCAATCCGGTTTGCCAATCGCTTCAACGAAGTCATCGCGAAAATCGCTGCCAGTTTCGCCAAAGGCGTATGCGTGAATGCATCCTTCAGGAACTCGCCAACCAGCTTGGCTGTGCCCTCGCTGGCTTTTAGCGCGACGTTGCCGGTGAAACCGTCGGTCACGATGATGTCCACCTTATCGGAGGGCAGGTCGCTACCCTCGACAAACCCGATGTATTCAAAGTCGCCATCTTGCTGCGCCGCATCACATAGCTTGGCCGCGTCCTGCAATTCCGGACGGCCCTTATGTTCTTCGGTGCCGATGTTCAAAAGGCCAACACGCGGGCGATCCAGTCCAAAACCGTTGCGGGCATAGCTGGAACCCATGATGGCGTATTGCAGTAAGTCCTCGGCGTCAGCTTTGATGTCTGCGCCCATGTCCAGCATCACATTGTGACCGGAAGGATTACGCGAGGGCCATAGCACCGCGATAGCAGGGCGGTTAACACCTGGCAATTTGCGCAACCGCAACATGGCGATTGCCATAAGCGCGCCGGTGTTCCCGCAGGAAACAGCAACTGTCGCTTCGCCCTTTTCGACGCTTTCCAGCGCATTCCACATGCTAGAACCTTTGCCCCCCCTTAGGGCGCGCGCCGGCTTTTCATCCATCGAGATGACTTTGTCTGCATGACGAACGTCCACACGTCGGGCCAGTTCGGGCTTCTTATTCAAAAGCGCGTTGATCTTGGCCGAATCGCCGTGGACGATAAATCGAATGTCTGGATTTTTGTCAGCGGACAACCCGATGCCATCAACGATAGCACCAACGCCGCTGTCGCCTCCCATAGCGTCGATCGAAATCACGACGGATTCAGGGTGGGTAGAAACAGTCCGGTGTAATTCTGTGGTCATACCGGACTAACCTCGTTCTTAGCTTACGCCGCGTCTTCGTCGAAATCTGTATCTTCGACCATAGCAACGACTTCACGCTCTGCATAGTGCCCGCAAGCACCGCAAACGTGATGTGGGCGCTTCAGTTCGCCACAGTTGGAACATTCGTTCGGATTGAACGCTGTCAGCGCATCGTGCGAACGACGCATGCCACGTTTCATACGTGTGATCTTACTCTTAGGAACAGCCATAACGGACCTCTAATTCATGTTTGGGGCAGAGCCCCGTAATTCAGCATCAACTTGTTCTGCACTGAAGATGTACAGAAGGCCGCTAACCTGAACAGGAAACGAAGCCGGATAAATACTGTAAATTGCGAAAACCGCAAGGGCTTTTTGCGTTTAATCGTCGGTATTCGACAACTTTTCCTTCAGCGCGGCAAGACCGGCAAAGGGTTTTGCCTTCTCTTCAGTGATTGGCTCAGTGCCAGGGGGGGTGAAATCGGCTTCGCCCAGTTCGGCGCCCTCAACCCGCGGGTATTCGGGAATCACCAGCGCCAGCGCCTCCATTGCTATTAGACCGAGGTCGATTTCCTTGCCCAACGGCTCGGTTTCATCATCGTCCGAGATATCGTGGATGATTTCGCTGCCGTCATGCTCTGCCATCGGCACAAAATTGCGACGCACATCTATATCGATGCGTGTGCGCACAGTTGCTAGCGTGATGATACAGTTCTGTGTAACCGTCGCGCCGAGCTTGCCTTCCAGCAACCAGCCATCCGCTCCGAAAGGCGAGATTTCGCCTTCAAAGCGCATCTTCTTCACCGAAATCACGTCGAAAAGTTTCGCCATATCTTTGGCTTCCTCTTCAGACGGATGCTCGCTGAAAGGAAGGCTCGCGGTATTCGCCAGCTTCGAGACCTTGATGATCCGCGAAAACTCTGGGGTGTCGTTCTGATTTTTGATCGTTTCTGCCATTGTCATATCGTGCCGAAAAGGGGATTGTAGCGCTGTATGCGTCAAGATTCGTGGTTTAGATCATGCGTTGATGGTGCAATCAAGGGCATTCGGTTTTGAACGAGGGTAATTATGTCAGGCAATAAGATACACAAAGCGTTGTTGGTGACCATGCTTGGCGGGGCGATTCTAACCTCGGGATGCTCCCCGATCATCAACACTCACGGGTATCTGCCTGTCTCTGCCGATGTTGCGGATATCGCGGCTGGCACTGGCACCAAAGATTCGGTCCTGCAGTTGCTGGGCGAACCAACCACCAAGGGTGTCGAGGGCGATAGCGCCTGGTATTACGTTTCCTACACCGTCCGTAAGTTCGCCTTTTTCGCACCCAAAGTGACAGATCGCCAGATTCTGGCTGTAACTTTCAACGGGGCGGGGCGCGTCGCGCAGGTTGATACTTACGGCCTCGAAGACGGCATCCTTATCAACCTAAATACTCGCGAAACCGTGACTGGTGGCCGGAAACTGTCATTCTTCCAGCAGATGCTTGGCAACGTCGGCAACTTCAGCGCCGAGTCGTTTATCTAGTCCCCGGCTGAGAATTTCAGCGCAACACCGTTCAAACAGTATCGCAAACCTGTCGGCTCTGGACCGTCTGGAAACACATGCCCTAGGTGCGCGTCGCAGTTGGCGCAAACTACCTCTGTGCGGCGCATAAACAATTTATTGTCGGCGCGTTCCTCAATGACATCGCCGCTTAACGGGCGGAAAAAACTGGGCCAGCCGGTACCCGAATCGAACTTCGTTTCCGCATCAAACAAATCCGCTCCGCAGCAGGTGCATTTGAACATGCCTGCGGTTTTGGGGAAATCATCATGGGTAAATGCCCGCTCGGTCCCGCCTTTTCTGGTGACTTTATAGGCAAGCGGGGACAGGAGTTCGCGCCATTCTGCCTCTGTTTTCTGAATTTTGTCCGACATCTCTTTTATTCCCCCGGCAGATTGCGTAAATTTAACCTAGTATATAAGAAATATTTATATGCGCCGGGATTCTTGTGTTACAAGGCACGGGATGAATAGGAGTGCCAAGCATGACCGGAAAATACACCGCACGTTTTGCTAAAAGCGATACGGACATTCAAGCAGCACAAGCTTTGCGCTACCGGACATTCCGCGACGAAGGCGAAGGTTTGGATGCTGACGAATTCGACGCGATCTGCAAGCACATCCTTGTCGAGGAAACCAAAACCGACCGTTTGATATGCACCTTCCGGCTGATGCCGCTAGCCAACGGCCGCGAGATTGACAAATCCTATTCCGCGCAATTTTACGAACTTTCCAGCCTGTACGACATCGAAGGCATGATCGTCGAAATGGGTCGGTTCTGTATCGACCCTGCCTATAAAGACCCCGACATCCTGCGGGTCGCATGGGGTGCGATGACCAGCTATGTCGATGAAAACGATGTCGAGCTGCTGTTCGGTTGCTCCAGCTTCTCAGGCACCGATTCCGAGGAATACACAGACGCGTTCGCATTGTTGAAGGAAAAGCATCTCGCACCGAAGCGTCGTTTGCCAAAGATTAAAGCCCCGAGGGTTTTCCGGTTTGCCAGCAAGTTGAAGTTGAAAAAACCAAACCTGAAACTGGCACAACGCCGAATGCCCCCGCTTCTACGCACCTATTTGGTCATGGGCGGATGGGTCTCGGATCATGCGGTGGTCGACAACGATCTGAACACACTGCACGTCTTTACCGGCCTCGAAATCAAAGGCATCCCCGCCAGCCGAAAACGGTTACTGAGGGCAACGGCTCAGTAGAACAAGGCAACAGGAATATTGGACGCGGAGTGAATTACCTATGAAAATTGCGGTTGTAAGCTCCAAAGCCCAAGGCGAGACTGATCGCCTGATTTCCGAAGTCGCGGCCAGACTGGAAGCCGAAGGTTTACGCCTCTCTGGCGTGGTCAAAGTGCTTCAGGAGCAAAACGAATCTGACCACCAGTGCGATATGGATGTCCGCGTGCTTCCCAATGGTCCCGACATACGCATCACGCAATCCCTTGGCGACGGTGCCAAAGGTTGCCGTCTAAACCCCGCCGGCATCGTCGAAGCGGTGGCCGCGACCGAAAGAAACGATCCCGCACAAATTGACCTGTTTGTTCTGAACAAATTTGGCCCGCAAGAGGCGGAGGGGCGCGGGTTTTGTGATGCTATCGCCTCGGCCCTTGAGAACGACAAACCGGTTATCGTCGGTGTCGGTAAAGGCAGTCGCGCCGCGCTGAACGCCTTTGTGGACGGTATGGCCGAAGTTCTCGATCCAGAACCGGAGGCGATTTATGACTGGTGTAAGGCTGTTACGAAATAACCAGCGCGAAGGCCGACTACTTCGAGACCTCACCAATCCCGCCATGCGATAGCGACCAGTCCAGTGGGTCGGCGAAGAACTTCTCTACTTCGTCCAGCGTTTTTGCGTCGAAGTAGTCACCGCGCTTGGCCTCTTCCAGCACGTCGTGCCATGTGGCCAGATAGTGCAGGGTTATGCCGTGCTCGGCGAGGTTTTCCCGTGTGTTCGGAAAGATGTCATAGAAGAAAATCAGTGCCGTGTGGTTGCAGACCCCGCCAGCCGCGCGGATCGCTTCAACGAACTTGATTTTGGAACCACCGTCGGTGGTCATATCCTCGGCTAACAGAACGCGCTGTCCTTCGTGCAGGACGCCTTCGACCTGCGAATTCTTGCCATAGCCTTTCGGCTGCTTGCGCACATACTGCATAGGCAGCCCCATACGCTCCGCCATCCACGCACCGTAGGGAATACCGCCGGTTTCACCGCCTGCAACGCTGTCGAACGCCTCGAAACCTGCATCGCGGTAGACGGTCGCCGTCAAGAAATCCATCAACGCCGAACGAATTCGCGGGTAAGAGATCAGCTCGCGGCAATCAATGTAACTGGGCGACACCAGACCGGAGGCCAGCTTGTAAGGGTTCTCGACCTCGAAATTCACGGCCTCGATTTCCAGCAACATGCGGGCGGTCAGGCGGGCCATTTCTTCGCGAGGGGGGAAAGCATTTGAAAACATGATTTACCTCAGGTGGTCCAATATAGCGGGAAGCCCGGATCAAACAGGGTCACATCCCCATCACCGGTCACGATTTTTGCAGGGAAAGCGACAGGGTCGGCGTGCTTCGTCAGAGTTGTCTGGCCGGCATTGGGTGCCAAGCCGTAAAACGCAGGTCCGTTGAGCGAGGCAAAGCCCTCTAGCTTGTCCAACGCGTTGGCCTGCTCGAATACATGGGCGAGGCAGGACATGGTGTTGGTTGCGGAAAACACACCGGCACAGCCGCAGGCGCTTTCCTTGTTTGGATCCGTGTGCGGCGCACTGTCGGTGCCAAGGAAGAACCGCGCGTCGCCCGAGGTCGCGGCATCCACCAGCGCATGCCGGTGTTCTTCGCGCTTGGCGATTGGCAGGCAGTAATAATGTGGCTTGATCCCGCCCACCAGAATATGGTTGCGGTTGATAATCAGATGATGCGTCGTGATCGTCGCGCCAAGGTCAGCGTCGTTCGCCATCACATAGGCAACCCCGTCAGCGGTCGTAATATGCTCCATCACCACCCGTAATCCCGGCACACGACGGCGCAACGGATCGAGCACGCGGTCGATGAACACTGCCTCGCGGTCAAAGATATCTACGGAAGGGTCGGTAACCTCGCCGTGCACGCAAAGCGGCATCCCGATCTCTGCCATCTTTTCCAGCACACCTTGTACCTTGTCGAAATTCGTCACTCCCGAGGCGGAATTCGTTGTCGCGCCGGCCGGATAAAGCTTTACCGCTGTCACCAGCCCCGAGGCATGCGCCGCTGCCACATCCGCCGCATCCGTGCTTTCGGTCAGGTAAAGTGTCATCAGCGGCGTAAATTCCGCCCCTTCGGGCATAGCCGCCAAGATACGGTCCCGATAGGCCACGGCATCATTCGCGGTCACAACTGGCGGCACGAGGTTAGGCATGATAATCGCCCGCCCGAAATCCCGCGTCGTTTCCGGCAGAACCCCTTTCAGCATCTCGCCATCCCGAAGATGCAAATGCCAGTCGTCAGGCCGCGTAATGGTCAAGGTTTGAGACATGGGAGTGCTCCGAATGTAGGTTTGCTCCTTGGTATATCAGAGTGAGGGACCGAGGAAAGGGGCGAAGCACGAATATGTGTTTTCCATAAAGTTTTTTGGATGGTGCGACCGTGAAAACAATGTCTGGATTGGCCAGATGATGCGCGTTGAGGTGTTTATTCGAAATTAGCGTAACAATGGACGGGTCGCGTTACCAAACGGCTGTTTCCCGCCCGAAATAAAATAACGGTGGTTTTTAAATTTCGACGGACTTAAACCTGTAACAATCGCAGCGTGCACGGAATACGGGTGACCGGATGAGTCTTGGCAGTGAAGAAATGTGGAGCGCAGCTTCGGCACGCCCCGACAGGGAACCGCGCATAATTTCGTCGTTCGAGCGACTGCCCGAATTTCTATTCTACACGCCGGTTGTGATCTGGTGCTTAATGCTCTCGCTGAAATATCGGTCCGCGAGCCTGCCGACCCTCGCCAACACCGCTTTTCAGGACGGTGGCCTTCTTGCACAGCCGAAATCGGAGATTTTGCGAAAGCTGGGGACCGAAGGGCGCAATGCAACAGCGCATTTTACGACGTTTTATCGTGATAAGTCGCTTGATGCGGCCACAAATGCGAAAAATGCAGCGGCGGCGATGGCTGAGGCCGATGTGGAATTCCCGGTTGTCGCTAAACCGGATGTCGGGCGGAACGGTGTCGGCATCGAAAAACTGGACGACTTCGCAGGTCTGGAAGCCTATATCGCAAATTATCCTGACGATACGCGTATGATGCTGCAGTCGTTTTCACCTTTTGTCGGCGAGGCTGGCGTGTTTTTCGTGCGTTACCCCGAAGAAGAGCACGGTCGTATAACGTCGCTTACGTTAAAATTTTTCCCATCCGTGATCGGCGACGGGCAGTCAAGCTTGCGCGAATTGATTCAAGCCGATCCAAGGGCGGGAAGACTAACCCATTTCTACTTTCCGCGCTTTGAGGGTCGTCTCGACGAGGTGCCGGCAAAAGGTAAAGAAGTATCGCTGGTTTTCACCGGCAACCACCGACGCGGCGCGATATTTCGCGATGGCGGCATCCATGTAACTGCGGCGATGACGGAGAAATTCGAAGAGATATCGAAAGAGATAGACGGCTTCTGGTTTGGCCGCTTCGACGTGCGATACCGTGATCTCGACGCATTTAAGCGCGGCGAAGACTTTACCATCATCGAACTGAACGGTGCAGGCGCCGAGGCGATCCATATTTACGACGCCGATATGACGTTGTTTGGCGCGTATAAGGCGCTTTTCAAGCAGTATCGCACCGCCTTCGAAATCGGCGCTGTCATCCGCAATCGCGGTCTAAAGCCAGTGCCTTTTTGGCGTCTGGCGCGAAACTATATCGCCGAAGTGCGGATGCTGCACTCACATGGCAAATAACGTCTCGTATATAAGACACCTCTAATTTTCACTTGTCACAGGCGGAATGTTCCCCCAAATTACCCTGCACCGGAATCATCCGGTGTAATTCTCAGGGCGGGGTGAAATTCCCCACCGGCGGTTATAGCCCGCGAGCGCCTCGGTCTGAGGGTCAGCAGATACCGGTGAAATTCCGGAGCCGACGGTTAAAGTCCGGATGGGAGAGGATCGGGTTCAGGCGTCAGCCTGTGCTCCTTTTTCGATGCTCTGGGTTGGTGTCTGATATAAGGAGTTAAACATGACACTCACCCCGAAAATCGCCTTCATCAAGGCGGGCTGGCATGCCGATATCGTAGATCAGGCATACAAGGGCTTCACAGATCAACTGGCGGCGGATAAAGCGGCATATGACGTTTCGGTTTTCACCGTTCCGGGCGCGTTTGAAATGCCGCTATTGGCCAAGCGTTTGGCTAATAAAGGTTACGACGCGGTGGTTGCGGCGGCGCTGGTAGTGGACGGCGGTATATACCGTCACGACTTTGTGGCCAGCGCGGTTGTGGATGGCTTGATGTCAGTGCAACTGGAGACAGACGTGCCGATGTTCTCGGTTTCCTTAACGCCACATCATTTTCACGCCAACGCCGAACACGTTGAATTCTACACGGCGCATTTCGTGAAAAAAGGTGCC
>DFBM01000033.1 GCA_002366645.1 Rhodobacterales bacterium UBA3080 | reverse complement strand
TCCGTCCGGTGTTTCATAACCCCAAATGCGTTGGCTGGACGAGAACATCGGGTCGCCGCCGTTGCATTCCTCGTCGTCGCCGTCGTCTTGGTTGCAGTGAACCACGACTTCGTCGCCAACTTTCCAGCGCTTCACCTTGTCGCCGACCTTCCAGATAATGCCCGAGGCGTCTGAACCTGCGATATGATAGTCCTCACCATGCACATCGAACGTCGAGATCGGTGTCCCAAGCGATGCCCAAACGCCGTTGTAATTAACGCCAGCGGCCATCACCAACACCAGCACTTCGTGGCTGTCGATTTCGGGAGTGTCTACGACCTCCAACTGCATTGCCTTGTCTGGTTCGCCTTCGCGTTCGCGGCGGATCGCCCAGCCGTACATTTGTTTGGGGACATGACCCAGCGGCGGAATTTGACCGATTTCGTAGAGGTCTTTCAGCGGTGCGGAAGGTGTATCGGTCATGGTAAAGTCTCGCTTATGTCTAGTTTGGCTTTGTAACAAAATTGCGTCAGTACGCTTGCATAAGTAATTACATCAAACTAAAGGCTTCACAACACCTTTTTTGTGCGGTGCAGCGGAAAGATTGTTACTTTATCGTGCGACATATTGTATTTTTGTTGCTACTCGGCGGAAATCGCCAACCTGTCAGCTTCAAAATGATGGGCAATGGCGTTGGCGTAATACTGGAGGACGCTGATGTCGTCCGGCGCAACCGCGAATTTGCCGTGTTTTTCAGTCACTATATGGCGCAGGGTAAGCATACGCAGACCTACCTCGACAGCATAATCCTCGTCTTCGTGCGGGACGTGGCTGTAGATACCGCGGGCGGAAAGCTCTTGTGACAATGCATGACATTTGGCTTTCGGCTCCAGCATGCCCAGCGGTTTGTCCGCGCGCAGCAGCACCGTTGAAACCATCGATACCGGTAGGACCGGCACGACGCGGCCAATACGCTCCATCAATTCGTCACCGAGGTTCTTGATTACCTCCGGCATTTCGGCGGGGGGATGGGTCGCCATGTATCCCTTCAGCGAAATCGGACGCCCGAAGCTGACGCAAGCATAGCCGAAGCGGTAGAACTTGCCGGTTAGTCGCAGCCAAATCTGTCTGGAGGTGAAGCGGATAAACGCCCAAGGTTGAAATCGGAATTTGCGTTTTCCTTCGACTTCTACGGCGGTCAGGACGCGGTCTTCCAAGACGCGGTCATAGTTCAGGCCGACAGGTACAAAGACGACGTTGCGCGAGGTTTCGGGGTTAAAGTCACCGAGGATATAGCTGAGCAGCCCCAGTTTCGGAACGCTGAGTTTGCCGTCGTGGCTTAGGCCGCCTTCGGGGAAGATTGCCTGTGTTACACCGCCCTCGGTCGCTAACTGGACGTATCGGGCCAGAACCTTGCGGTAGAGCTGGTTGCGTGATTTCCGGCGGATGAAATAGTCGCCCATGGCTTTGATAAGTTGCTGCAACGGCCAGACCCGCGCCCATTCGCCAACCGCGTAGGACAGGGCGGAGCGTTCGGCGACCAGAAAGGTGACCAGCACATAGTCCATGTTGGAGCGGTGGTTCATTACGAAAACGACGGTGGAATCCGGGTCAACTTTTCGCAAGGCCTCGTCGTCGATGAACCCCAGACGGACGCGATACAGTGAATTCGAAATGAAACGGGAGGCGCGGATGGCGAAGCCGAAATAGGCGGAGGCCGAGAAAGACGGAACGATTTCGCGCGCATAGCGTTCCGCCGTTTTGGCTACGATTTCTTGCGGCATATTTTCGGCCTTGGCGTGCTCGGCAATCGCTTCCATGACTTTCGTTCGGGTCGTGGGTCAGCCGGTCGATCATGACCTTCCTGCGCGTAAGCTTGAACGGTTGAATCGACAGTTGCAGGCGATCATTCAGGCTATCGATAACCCTGTTCAAACGACGACGAAGATACCAGCGGACCGATGGCATCAACAATCGGTCGAGAATGCCAATGGCGGCAAGAATCCCGCCTAAAACCAATAACCAAACAGGGATTTCAACTACGTTGTTCATCTATGCAGCTTTGCAGGATTATTGGCCTTCGTCTAGCTCGTGAGCGGTTGCGAAGAGACGTCTTAATTTTGCCATAAAAACTGTTAGGATAGTGGGTGTCCGTGGACTCCGAACAGTTTGCGGCAGTTTTGGCAGTCAAATAGAGTAATAGGTGAAATTATGGGTATTCAGAAATTTGTATCGGGACTAGCAACATCCGCCGTTTTGGCAGCGACTTTTGCGCTTCCGGCAGAGGCGGCAAATCGTGTTGTGACTATTGTAAATAATACGGGTTACACGATTGTCGAGTTTTATGGCTCGAATAAGGGCACGACCAGTTGGGAAGAGGACATTCTAGGCTATGACGTTCTCGGGCCCTACAGTTCTATCAATATCAACTTCGACGATGGCACCGGTTACTGCATTTTCGACTTTAAGGCTATTTTTAACGATGGCGACGAGGTCGTGAGCAAAGGTATCAACGTCTGCGAAATTCCGACTTTTACGTATAACTAGGCCGTAAAATCGAAAACTATTGAAAGGCGGTCGGAGTGGCTGCCTTTTTTGTGGCGACACATTATTCCGACAAACTTTCCTCTTGCGTAATTATCTTAGCGCGGTAATTTATGTTGCAACGCAATATGGAACGTCAGGAATAGGCAAGTGACCAGCACCTCTAAAGATCGTCCGTGGTTGTTTCGCACCTATGCGGGGCACTCGACAGCAGCGGCCTCGAATGCTTTGTATCGCTCGAATCTGGCGAAAGGCCAGACGGGACTGTCCGTGGCTTTCGATTTGCCAACCCAGACGGGGTATGACAGCGACCATATTCTGGCGCGCGGCGAGGTTGGCAAGGTTGGCGTTCCGGTCAGTCATCTGGGTGATATGCGGGCGTTGTT
>DFBM01000126.1:4530-6988 GCA_002366645.1 Rhodobacterales bacterium UBA3080 | reverse complement strand
CCTCGCGCAGGTCATTGTCATCAGAGCGTTTCGATTGGTAGCGCACCGTCGAGCGATCCACTTGCATGACATTGCACGCCCGACGCTGGCTCACCCCGTGCGCTTCGCACAGGTGCGCTACAGCTTGTCGCTTGGCCCCGACCGGTTACCTTAGTTTTGGCGCGGCTTACTCCGAGCGTTACGGCGAAACCTTTTTCGCCAGTCTTGCCGAAGAGGATTTCC
Source organism: Rhodobacterales bacterium UBA3080 (assembly GCA_002366645.1). Lineage (GTDB taxonomy): Bacteria > Pseudomonadota > Alphaproteobacteria > Rhodobacterales > Rhodobacteraceae > NORP23. The sequence continues at coordinate 6,766 of DFBM01000126.1, read as the reverse complement.
TGAATACCGGCGTCGGAGTTGACGCGGCGGCAGAATACAGTCGCTCCGGTTATCGGATTTCGGCCAATCTCGATACAGATATTGCTTTGTCCATACCCGGACTTGCCGTTGACCCGTTTCTGGATGTTTCGGTCTATCTGGACGATCATTCGTGGCAAGAGTCGGCTTATGATAGCAAGCGCATTGGATTTGATGCCGATCTGATTTTTCCCGTCCGCCAGGGCGTGTACCTGTCGGCTGGGTACTTCTATTACGACAATTCGATTTCCAATGTTAACGCCAATACCTCGCCACTTGTGATCGCTGAGCAGCAGGTGACATCCGGCGCGAAACTCGGTTTGCATTACGAGACCCTCGACACACCGGTACGACCAGGTAACGGCGTTTCATTGGGTCTGACCGCGCAATATGCTGGGATAGGTGGAGACACAAACTGGAATAGCTTGACCGCGCATGGTTCAGTTTATCAGCCATTGCCAATGAACGGAGTTGGAAGCATCTCCTTCGTTGCCGGCCAAATTCGAACCTTAAACGACGAGCCGATAAGCATTTCCGAACGTGCCTTCCTTGGTTATGACTTACCCCGCGGATTTGCCTTCGGCGGAATTGGCCCGAGGGATAACGACGGTGGATCCGTCGACACCGCGCTTGGCGGCGAGACTTACGTGGCCGCTAGCGTCGAAAGTGATTTCCCGATGGTCGAAACCAACTCAGGTGCTGTTTATGGCGGCGTGTTTTGGGATGGCGGTAGCGTCTGGGATTTGCATGGCACTCCGGTTGGGGCGTCGGGCGTAATTGACGATTCTATGTACTGGCGCGCTAGCTACGGTGTTAGCGTTACCTGGATCAGCGGCTTTGGTCAGGTTCAGTTGAGTTGGGCCGAGCCCTATCTAAGTCAGCCAGATGATATCACCCAGCCACTGTCTGTTTCCTTCTCTACAGCATTCTGATTTTATTGCCTTTATCGGTTTTTACCGGACCGGGCTAGCGTGCTCGACCTGTTTCCGAGACGTTACCTTTTTTCAGATCTGTTGACTTGAACTAAACTTTTTAAATTGGTGCTGATTTTGTAGTTCCAATTCCTGAGTTTTTCAGGATGCGGGGTTCATTTCGGTTGGAGTACGCGCTCACTCCGTTACTCCGGCTTTGCTTGGGCGCATAAAACTGTCAGTATCGCGTGCTATTTCAAGCGGAGTGACTGATGGATAGCCCTGAAGCCGAGATTAATTCGAATGATGACAACTCAGTTGATACCAAAATTGTCGCGTATAAAACATTGCAGCGGGAGTACATAAACCGCCGTCCTTCAGGAATCCGTAAAAAGATCTCCGCCGCGATAAACACGCACGGTAGTTTCATTTCGCAGGTGGCAAACCCGAACTACCGCGTTCCTTTACCAGCGCAGTATGTGCCGATTTTAATGAACGTATGTCACTTCACGATTGAAGAGCAGGAAACATTTCTGACCGCATATACTGCGGCCCACCCGGGACAGGCGCTTTTTGCGCGGGCCGCCGCAAAGGCGGGCCGCCGCAAAGGGAGACTACACGTCCTTGACGTTAAACCTTTCAGAGATTCAGGACGAGAGTAAGCGCATCGCACTTTCCCGCTCCATTCGCGAAATAACGGCGACAATGATCCGGCTTGTTTTGGAAAACGAGTCGAAGGAGCGCGAAGGCTGACGCGATGAAAATTTGTTTCCAATGTGAATGGGGTTTTAACGGATACCCTGTCAGTATTTGCGCGCGCACGCCGATCTGGTTGTGCATGACGCCGCTGGTAAATTTGTCCAGCGCATCTCTCCGACCGGAGCGGGTAAGGGGGCTTCGTTGACAGTTGCCCGTCTGACGGACGAGACCTCGGAACTATGGGATGCGCCGATTGTCAACTTCACCCTTCGTTGGGGAAAGTAGCGCTAGGTCGCGCTACCTCCAACTGTTAAGCCGCCGATAAGAAGGGTTGGCTGACCCACGCCGACCGGAACGCTCTGGCCGGCTTTGCCGCAAGTTCCGATGCCGGGGTCCAGCGCCATGTCGTTGCCGATGGCGCGGATGTTGTTCAGCGCGGTCGCGCCGTCGCCGATCAGCGTGGCGCCCTTCACCGGATTGCCGACCACACCGTTTTTGACGCGATAGGCTTCCGTGCAACTGAAAACGAATTTACCGTTGGTGATGTCGACCTGACCGCCTCCAAAACCGACCGCGTAGATGCCGTCTTTGACTTCGGAAACTACATC
>DFBM01000126.1:619-4472 GCA_002366645.1 Rhodobacterales bacterium UBA3080 | reverse complement strand
GTGGCCGGAACTCCCATCAAGCGGGCGTTTTGACGGTCCTGCATGAAGTTCACGAGAATTCCATCCTCGATCAGCACGTTGCGTTGCGATGGTGTGCCCTCGTCGTCGAAGGAAATCGAGCCGCGTCGGTCGGGGATGGTGCCGTCGTCGACCACCGTCACTCCTTTAGCGGCGATGCGTTTCCCCATCAGACCGGCAAAGGCACTGGTTTTCTTACGGTTAAAGTCACCCTCAAGGCCATGGCCTATCGCTTCATGTAAAAGGATGCCCGGCCAACCGTTGCCAAGAACTACATCCATCACACCTGCAGGCGCGGGTTCGGCATTCAAATTCACAAGCGCGATCCGCAACGCTTCTTTTGCGGTTGCTTTCCAGTGGTCCTCGGTCATCAACATCGCCAAGCCGTGTCGGCCACCACCGGCAGAATGTCCGCTTTCCCGCCGCCCGTTCTGCTCCACGATCACCGAGACGCTGATTCCTGTCAAAGGTCTAGCATCTTTCAGGTGCATACCTTCGGGCCGGAGAATTTCGATTTCCTGCATGCTCGCAGACAAGCTGGCAGAAACTTGAACCACGCGCGGGTCGAGTTCGCGGGCAAAAGCATCAATTTCGCGCAGCGTCTCTATTTTCACAGGAAAGCTGGCATCGTCGAACGGATCCAGATCGGTATAAAGCCGGCGGTTCGTCGGGTTTGGTGGTGGTGCCATAGTGCCGCCGCCATCGCCGACAGCAAGCCTTGCGGTTTCGCCCGCGCGTTTAAGCGCCGCTTCGGTCAGCTCTGTCGAGTGGGCATATCCGGCCGTTTCGCCCCGAATGGCCCGCAAACCGAACCCTTCGGATGCGTCATAGCTGGCGGTTTTGATCCTGCCGTCGTCCAATACCAGCGCTTCGGAGCGGCGGCGCTCAAGAAAAAGTTCGCCATCATCGGCACCGGAAGTCGCCTCTCGAAGGGTTGCGAGACTGTCTTCCAAATCCAGATTATCTTCAAAAGGTTGAAACCGCGGGGTGTTTGTGGTCATTTTTATCATCCAATGGAGTGCGAAATGCCTACAAGCGGCTGAATGCCGCAAAAGACTGACTTGTTATCTACAGCTTATTATGGTCTTTGATCTAGATCAATAAACGGAGATTCTGCAAGTTATCGTAAGCAGAATTGGTAAGTGCTAACAATGCACAAAAAACGGGGAACGAACGATGCGGATTGGTGATTTCTTCACAAAAGTTGCGACACTTCTTGTTGCTACAATGATTTCCGGCGCTGCCTGGGCGCAAGACGGTATCACGGGCTTGACTACTATCGGTAAGCCGGTCAATGGCGCATACGGCTTTCAGCCAGCCGCAACCGAGCTAGCGCGCGATATTCACTGGCTTGATGGCATGCTCAACTGGATTATGGGTGCAATTTGTGTGTTTGTGACACTGCTGCTGATCTGGGTGCTTGTTCGCTATAACAAACGTGCCAATGAAAACGCTGCACGGTTCACGCATCACTCGACAGTCGAAGTGGTTTGGACGGTCGTTCCAATTCTTATCCTGATCGTTATCGGTTCCTTCTCGCTTCCAATCCTGTTCAAGCAGCTTGAAATCCCTGAAGCCGACATGACGATAAAGGTCACCGGCAGCCAGTGGTACTGGACGTATGAATACACCGACAACGAATTCGAGTTCGATTCCTACATGATCGGCGCCGGAGAGCCAGGACTTACCGACGCGGTTAAAGCCGAGCTGGCCGAATACGGTTACGCAACGGACGAATATCTTCTGGCGACTGATAACGCAGTAGTCGTACCGGTTAACGCCGTCGTTCGTCTTCAGCTAACCGGTTCGGATGTGATCCACTCTTGGGCGATCCCTGCTTTTGGTGTGAAACTGGACGCAGTCCCTGGTCGTCTTAACGAGACCTGGTTCTCTGCAGACGTTGAAGGCGTTTACTTCGGTCAATGTTCAGAACTGTGCGGCAAAGACCACGCTTACATGCCAATCACGGTTAAAGTGGTTTCGCAAGACGTGTACGACGCATGGTTGAACCGCGCGACCGAAGAATTCGCCGGTCTGCCATCTTCGATCACAGTTGCATCCGCAAACTGATTGAACCCGATTAACCGGGGTGGTTTTCTGCCCTGGTCCCAACTGGACGAGTTTTTATGACTGACGCTACTTTCATAACCGAGACAAAAGAATATGACGCGCAGTTTGGCGACTATGTCGACCTGTTGAAGCCGCGTGTCATGCGCTTGGTGATATTCACTGCGGCCGTTGGCTTGTTCACGGCTCCGGTGGCTGTGCATCCAGTCATTGCATTTGCAACGATCCTTTGCGTTGCAATCGGGGCAGGGGCATCCGGTGCGCTTAATATGTGGTGGGATAGCGATATCGACGCCATTATGAAGCGCACGACAAGCCGTCCGATTCCGTCAGGTCGCGTTTCCCGCTCCGAGGCGCTGGCCGTCGGACTAGCGTTATCGTTCTTGTCCGTGATGATGCTTGGACTGTTTGGAAATCTGTTCGCCGCCGGATTGCTAGCATTTACGATCTTCTTCTACGCTGTGGTCTATTCGATGTGGTTAAAACGCAGCACGCCTCATAATATTGTTATTGGCGGGGCAGCTGGTGCCTTCCCGCCGATGATCGGCTGGGCTGTTGCCACAGGCGGTGTCAGCATCGAGAGCATCTTGATGTTCGCACTGATCTTCATGTGGACTCCGCCGCATTTCTGGGCATTGGCTCTGTTCCGCAACGACGACTACAAGGCAGCCGGTATTCCCATGCTGCCAGTTACGAGCGGAACCAAAGTCACACGACGTCACATTTTGGCTTATACAGTATTGTTGCTGCCAATCGCGATTGCGCCAGCCTTTACCCAAATTGGCGGCCCGTTGTATTTCACCATCGCCGTCGGCTTTAACGCCGTTTTCCTGTTTGGCGCTTTTCGCCTTTGGAAACGCGATGATGCGAGCGCCGATGCTGACTCTTATCGCGCGGAGAAACGGTTCTTCATGTTCTCCATCCTCTACCTTTTCGTCCATTTCGTGGCCCTGCTAGCCGAGGCCGCCTTGCGCGCCCTCGACCTAGGTGTCACGTCATGGCCAGTGTGGTTTTAAGAATGTCCGGTATCAATAAAGAACATGAACTTCATACACGCCGCAAAGGTCGCAATGTTTCGGTAGGCATCGCACTTGGGCTGTTTGTCGCGCTGATTTTCGCTGTGACCATGGTGAAGCTGAGCAAGCCACAGGGCGTGGATATTAAAGCTCCGAACTTCAGTCTTGATGCGGTGACCTCGGAATGAACCAGAAATCCAACAAACGTGTTGTTTTGAGCCTTGTTGCGATCGTTGCGTTCATGGGCGCGATGTCATTGGCTGCGGTTCCATTCTACAACTGGTTCTGTTCGGTTACTGGTTATGGCGGAACAACCTCCGTGGCTTCGGGTGAAGCAGGCGAAATTCTTGACGAGACGATTATTATTCGCTTTGACGCTTCGCTAGACCGCGATATGCCCTGGACCTTTAAACCGATGCAGCGCCAAATGGAAATGCGTATCGGCGAAGTCGGGTTGGCCTTTTACGAAGCCCATAACCCGACAGATCAGGCTGTCGCCGGAACCGCCAGTTACAACGTCGCCCCGTTTACGGCGGGCGGATTTTTTACCAAAATCGACTGCTTCTGCTTCACAGAACAAATTTTGCAACCTGGTGAGACAGTGCAAATGCCGGTGACATTCTTCGTCGATCCGGAAATTGTTAACGACCTCGACGGCAAATTCGTTCATTCGATAACGCTGTCGTACACTTTCTACGAAACCGATCTACCGGCAGAGCAGGCCAGCCTTGCTGAACCAGTAGACGCAAACA
>DFBM01000126.1:0-484 GCA_002366645.1 Rhodobacterales bacterium UBA3080 | reverse complement strand
TGATGCTTATCGGCTTCGCTGGTGTGCTTTATACCATGTATGCGTGGTGGGCCGAGGTTGCCCACGAAGGCAACACAGGCGATCATACACCTGTTGTAAAAATCGGTTTGCGTTATGGCGTGATCCTGTTCATCACCTCCGAAGTTATGTTCTTCGTTGCGTGGTTCTGGTCATTCTTCCGCGCCTCGCTTTTCCCGAATGCGGATTATGCGGGCGGTGTATGGCCTCCGCAAGGTATCGAGACGCTTGACCCTTGGCACCTGCCACTGATTAACACGTTGATCCTGCTTTGCTCGGGTGCTGCCGCGACATGGGCGCACCACGCGATCGCGCATGACAATGACCGTAAGGGTCTGGTTCAGGGTCTGACATTGTCAATTCTTCTGGGCGCGTTGTTCACGTTCTTCCAGATTTATGAGTACTCGCACGCAACGTTCGCTTTCTCGGGCAACATTTACGGCGCGAACTTCTTCATGGCGACAGG
>DFBM01000008.1 GCA_002366645.1 Rhodobacterales bacterium UBA3080 | reverse complement strand
GGCACCAAATCCCCCCTTGTATGCTTACAGCTCACTTTTTGCGGGCGGGATTTTGGTGTTTGTCGTTTCGGTGCGTCATTTTTCGACCCGGACGCGATAAAATTGCTGCTTCGGTTGGCATTTACTTGCGGTCTGTTTCGGGGGTAAAACCGCGTAAAGAATTTGTGCGCAAGGAGCGGGAATGACAAACTATCTTTATCAAAACGATCTACCGGATGATCTGGACCTCGGGTCAGTCGTTGCCATTGATTCCGAAACGATGGGTTTGCATCCACATCGTGACCGCTTGTGCGTCGTGCAGCTTTCGTCCGGTGACGGAAATGCGCATCTGGTGCAGATATCGCAGGACCAGACGGAGGCGCCTAATCTTTGCAAGATGCTCGCTGATCCCGAAGTTCTGAAACTTTTCCACTTCGGCCGGTTTGATATCGCCGTTCTGCTGCATCGCTTCGGTGTTGTGACCGCACCCGTTTACTGTACAAAAATCGCGTCAAAACTTGTGCGGACATATACCGACCGTCACGGTTTGAAGAACCTGCTACAGGAGCTTTTGCGCGTCGATATTTCCAAGCAGCAGCAATCGTCTGATTGGGGTGCGCCGGTCTTGACCAAGGCGCAAATCGACTATGCGGCGTCGGACGTATTGTATTTGCATCGCCTGATGGACATCTTGAATACAAATCTTGAGCGCGAAAACCGGATGGGAATGGCGCAGGCGTGTTTTGAATTTCTGCCGCATCGTGCGGCGCTCGATTTGGCTGGTTGGCCGGAGATTGATATATTCTCCCATTAGAGAGGCGGGAAGTGACTTTGAATAACAGGCGCGAAAAGTCGTTGAAAACAGGCCGACGCGTTCTGGAAATCGAGGGCGCCGCCGTGGCGTTGTTTGCTAATTCACTAAACGAAAGTTTCTGCGACGCGGTTGATCTGATGTTGGAAGCCAAGGGGCGGGTTATCGTTTGTGGCATGGGTAAATCGGGGCACGTTGCCAGAAAAATCGCGGCGACACTCGCTTCAACCGGATCACCAGCGCAGTTCGTTCACCCTGCCGAGGCAAGTCATGGCGACCTAGGTATGGTGACCGCAGATGATGTTGTGCTGTTGCTATCGAATTCCGGTGAAACTGCTGAACTGGCAGATATTATTTCCTATTCGCGCCGTTTTGCCATTCCGTTGATAGGCGTGGCATCAGACGCCGAAAGCACGTTGCTAAGACAGTCGGATATTGCGTTGGTCCTGCCGGATGCGCCCGAGGCCTGTTCGATCGGGATGGCCCCAACCACTTCGACCACGATGACTCTGGCGTTGGGGGATGCCTTGGCAATTGCATTGATGGAGCATCGCGCCTTTGCCGAACAAAATTATCGGGATTTTCACCCCGGCGGACGTTTGGGCGCAGTCTTGATGTCGGTTTCCGACCTTATGTATGACATAGATGACCTGCCGCTGGTGCGCGTCGATACGCCAATGAGCGAGACGTTGCTGGTAATTACCCAGAAGGGTTTTGGAGTTTCCGGCGTTGTGGATGAAAATGGTCAGTTGCTCGGGATTATAACCGATGGTGATCTACGCAGGCATATGGACGGGTTGCTGGATCAACAGGCGGCAAATGTTATGACCGTTGATCCGCTCACCATCACCGCCGAACAACTGGCGAGCGAAGCTCTGGGCCGTATGAATGCCAACAAGATCACCGCATTGTTTGTTGTCGATCAGGACAGTGACTCACCGATCGGTCTCATTCATATGCACGATTGCCTACGCGCGGGGTTGGGTTGATGCGCGGGTATTCAAGATTTATTTCGATCGTGAAAATCGTTTTGCCGCTAATCGCACTTGGTTTGTTGGCGACAGTATTCTTATTCACCAAAGATAACGAGCTGGAAGGTGGGTTCCGCTTTTCCAAAACAGATCTGCAAACGCTTGAATCCGGCATGCAAGTTGTGAAACCCCGTTTGTTCGGCAGCAATCCGGCTGGCGATGTCTATAACTTTGTGGCTGACAAACTGGCTCCGGATTCCTTAACCCCTAGTTTGATTGCAGCGGATCAGCTCTCCGGTGAAATACAGTTCTATTCAGGCACCGCACTCCAGATGACGGCCAAAAAGGCGGAGTTCCTTTTGGAAGGACAGACAATCCGCTTAAGCGACGGGATGCTGCTGGTCACATCGGACGGGATTCGAATAACTGGCGAAGGCTTGCTGGCAAACCTTGATACCGGCGAGATGGATAGCGATGGCGGCGTCGAGGCCGTAAGTGCCATGGGAAGTATTCAGGCCGGAAACTTCAGAATTGAGCGTGTTGAGGCCGATGGTGAAGAAAAGCAGATGCTTTGGTTCGAGAACGGCGTTATGCTTAGTTTCAGACCTGAAAGCTGGGAAAACAAAGAGGCGACAACCGAATGAGCAAATCCGTAAAACTAGCGGCCCTTTTCGCACTATTTTCGTTTTTTCAGGTTAGCTTCGCCGCTGCTCAAGGCGCGCAGGTTCCCTTCGCCGGGCTGGAAATTGGTGTAAATTCGAAGGTCGAGATCGCCGCGAACTCCCTGAGCATTGACCAAACCTCCGGTAAGGCCGTCTTCTCTGGCAACGTCGTCGCCGGCATCGAAAACATGCGCCTTAGTGCCGATAAGGTGGAGGTGGTGTATCAGACGGGGACCGAAGGCGGAATTGGGGCGGTATCCGGTTTGATCGCGACTGGGCGTGTGGTGTTCTCCAATGGTGACGAAGCTGCCGAGGGGGATGTGGCCGACCTTGATCTTGAAGGCGGATTTATCGTCATGACCGGCAATGTGATATTAACCCAAGGGCCGAATGCGCTTTCGGGGGAAAAGCTGAATATTGATCTAAACACCGGCACCGCACTGATCGAAGGCCGCGTTCAGACCATTTTCCAAGCCGGAGGCAGCGAGTGACAGACGCGCCGCAACTAACCGTCGCCGATGGCGAGTCCGGCCTGACGGTCTCGCATCTTGGCAAAAGCTATGGGCGCCGACCGGTTTTGCGCGACATTTCACTGACCTTACATCGCGG
>DFBM01000152.1:1248-8271 GCA_002366645.1 Rhodobacterales bacterium UBA3080 | reverse complement strand
GCAAATATCCGCACCCGCCCATCGATCCGGTCAGCAACGACGCCGATATGGCAGAAGTTTGACCCCCGAACATGTCGCGTCGCCGGCGCTTCGCCAAGCGGCAACATCTGAATAAACGGTTCATCTGCATAAGCTTGCTGCAACGCTTGATAGATTTCATCCACCTGACCGCACACATGAACGGTGGCTAGAATACCACGATTGGCGGGCATTAAATGCGGGGTAAACAGCACCTTAACTTCCTGTCCGGCAACCTTGCTGAACTCCTGATCAAACTCGGAGGTGTGCCTGTGCACAGGTAACCCGTATGGGTTCGTGCCCTCGGAAACTTCGGCGTGCAACATTCCTTCTTTGGCTGCACGACCCGCGCCCGACACACCGCAGAACATGTCGATGATAATATCCTCAGGATCAATCACGCCTGCCGCCAACAACGGCCGTATGGCATATTGCCCTGTCGCGGCATTACACCCCGTTCCGGCAACCAACCGCGCGTTCGCAATCTTTTCGCGGTAGAATTCGGTCAACCCATAGACAGCAGTTTTCTGCAACTCTGGCGCATAATGCGGATGACCATACCAATGCTCGTAAGCCGCCGTATCTTCGAGCCGGAAATCCGCCGACAAATCGACGACTTTCAAATCCAAAGGTAAATCTTTGACAATTTCTTGCGACATCGCGTGTGGTAATGCACAAAACGCCAGATCAACGGTGGTAAAATCAACATCCTCGATCCGGGTCAGAACTGGCAGGTCCAGATGACGGAGATGTGGAAACACCTGCCCCATGGTCTGACCAGCTTTCCGATCCGCCGTCAGGGCCACGACTTCCATTCCGTCATGCATCGCGATAAGTCGCACCAATTCAGAGCCGGTATACCCACTAGCTCCGAGGATGGCGATTTTATGCGTTTGTGTCATGACTTAACCCTTTGGATACGTATACTTGCGATTTAGGGCAAAACGCCGGTGCAATCAATCACGCAGAAACAAATGGCAGCGATTTCCCCAGAAACATTTCCGCGCTTCGGCCCGTTTCGACCGGATTGCCCGAGGTTAAATAGGTAATACCGCCCGATTCCTTGAACCGCGGGTGCCGCTCCAGATAATCCACGAGGCTGTCCGAAACGATATCGGGTTGCGACAATATCCGCGTGCCATCAGGCAAAGCCGCTCTGAATTTATCCTCAACCAGCGGATAATGTGTACACCCTAAAACCGCCGCCTGTGGTTTCGGCAAATCTTGAAGAAGCGTCGCGACATGGGCGTAAACCAGAGCTTCGGCCCCAACCGTATCCCCTTCTTCAATCGCGGCAGCCAGACCTACGCAGGCTTGCGCCACCACTTCAACATCGCGCGCGCGGAACTTTAATTCACGTTCGAATGCACCACTGGCAACGGTCGCCGGGGTCGCGAACAGCGCAACGTCGTGCAAACCGGTATGCGTGGGCGGCGAGTTGTCGCCCCAATTACGGCTGGTGAGTTCCTCGATCATCGGAACAAAAACCCCCAGAACACGTTTGTCGTCTTTTAACCAGTTCACCTGCAAATCATGTAACGCCACCGCCGACGCCGTGTTGCACGCAATGATAACCAGATCACAACCAGCATCGAACAAACGCTGCGCCCCTGCGCAGGTCAAATCATAGACTTCTTCGGGGGTCTTGGAGCCATAAGGCGCATTGGCATTATCGCCATAGTAAACGAATGCCTGCTGCGGAAGCTTCTCCATCGCCGCATGTAAAACCGTTAACCCGCCGAGACCGGAATCGAAAACACCTACAGCCATTTTAAGATATTCCTCTTAAAAATCATGGCCATACACGCCGTCGTCAATCTTGCTGGATGACAGGCCATAAGTTGACGACCGCAGGAATTCCATCATCGCCCGTGGATCTTTGATGTAAGCATCCAATGCATCGCGCCCCAATGGATCTCCGATTGCAACCCGGACAGGCGCGTTAAGCCGTCTTTTGAATTCGTTGATCAAAAGCGCGGTTCTGATGGTGCGGTTCACTTTGCCAAACATCTGGAAACGCCGCGAATTATAGCCATCAAAGAAGATAGGTACGACCGTCGCATCGGATTTTGCAATCATCTTGGCCGAGAATGTCCGCCATTTCGGGTCCATAGGACGACCGAAGACGCGTCGTGGTGACGAAACAGACCCACCCGGGAAAATACCAACCGCACCGCCCTCTCCGAGGTAATCAAGCGCAAGTTTCCGCGTATTTAGGTTCATTGCCGTCGCTTCGCGGGTTTCATCAAAACTGATCGGCAAAATTACTTCATCCAGATCCTGCGCCTTGCTGAACACTTTATGGGCCAGAATTTTAAAGTCACTGCGGGATTGTGACATTATATGGCCCAGCATCAGACCGTCCAGAATTCCGTAAGGGTGGTTCGACAGCATCACGACGGGGCCAGTCTTTGGAATATTGTCCAGCGAACCTGAAACGATATCCAAACTTAGACCGCAAAGATTTGGCACCACATCCCAGAATAGCTGCCCTTCGGCCATGGCCTTATCGTAGCCACGCACCTGTCGCATCACCCGAATTCGACCGGTTGCGTTTTCAACCGTGCGAATTAGTACACGCCCACGACGGTTTTTTGCCGTGGTCGAATAGCTGATCTCTTTTGCCGAAGTGTGCTGAACACGCATATGCCATCCTCGATGCTTAAAGCCTTCATCGACCAAGTATGACAACTTTATGAATTAATCCAGCTTTATCACCTAAATTGTCAGGCGCTATAGCGTCACACGGCCGTTTCATCCACCATACATTCGATGGTGTGGAAAGGAAAAGGGCCGACAAAAGCCGACCCTTTCCAGTTCGATTTTGATATCGAGACTAGTGCCCAAGGGCAAGCACACGAGATTGTACAACAGCGTCTGATCCCGCAAGACCCAGCCAACTGCGGACAACCTCCGTGATTCGGTTCGATATACGAAGTTTCGGTGTATCACCCCGTGCGTCCGCTTCCACAGCCTGCCAGCCGCCAAATGCTTCGACATCGGCTTCAATGACAGTCGGGCCAGCCAAAACCGCTCCGGTCTCGTCATCTACAACTTGAATCGAAAACGCTATTTTATGAACCCCGCCAGTTACCGCACGCGCCTTTGGTGTAAGCGAATGAAACCTGATCAAAGTAGCCTGAACGACTACACCGCGCGGGCCAGACATGTTCTCAGCTGCGCTTTCAATTGCATCTTCAAGAATTACAGCAACCTGTTGCTTACGATCGCCAGCCGGATCACCGTGCCATACGACATCAACGTTAGGTTGGAACAAATTTACGTCCGACGTTGTAAGTGCCGTCGGAACCGAGACCTGAACATCATGCAGATGCCAGCCAGCGCTTTGCTCGGCTGAAACCTCGGCAGCATATTTTGTATTTTGGAAGGTACAGGCAGACAGCAAGCCAAGGGCTACGGTTACCAGTATAATTTTAGGAAATTTCATTCTACGCCTCGCTAATAAACTATTACTAATGGATGCAGTGAAATCGTAATCAATTCAATGCGCAATGCTGCATAAAACGCAATATTGCGGCGTATTTAAGGCAAATCGCGCGTTACCCACGAAAAAGGGCGCCTAAAAAAGCGCCCTTGATCAAAATACTTGAAAAGCTGATTAACGCTTCGAGAACTGGAAGCTACGACGCGCTTTGCGCTTACCGTATTTCTTACGCTCAACAACACGGCTATCGCGTGTCAGGAAGCCAGCCGCTTTAAGCGCCGCACGGTGCGAAGGCTCGAACAACTGCAATGCTTTGGAGATGCCGTGCTTAACTGCGCCAGCTTGGCCCGAAAGACCACCACCTTTAACAGTTGCCATCACGTCGAATTCACCAGTTACACCGGCAACTTCGAATGGTTGACGCAGAACCATCTGCAAAACCGGACGTGCGAAGTATTTGTTCATTTCGCGACCGTTAACAGTAACTTTACCGGAACCGGGTTTGATCCAAACGCGTGCAACAGCGTCTTTACGTTTGCCGGTTGCGTAGGAACGACCAAGATCGTCACGTACAGGCTCGCGAGGGGCAGCGGTTTCAGCTTCGGCCACAACAGCTTCAGCAACAACAGCTTCTTTAAGATCGTCGAGTGTTTTGATGTCGTCACTCATGATTAAGCACTCCGCGTGTTTTTAGGGTTCATGGCTTTAACGTCCAGAACTTCAGGGTTTTGGGCTTCATGTGGGTGCTCGGCACCTGCATAAACGCGAAGGTTAGTCATCTGTGTTTTCGACAACGGGCCGCCTGGCAGCATACGCTGAACAGCTTTTACCATTACACGCTCGGGGAATTTTCCCTCGAGGATTTCACCAGCAGTACGGAACTTGATGCCGCCTGGGTGGCCTGTGTGCCAGTAGTAACGCTTGTCGCTACGTTTCTTACCAGTCATCTGCACTTTTTCAGCGTTGATGATGATAACGTTGTCGCCCATATCCATGGACGGCGTGAAAGTCGCTTTATGCTTACCGCGAAGGCGCATAGCAACGAGAGAGGCAAGACGGCCCAGAACAACGCCTTCAGCGTCGATCAGGATCCATTTCTTGTCAATATCGGCCGGAGTGGCTGAGAAAGTTTTCATTTTTTGATCCGTTTCGGAGTAGTGTCGCGAAGGATAACCCCTCGCATGAATTCGATATGGGGTTTCTAAGGGTTTTTGCGACACAGTCAACGGCCAATTACCCCGTAAAAACGCTGCAAAACAAAGCCTTACGAATTAGGTATTATTATACCCCAATATTTAACGCGGTTTCGGGATCGAGTAGGTTAGATGTGCATGTGCGACAGGCTCGTCCATCCCTTCGGAATAAAGCATCACATCACCAACACTCAAAACCTTGCCCAGCTTCATTACCCGCGCTTCGGCTATCAAATCCGTCGGTTCGGGTTTTCGCATGAAGTTTATCGAGCATCCGGTCGTAACCGCCAACGCTTCGGGGCCGATCATCGCCAGCGTAGCAATATAATATGCACAATCTGCCGCCGTAAACATGGCCGGACCTGACACCGTTCCACCGGGCCGCAGATTTTCCTCGGTAATCTTCATCCTCAGCTTAAGTCTTCGAGGTTCTAGCTCCAGAACCTCGAAGGCACCTTTCATCTGTGGAAATTCCTTGTCTAGAAAATCGTGTATTTCAGGAATGGTCATCTTAGGTTTCATTTTGTCTTCCCAAATTCTTCGCCGCGTGGAACTGTAAGGAGAACATATTAGGAGATTCCCCGATGTCCCAGATTTTACTACGCCAAGACCGGAATGCCGTTGCGTCACTGACGATGAACGCTCCGGAAAAACTGAACGCCCTTTCAGAAGAAATGCTGGAGGCTCTGAATTCAGAGCTGGATTCGATCGCCCAAGACCGTTCGATCCGTGCCGTTGTTATCACAGGTGCCGGCAAAGCCTTCTGCGCCGGTCACGACCTGAAACAAATGACAGCTGCACGCCAAACCGAAGACGGAGGCAAAGCCTACTTCAACGACCTGTTCGCTACCTGTGGCGGGCTGATGACAAAAATCACCAAACTCCCCCAGCCAGTTATCGCACAGGTCCACGGCATTGCCACGGCCGCAGGGTGCCAACTCGTAGCCTCCTGCGACATGGCTGTGGCGACCGAAGGTACGAGGTTCGGCGTAAACGGCGTGAACATCGGGCTGTTCTGTTCGACCCCAATGGTCGCGCTATCGCGAAACATCCCGCGGAAACAGGCGTTCGAGATGCTGACGACAGGTGAGTTCATTAGTGCCGGCAAAGCCCAAGCTTACGGATTGGTTAACCGCGTTGTCGCACCGGAAGAACTGGAAGCCGAAACACTGGCACTGGCCGAAAAAGTCGCGGCGCAGCTTGGTGTGGCGGTGAAGGTGGGTAAGGAAGCCTTCTACAACCAAGCCGAAATGACTCTGGAACAAGCCTACGCATACACCGGCAAAGTCATGGCCGAAAACATGCTGTTCCGCGACACCGAAAACGGTATCGCAGCGTTTCTGGATAGACGCCACCCCGAGTGGGATCAATAACGCCGAGCGCAGCGAGGCTACCCCCAACGGGAGGGTTTTGATCTTTGATCAAGACCTGACGGACGGGAGCACTCCCGCCTGATTGCCGCTTCCCCTACGGGAAAGCGGCGCCAGTTGGGCCAAGCCTCGCTGCGCTCGGCGTCTGTTATTTGCGGGAAATCTTTTGTTCAGCCGGAAAGGCCGCATCAAAGCGTGCTTTAAGGGCGAGTACGAATAATGTCACAGCCCCGAGCTGATGCACGATTGCGACGAAAACAGGGGCCGCATAGAGAACCGTCACGATCCCTAATACCACTTGACCGAAAAGCAGCACGATCATCCAGTCATAACTGGACCTCACCGCCGCAAGCGCGCTTTTGCGGCTCCGCCACCAGACATATCCGCCAAATGCAAACGCAATGTAGCCAAGCAGGCGGTGGTTAAATTGAACCAGCGCCGGGTTTTCAAAAAAGTTGGACCACATCGGCACATAGTCAAAACTCTCCGACGGCAGGAACGAGCCAGCCATACTCGGCCACGTCGGAAAACTGCGCCCAGCATCAATGCCAGCCACCAGCGCCCCAAGCAGTATCTGCAGGAATAGCACCACGACCAGAACCGTGGTCAAACCTCCCAACCCAATTTCCCGCCGACGCCGTGCCTGTAACAAATCCGCGCTCTCGCGACGCAACTCAAATACAAACCACGCGATCAGCCCCAGAATAAAGAATGCCAACCCGAGATGTGTCGCCAAACGATAGGAGGCAACATCGACCATCCGACCCTCAAGTCCCGAGGAAACCATCCACCATCCGACAGCACCCTGAAGACCACCAAGCGCACCTACGCCAATCAACCGTCCATTCCAGCCCGTCGGAATTTGCCGACGCACGGCGAACCACACAAATCCTACGAACCAGACCAACCCGACAAAACGACCGAGGAAACGGTGTCCCCACTCCCACCAGAAAATACCTTTGAACTCGGCCATCGTCATGCCGGCGTTTTGATGCAG
>DFBM01000152.1:0-1237 GCA_002366645.1 Rhodobacterales bacterium UBA3080 | reverse complement strand
AATCGCCCGACGCGCAGACTTGCGTTTGGGTTTCGGTGCGCGCACCTCGGTCTTCTCGCCGCTCACGTCCTCGAAAATACTACGTGCCATCTGTATTCCTCCGTTACCGAAAACCTAGGGGCAGCGCTTGTCGGGATCAATCCCGATAAGTCGTCTTTGGGCCCTTCTCGGCCAAGGCTTTGAAAATTCCGTGCAAAGTCCGCACATCTGCATCCGTCAACGGCAAGCGCGACAGCATGTTCCAGATGTTTTCCACCATAGAAACCCGCTTCTGCTCCGGCCAGAAAAAGCCGATCTCGTCGAGTCGTGCCTCGAGCTTCTCGGCCAGTTTCTGCACTTCGATACCTTCTGCAAACCGCGTTCCAGCCATTTCGACTACCTCGGCAATCACCGCGTCCGAATGGCGTCGCCACTCATAGGCCGTCAGCAACACCGACTGCGCTAGGTTCAGCGAGGCAAACGCCGGATTGACCGGAATCGAAATCAACGCATTGGCCCGCACAATATCGTCGTTCTCCAAACCCGCGCGTTCCGGTCCGAACATCACACCAACCTTTTGGCCAGTCGCTATCAACTCGCGCGCATGCGCCATCGCACGTTCCGGCGTCATCACCGGCTTGGTTAAATCCCGGCTTCGCGCCGTGGTGGCAAAAACATAGTTGAGATCAGCCAACGCTTCGCCCGTCGTCTCCGTCACCTGCACTTGATCGAGCACGCGCCCCGCACCCGAAGCCATTGCAATTGCCTTCTGGTTCGGCCAGCCGTCGCGCGGTTTAACAAGGCGCATACGATCAAGACCAAAGTTCCACATTGCCCGCGCCGCGCCGCCGATGTTCTCGCCCATTTGCGGGTTCACCAGAATAAATGCGGGCGTCGGCCCCTGCCAACCCTCATCCTTTGCGTGATCTGTCCCAGACATGATGTCTCCCTTTTCAGTTGCGCGCGTGATACGATGCAATGATCAAGGATGCAAATGGAGAAAACCATGGCTTACGACGAAGGAATAGCCCAAATCCTGCGCGACTCTCTATCCGATACTGACGGGATCGTCGAAAATAAAATGTTCGGCGGTAACGCATTCATGCTAAACGGCAACATGCTGTGCGGCGTGCACAAAAACGGCGGCATGGTCGAAGTGACGGACGAATGCATCGCCGACGACGCCTTCCTTGAAGCCCTACTAACGCTTGCGCGACAATTCGTCGGACCCTTGCCACCCAAATAACTGTATACAAAC
>DFBM01000041.1:8697-10708 GCA_002366645.1 Rhodobacterales bacterium UBA3080 | reverse complement strand
CCGTCAATAGGGTCAATCACCCAGGTTAGCCCCGAGGTGCCCGGTTTGTCGTCGAACTCCTCGCCAAGAATGGCATCTTCAGGCCGGCGATTTGCCAGAATTTCGCGGATCGCCAGTTCGGCCTCGCGGTCGGCTTGGGTGACCGGATCGAAGCCTTCGGCAAACTTGTTGTCCGTTTTCAACTGCGCGGATCGGAAATAGCGCAACGTGACGTCCCGCGCAGCATCTGCCAGCGCATTGGCCACTTCAAGCACTTCAATCTGTTCAGACTTGGAAAGCATAAAAAAACTCCGCGTTTTGGTCGCAAAACCGTTCAACGCGGAGTTTTCATATCTTTAAACATCAGTCAATCGACTGACACTATTAACTGCCATAATGTGGCAATAATATTTAAGCAGCAGTTTCGCTTAGGGCGCGCGCCAGATCAAACAGACGGCGGCGCTGTTGCTCCGGAATCGCGTAATACGAGCGAACCAGTTCAAGGGCTTCTTTATCCGCCAACAGGTCACCTTTCAGCTTGTCAGCCGAAGTTGCCTGATGAACCGCGTCATCCGCGCTTGCATCCAGACCTTCGAAGAAAAAGCTGATCGATACGTCCAGTGCAGCTGCAATATCCCAAAGACGGGAGGCGCTGACCCGATTCATACCGGTTTCATATTTTTGGATTTGTTGAAACTTAATACCGACTATTTCACCAAGCTGCTGCTGCGTCATGCCAACCATCCAACGACGGTGGCGAATACGTTTACCTACGTGCACATCTACTGGGTGTTTCATTTTACTACTCCGCTAAATTTTTTACTCTACGTATGGTAGATGCATATACCGTGCCAGTAACCCAAAATGAATAGCAAAAAATGTTGACAATCGGTTGCCTTAATCGCAACTAACCGGCAAGCTATTGTTTTGTAAGTATAAAGTTGCGATG
This sequence comes from Rhodobacterales bacterium UBA3080, assembly GCA_002366645.1. Taxonomy (GTDB): domain Bacteria; phylum Pseudomonadota; class Alphaproteobacteria; order Rhodobacterales; family Rhodobacteraceae; genus NORP23. The sequence continues at coordinate 9,780 of DFBM01000041.1, read as the reverse complement.
CATTGGTGGGCGCAAAATTTGAGGCGAATAAAATCCGCTCACACAACCACAGAAATTAGCAAAATGCACATTTCAATCTAGGGGAGGATAGCGTTTTGCGAGGCATTTCGCGAAACGCTATCCAATGTTTTAGGCGCCTAGGCTTTTAGCTTCGCGCTTGCGTTCGTGTGTATCGAGATGGCGCTTGCGAAGACGGATGTTCTTCGGCGTAACCTCGACCAGCTCGTCATTGTCGATATAGGCAATCGCCTCTTCAAGGCTGAAACGCGTCGGTGTCGTCAGAACAACCGCCTCGTCTTTACCCGAAGCCCGAACGTTCGAGTGCTTCTTGCCTTTAACCGGATTCACTTCCAGATCGTTACCGCGCGAATGCTCGCCGATAATCATACCTTTATAAAGCTTCTCTTGAACGCCGATAAAGAACTTACCGCGATCTTCGAGGTTGAACAGCGCATACGCGACGGATTCACCATCTTCCATCGAAATCAGAACACCGGCACGACGGCCTTCGATTTTGCCCTTGAACGGAGCCCATTCGTGGAAAATACGGTTGATAACACCGGTTCCGCGTGTGTCGGTCAGGAATTCGCCGTGGTAGCCAATCAGACCGCGCGACGGTACATGCGCAACGATACGGGTTTTGCCAACACCGCCCGGACGCATTTCTGCCAGTTCGCCTTTGCGCATCGTCAGTTTCTCGATGACGGCGCCGGAATATTCGTCGTCCACGTCGACTGTAACTTCTTCAACCGGCTCGTGGCGCTGGCCGTCGATGTCGCGGAACAGAACCTGCGGACGTGAAATCGAAAGCTCGAAGCCTTCGCGGCGCATGTTCTCGATCAGAACGCCCATCTGCAATTCGCCACGACCGTGCACTTCGAATGCATCGCCCGTTTCCGTGTCGTTAACACGGATCGCCACGTTGGATTCGGCTTCCTTGACCAGACGGTCACGGATAACGCGCGACTGCACTTTGTCACCGTCACGGCCTGCGAGCGGCGAGGTGTTGATGCCGAAGGTGACCGTAATGGTTGGCGGATCAATAGGCTGTGCCTCGATCGCTTCGATAACGTCCTTGTCGCA
>DFBM01000041.1:8551-8682 GCA_002366645.1 Rhodobacterales bacterium UBA3080 | reverse complement strand
AGCGTGTCAGCAACCGTTGCGGTTTTCATACCGGCAATGGCAACGATATCGCCAGCTTCACCAACATCAATCGGCGCTTGCTCAAGACCACGATAGGCCAGAACCTTCGTCACACGGAAATTCTCGATCAG
>DFBM01000041.1:8256-8538 GCA_002366645.1 Rhodobacterales bacterium UBA3080 | reverse complement strand
ATGTTGTCGCCGGCCTTTACAGAACCGGACTCAACGCGACCTGTCAGAAGACGGCCAAGGAATGCATCGCCGCCCAGAGTTGTAGCCAACATACGGAACGGTTCATTCACATGCGCGATCTGCGCAGGGGCAGGAACGTGCTTGATAATCAGGCTCATCAGGGCTGACAAATCTTTGCGCGGCCCATCAAGTTCGGCATCTGCCCAACCGGAACGACCGGAAGCATAAAGCACAGGGAAGTCCAGCTGCTCGTCTGTTGCACCAAGGTTGGCGAACATGTCG
>DFBM01000041.1:839-8159 GCA_002366645.1 Rhodobacterales bacterium UBA3080 | reverse complement strand
CGCTCAACCTCGCCACCGAAATCGGCGTGGCCCGGTGTGTCCACGATGTTTACACGAACGCCGTCCCATTCAACCGAAGTTGCCTTGGCCAGAATGGTGATACCACGCTCCTGCTCCAGATCATTGGAATCCATTGCCCGTTCTTGCTGGGCTTCGTTTTCACGATAAAGACCGGATTGTTTTAGCACCTCGTCTACCAACGTGGTTTTGCCGTGGTCGACGTGGGCGATGATAGCGACGTTACGCATGTCCATGGGACGTTTCCTTAAACAAAATAAATTAGGGGCCGCCCTTAAAGACAACCCCGTTCGAGACCCGCCATAAGCCCAATCAAAGCATTTGGCAAGAAGTTGCTTGCACATGTGGGATTTCCTGCGCCAAATGCAACAACTTTGCTCTTTTTAAACGCAGGAGATACCCATGCGCGCGATGCGGTTACACGAACTTGGCCAGCCCATGACCCTCGACGAGGTCGCACTACCGGAACCAGCCAAGGGCGAGGTGCGTGTCCGCGTGCACACCTGTGGCATCAACTTTGGCGACACCTTGATCGTGCAGGGCAAGTATCAGGAAAAATTCGAGCTGCCCTTTACGCCCGGCATGGAAATCTGCGCATCCGTTGACGCACTTGGGGCAGGGGTTTCGGGCATTGAGGTCGGACAAAGGATCGCTTCCTACAGCGGAGTCGGCGGTCTGGCCGAATACAACTGTGTGCCCGCCGCCAGTTGCGTTCCCGTTCCCGCCGACATGAGCGATAGCGACGCTGCCGCCTTTCTGGTGGCCTACGGCACCAGCCACGTCGCGCTCGATTATAAAGCAGGCCTGAAAGCCGGCGAAACACTGCTGGTGCTAGGCGCCTCCGGCGGTATTGGCCTGACGGCGGTCGAGCTTGGCAAACTGATGGGCGCAAAGGTTATCGCGGTCGCCCGCGGCGCGGAAAAGCTGGCGGTCGCAAAACAGGCCGGCGCCGACCACCTGATCGACAGCTCCAGCGAAGATATCCGTGAGGTCGTCAAATCCCTTGGCGGCGCCGACGTCGTCTATGACCCCGTTGGTGGTGACCAGTTCAAAGCCGCCCTGCGCGCCTGCAATCCCGAAGCCCGCATCATCCCGCTCGGTTTCGCCAGCGGCGAAGTCCCGCAGATCCCCGCCAACATCCTGCTGGTTAAAAACCTGACGGTCGTCGGCTTCTATTGGGGCGGATACACCAAGTTCAAACCCGCCGTCCTGACCGACAGCTTCCGACAACTATTCACATGGTATTCCGAAGGCCGCCTAAAACCACACGTAAGCCACATCCTGCCACTGGATCAATCCAACGAAGCGATGCAGTTGCTGGTGGACCGTAAAGCGACGGGGAAGGTCGTGGTGCAGATCAGCGGCTAGTCCCCACAATTTTCGTAGTTGCTTTCCATGCAGGTCCAAACATGATTCCGCGCCGCGTTGATATCTTCAGGTGTCATTCGGCGCCCAACATTTTCCATGCTGGTTGCCCCTTTGTCATCGCCGTTAATAAACGCGATTTCGTACCACATTCTTGCGAGCATATCACTCTGCGCGACACCTCGCCCGAAATAATACATACCACCGAGGTTGTGCTGCGCAAAACTGTGACCCTGCTTCGCAGCAGCCCTGAACCAGTGCACCGCTTCAGTAGCTTCGATCGGCCCGCCGTGCAGAAAGATTTGCCCGAGGTTGTATTGAGATTCACTCAGCCCTTGTTCGGCTGCGGCACGAAACCAATAAGTTGATTTATCGATGTCTTGTTCCACACCCTCGCTTCGCAGGTAGATCGTCGCGATATTATGCTGGGCTAGGCCATGACCTTGTTCGGCCAAAGGAACCCACTCCGACAATGCCGTTTCGAAATCACCTGATTTCATCGCCGCGAGTCCGGCGTCGAAATCTTGTGCAGAAATTTCCGCAGGAAGCAGGAAAATTGCCACGGTGACGATCTTGGCGAGTTTTTTCATCAATGAACTTCTTAACAACAGTTGAAATATTTATTCGCGCTAATCCAAGGTTTTGGGGCGTTAGATGACTTTGGCAACCCATCTGACACTAACGCCAATTTGGAGGTAAGTAAATTGGGTTCGGTTTTTGGTTTAGCATCGAAGGACAAACTAATTCATTAACGCGACGTATGGCGAAAACGTACATACGCATTGCGTACGGGTTGTGTACGCATTGTGTACGTCAAAACACCGGATTTTAGATCGGGTTAACGCCTTACTCAGCGGCCTTGAGCTGGGCGGATGATCCATAAGCCGCGCGCACCATTTTCGCCAGTCGTTCGGCCAGCGCCATTTGCGGGCCGGATGCCAGATACATGTTAATATTGAACATGGGCAAATCGGGCAGGGCGCCGTTGTGGGGAATCACCTCGAGGTGATGGTCCACAGTCTCCTCAAGGGCTGCGTGGATTGCCAAATCGGCGGAAACCGACGCTTCGACAGTGCGGATGGAGTCAGACTCCACAGCCATTTCCCAGTGGATTCCGGCCTCATCCAGCGCGCGCTGGGCGTGCCCTCTGAAGATGCAGTCGTGCTCAAAAGCCAGCCGCGCCGGCCGTGCTTTCCAGCAGAATCCGCCGGGTGAACCAATCCAGACCATTTTGGCCTTTTGCAGCACCTCGCCGCCGCTATCGAGATCGGTCTCCGTGGTCAGGATCAGATCAGCCTCGCCTCTCGATAACCGTCGTTTCAGGCGAGACGTGTAGGACGAGATAAGGTTGACTTTGATCCGTGGGTACTCGACAGAAAAGCGCTGTAAGATATTGGGAATATAGGGATAAACGATGTCGGAGGGCACCCCGAAGGTGACTTCCCCCTCGAATTCCTGATTGGTCATGCGGGCCCAGACTTCGTCATTCAGCGAAAGAATACGTCGACCGTAGCCCAGCATCTGTTCGCCATGCGCCGTCAATGCAACGCCGCGTCCCGCGCGTTCAAGAAGTGGTTGCCCGATAGATTCTTCGAGCCGTTTTAACTGCATCGACACCGCTGATTGAGTCAAATGCAGCTGTCCGGCTGCACGCGTTACACCACCTGTTTCGGCGACGGTTACAAATGCGCGGAGGGCAGTCATGTCGAGGTTTCTTGGCATATCAATTTCCGTGATGTGTTGCATAATAAACATTCGTTTTTATTATTAATCACAGCCTGACATATAAATCAACATCACTGATATGAAATATCTAACCCATAACGAAACCCAATGGAGGGCATCATGCAAAACGCAACTTTCACAGCATCCACACCAGTATTCGCAACTCGTAATATTTCGGCAATGGCAGTCCTTAACTGGGTCGCTGACCGCGCACGTGTCGCACAGCAACGCCGCGCCCTTGCCGGCCTGCCGTTAAGCGCATTGAACGACATCGGTCTGACCGAAGCGCAGGCCAAACGCGAAGCCGCAAAACCCTTCTGGGCTTGAAGATAACGCTGGCACCCGTTTCGAAACCGAGGCGGGTGTTACAGTATTTTATCTAGAAACTGATCGGTGATATCCCAGACGTCGCTCTGGATTTTCGGCGTTTCCATCCAGATTTCATGCTTGCCACCATCGATGACCTGAAGCTGGCCGTTCGGCAGCCTAGGCACACGCTTTTCGATGGTTTCGGCACTGACAACGTTTTCTTCCGTACCCAGAAACGTAAGCACCGGAACATCCGGTGCATCGGCGACGAACAGTGCATCCATTTCCCGTAAAGCCTCAACCGCCCAGTGAATCGTCGGTCCGCCAAGGCCCAAGTCCGGCAGCGCTGCGATATGCTGCTGGAACATGGCGTAATGGTCCGAGTCGTTGGTTAGCTCGTTACCCTCAAAGCCAAAATTGGAAACATAGAAGCCGGGTTTGGTACCTGGAACCAGGTTTTTATGCTGACCAAACGGTCGCCCCAGAATATTGACGACGGCAAGCAAGTGCTTTGCAGCCTTCTGTCCGGGCAGGCCCCACATCGGGCTGGAAAACACGGCCGCTTCCAGACCCAGACCATCAACCAGCGTGCGCAGTCCGATACAGCCACCCATGGAGTGGCCAAATAACAAACGTGGTCCGGCCAGTTCAGCGATTTCAGGAATAGACAAAGCCGCCGAGACGTCTTGTTGGTAGTCATGAAAATGGTCAACGTGACCGCGATCGGTTCGATTGTCCGGCCGGTCGGACAGGCCTTGTCCCCGCCAGTCGAGCACAACGACGTTAAGACCCCGCGCTTGCAGCTTCGCAACCATACGGCCGTATTTTTCAATGTATTCAGTGCGCCCCGGAAACAGCAACACGGTCCCGCGCTCTCCACCTTGCCAGTAAGCGACACGGATATTTGTGCCGTCCGCAGTAGGTACATAGCGTGCGCTTCCGCCTTGGGGAACGCCGAGCAGATCGTGAAGGGGCGCCTTTATCATTACGCCAACAATGCACCCAGTTTCATGGCCATACCCATGTCACCGTCAACTTTCAGCTTGCCCGTCATGAAGGCCGATGTCGGATTTATGTCACCTTCCATGATCGACTGAAAAACATCGGCATCGGCAGTTAGCGTGCAATCAGCCTCGCCATCGTCGACGCTAACGCCGTTTTCGTCGATACGGATCGCCCCTACGCCCATCAGCTCGAATTTTACCGAACCGTCAAAGGATTGATCTTCGATTTTGTTGTTTAGGGCGTCTACAGCGGTTGAAAGAATGTCACTCATATTTATCTCCAGTGAATAAGGTTTGGTTCAGCCTATGGTGAAGGGTCCGACAATGGAAGCCTTGGAGTCACCTGTCGTTGCGTTAGGAATGAACTTCGCGCAAGATATCGCCACCCACGGTGGCTGGTCGTCGGATAATCGGGAATGGAATAGCGATTGAGTAAACTATTTGGCATATTTCTAGTACTCTCGCTAAGTTTTGCGGCAAGCATTGGCCGGGCGGATACCGGTAACATTGTTGAGGATACAAACGCACGACTCGATGTTTTGTTTGCCGAACTGAAGGCGTCCGACACCGAAGACTTTTACGAGATCGAACGCGAAATTATCGATATCTGGACCCACTCCGGTTCCGCCGCAATGGACATGTTGCTAGAGCGCGGCCAGCTAGCCATAGCCGGACAGGATTACCCCAAAGCAATCGAGCATCTTTCAGCCTTGATTGATCACGCCCCGAACTTTGCCGAAGCCTGGAATGCCCGGGCAACGGCATATTATTTTATCGATGAGTACGCACTTTCGATCTCGGATATCAGGCAAGCACTGATCCTGAACCCACGTCATTTCGGTGCGCTGAACGGACTAGGATTGATTTTCGAAGAACTTGGAAACCCCGATCTGGCACTTAAAGCCTATCTGATGGTGCAGGAAATCCACCCGTACATCGAGAATGTAAATGACGCCACCGAAGCCCTCGGCCTCGAAGTTGGCGGCGTCGAACTCTAACCTTAAAGCCCACTCATGCAATCCAATATCACGGCCGTTCTTGGCCCCACCAACACGGGGAAAACCCATTACGCGATCGAGCGTATGCTGGCGCATCGTTCCGGTGTGATTGGTCTGCCGTTGCGCCTGTTGGCGCGCGAGGTTTACGACCGTATTGTTGCGTTGCGCGGTCCGTCGGTTGTGGCGCTGGTGACGGGCGAAGAACGTATCGTGCCACCACGGGCACAGTTCTGGGTTTGCACGGTCGAGGCGATGCCAACGGGTATCGGAGCTGATTTTTTGGCGGTCGACGAGATCCAGCTCTGCGCTGATCCGGATCGCGGTTATATTTTTACCGACCGTTTGTTGAATGCACGGGGATTGTCCGAAACCTTGTTTCTTGGTTCGGATTCGATGCGGGGGCGCATAGCGGCCCTGATCCCAGAGGCAAAATTCCTGCGTCGGGAGCGGCTGTCGCAATTGTCTTATGCTGGTGCGAAAAAAATCAGTCGAATGCCGCCGCGATCAGCGATTGTCGCGTTTTCAGTGGATAACGTGTACGCGATTGCCGAGCTTCTGCGTCGACAAAAGGGAGGTGCTGCCGTTGTGATGGGAGCCCTTTCGCCGCGCACCCGAAATGCGCAGGTTGAGCTTTATCAAAACGGCGAGGTCGACTATCTAGTGGCGACGGATGCGATTGGAATGGGCTTGAACCTCGATATCAATCACGTAGCGTTGGCGGGCACCTCCAAGTTCGACGGGCGCAGGCACAGGTATCTGATGCCTAACGAACTGGGGCAGATTGCGGGCAGGGCGGGGCGTTTTACCACCGACGGGACCTTTGGCGTAACCGGTGAGGCCGATCCGCTGGAACCGGAATGGGTGGACGCGATCGAAAACCACAGGTTCGCGCCGATCAAAAAGCTTCAGTGGCGCAATTCGAGGTTGGAGTTTGGCTCGCCAGACACATTGATCCGTAGTCTGGAGCAACTTTCGGGCCATGAAGATCTGACACGTGCTCGCGAGGCAGACGACCTCGCAACACTTAAACTGCTGTGGTCAATGCCCGAAATCAGGGACAAAGTCAGCGGTGGGCTGGATGTGCGACACCTCTGGGATGTTTGCCAAGTTCCCGATTTTCGTAAGGTTTCGGCGGCGGAACACGCCAACCTTTGCCAAAAACTGTTTGATTTTATGCATAATGACGGGCGGATTCCGACCGATTGGCTGGCGGCGCAAGTAAAAAAGATTGATAAAACCGCCGGTGACATAGATGCGCTGTCAAAACGACTAGCGTTTATCCGCACTTGGACCTATGTTGCGCAGCGTAAAGACTGGGTTGCGGACGCGACCCATTGGCGTGAGGAAACACGCGCCGTAGAAGACCGACTGTCAGACGCCCTTCATGCGGCACTGACCCAACGATTTGTCGACCGGCGCACCAGTGTTCTGCTGCGCCGTTTGAAGCAGAAGGAGGCCCTTGTGGCAGACGTAAACGAAAACGGTGAAGTCACCGTCGAGGGCCATTTTATCGGTAAGCTTGAGGGCTTCCGTTTCCAGCTTGATCCATCCGCCAGCGCGGAAGAGGCAAAGACCTTGCGGGCAACCGCTATCGCGGCGCTTCAGCCCGCGTTCAACCTGCGATCAGACAAGTTCTACAACGCGCCGGACACAGAGATGGATGTCACCGAACAAGGTGGTCTGATGTGGGGCGAATATGCGGTGGGCAAGCTTTTGGCAGGCGCGGATGCGCTTTCTCCGGCGGTTGAGCCATTCGTCGACGAAGAAGCCGGACCTGAGGTCGCCGAAAAGGTTCGCCGTCGTCTGTCCCACTTCATTGACCGTCGTATTACCGCCCAGTTCGAGCCATTGTTGGCGCTTAAGAATGACGAAACCCTGACTGGCATGGCGCGCGGCATCGC
>DFBM01000041.1:0-705 GCA_002366645.1 Rhodobacterales bacterium UBA3080 | reverse complement strand
CAAGAATTCCCCGAGGCACCGCCTCCCGGTTTGGTAACAGTACCAGCTGTTGAGGGCGCTCCTGCAGGGTATTACGCTCACGCCGGTTATCGTCTTGCCGGAGATCGCGCGATCCGTATCGATATGCTTGAACGTCTTGCCGACATGATACGTGGCCAAGATACGCGGGCCGGCTTCGAAGCCAATCCAGATATGCTTTCGATTACCGGCCTCACACTGGAACAATTTGCAAACCTGATGGAAGGCCTAGGCTATAAAGCCGAAAAAGGCGAACGTCCGAAGGTTAAACCTGTGCAAACGCCAGACGTGGCTCTAACCGAAGACACAGCCACGGACGCCGAGGCGCCAGCCGAGGCCACCGAGGTCGATGCCACTCTGGAAGCCGACGTGCCTGAGGTCGAGGTTTATTACACCTTCACTTGGGCGCCACGTCGCAAACCCAACGCTCCGCGTAACGATGCACGTGGCAAAGGCAAGCCCAAGGGCAAGCCGCGCGGCAAGGGTAAACCGACCGAAGGCCAGAAGAAATTCTCGGCCCGACCACCAAAGCAGGAAAAACCGATCGACCCTGACAACCCCTTCGCCGCTCTCTTGGCGCTGAAAGGGAAATAAAGCCTTTATGACAGAACCGCGCCAAAGCATACGTCTAGACAAATGGCTATGGCAGGCGCGGTTTTTTAAGGCGCGCTCGATTTCCGCAAAAGT
>DFBM01000068.1 GCA_002366645.1 Rhodobacterales bacterium UBA3080 | reverse complement strand
ACGGATCGCACGGGTACCGAAGTGCGGTTTTTGGCGTCGCTGGAGACATTCTCGAACCGCGAATACAAGTTCGAAACGCTGGAGCATCGCTTGCGCGAACTGGCATTCCTGAATTCGGGTGTGCGGATCACGCTGCGGGACGAACGCCCGGCCGAGCCGCTGGAAGCCGAGATGATCTATGACGGTGGCGTTAAGGAATTCGTACGCTATCTGGACCGCTCCAAAGTTCCTGTGTTCGAAGATCCGATCTATATCATCGGGGAGTCGAACGACATCACGGTCGAAGTGGCGATGTGGTGGAACGACAGCTATCACGAGAATGTTCTGCCGTTCACAAACAACATCCCGCAGCGCGACGGCGGCACGCATATGGCGGGCTTCCGTGGAGCGTTGACGCGGACGATCAACAACTACGCGGCCAGCAGTGGTATCGCGAAGAAGGAAAAGATCACCTTTACCGGCGATGATGCACGCGAGGGGCTGACCTGTGTGTTGTCCGTTAAAGTGCCTGATCCGAAGTTTTCGAGCCAGACTAAAGACAAACTGGTGTCGTCCGAGGTTCGTCCGGCCGTTGAGAGCCTGATGAACGAGAAACTGGCGGAGTGGTTCGAAGAACATCCGGCCGAGGCCAGAATTGTGGTTAGCAAGATCGTCGAGGCCGCACAGGCCCGCGACGCTGCCCGTAAAGCGCGTGAGTTAACGCGGCGCAAGTCGGCTATGGATATTGCCAGCCTGCCCGGAAAACTGGCGGATTGTCAGGAAAAAGATCCGGCTAATTCCGAACTCTTCCTGGTGGAGGGTGACTCCGCTGGTGGATCGGCCAAACAGGGACGAAGCCGTTTTAATCAGGCGGTACTGCCGCTAAAGGGTAAGATTTTGAACGTGGAACGGGCGCGGTTTGACCGGATGCTCGGCTCGCAGGAAATCGGAACGTTGATAACGGCGCTTGGTACAGGCATCGGCCGCGACGAGTTCAACATTGACAAACTGCGCTACCACAAAGTCGTGATTATGACCGATGCGGATGTCGACGGAGCACACATTCGAACACTGTTGTTAACGTTCTTCTTCAGGCAGATGCCGGAGCTGATCGAGGGCGGGTATCTCTATATCGCGCAGCCTCCGCTTTATAAGGTATCGCGCGGCAAGTCCGAGGTTTACCTGAAGGACCAGCTGGCGCTGGAAGACTACCTTATTGAACAAGGTCTTAGCGATACGATCTTACGCCTTGGCGGCGGTTCCCAGATTGCTGGGGCCGATTTGAAGCGGGTGGTCGAGGATGCACGGATCTGCCGGACCATCCTGAACGCCTTTCCGACGAACTATTCACGCAACATCCTTGAACAAGCCGCGATTTCCGGTGCGTTGATTCCGGGGGTTCTTGATAGCGACCCGCAAGGAACCGCAGATAGCGTCGCAGCAAGGCTGGATCTGGTGGCGACGGAATATGAAAAAGGCTGGACTGGCAGCCTGACACAAAATGGTGGCTTGCGGTTATCGCGCGTTTTGCGCGGCGTCGAAGAAGTGCAAGTACTGGATGGCAACGCGCTACGCAGCGCCGAGGCACGTAAACTGGCTGGGCTAACGGCTGGCTTGCAGGAGGTATACGCAACGCAAGCGTTCTTGGTACGCAAAGACCGCGAGAACGTTATCAACGCGCCGTCCGACCTGCTCAAAGCTGTGTTCAAAGAGGGCGAAAAAGGCTTGTCGCTACAGCGCTACAAAGGCTTGGGCGAGATGAACCCCGGCCAGTTGTGGGAAACCACGCTCGATCCCGAAGCGCGGACGTTGTTGCAGGTGAAGGTAGACGATTTCGCCAGCGCCGACGACATCTTCACGAAGCTGATGGGCGACGTGGTGGAACCGCGCCGCGACTTCATTCAGGAGAACGCGCTGAGCGTGGAGAATCTGGACTTCTGATGTGGTGGTGCGTGGAGACCACGCACCCTACGGGCTAGATTCCAAGTTCCATCAACGCTTGAATGTCTTTGACCCGTGTTCCCGCCACGATGCGGCCTAGTTCTTCGCTGCCGCGCAGTACGATCAAGGTTGAGCGGCGGGGTATTTTGCGGCTGGTGGTGACCGCGTGACGGCCGTATTCGTCCCAGTCTACGCGCACGAAGGTCATGTCCTCGTATTTGTCGGTGCCTGCCCGTAGCTGTTCCAGCACGCGTTCTTGTGCTTTGCAGGTCGAGCACCATGTGGCGGAATAGTCGACGAATACGGTTTTACCTTCGTTCAGAAGCGACTGGATCAGGCCCGGCTCATAGTCCAGCCAACCTTCGGGGGCCATTTGGGCGTTGGCGGCCATCGGCAAGCTGGCGAGGGCGGCGGATGTGATCAGAAAATGGCGACGGTTCATGGTGGGCTCCTATATGGCGACGGAGAGGTCTTGCAACCAGACGGGCAGTACGTCCAGTAGCCAAGCCTCGATAACATGGTTGAAACGGGTCAGGATCATGACGCCGACGGCAACGAAGATAATGCCCATCAGCGGTTTGGATTTTTCGGCGAGAGCGCGCATGGCGGTTTGGCGGGACATGATCGCCTCGCGCGCTCCGTAGCCGAGCAGAAGGATGATGGTCGAAATGCCAAGGGCGAAGCTGGTCATGATGCCGGCGGCGAGCATCAAGCTTTCGCCGCTATAGGCGAGAGAGATTGCGCCGCCGAGGGTGGGCCCTACGCATGGGGACCAGACGGCGCCTAATAGTGCACCGCCGAGGAGCTGACCACGCAGGCCGGATTGGTCCAGCCTCCCTACGCGCGTATCAGCTTCGGCGGCTACGCCGGCGGTTGCTAGCGAAAACCTTGAATTCAGTTGTGGAACAAGAAGGATGAGTCCAAAGCCGAGCATCATAATCGCGCCGATCTGGCTAACACGGTCTGCGTCTAGCCCAATCGAGGTGCCAAGCGTTGCGACGCCTACGCCGAGGATGACGAAGGTAAACGACATACCTGTAGCGAGTGCCAGCGGCCCGTGCCGATGACTTTGCAATGCCGAGGCGAGGACAATCGGCAACACCGGCAAAACGCAAGGGTTAATCAGGGTCAGTAGGCCGGCGCCATATCCAAGTACAAATTCCATGCCTGATACTTAGTGGGGGCTTGGAACACTGTCACATGAACTTTCCGTTAGGAGAATTATTCGGCAACCGACGGAGTACATGTCGGTTGCCGAAATTCGCGGACACTGCAGCATCCAGAAATTGGAACAACAGATTCGCTGGCGGTAATTCTATGTAATACGGCTCAAGCCCCTGTAAGGAGCCTCAAGTCGCAATATTCAAATAAATGAATACCAGCCTAAAAGTATTTCTGAAATTCTCGAATTCAGCAGAAAATGAAAATTGATTTCAGCTGAATTTAGCTTAAAAAACAGTGGTTTACAGATAATTTACACTATTTTGCTGCCTCAGCACCATTTTTGCGCTATTTCAGCGTGAAAGTTACCCTATTATAGTGCAATGGCCGCTCTAAAAGCAGAAATTAAGGTAAATTGGAGTATTCAGTGAATCGTATAAAAAATTCGAATCATGCAGACAGGAATCAGTTTGCTAACCGTCTGTCTGAGCTGTGTAAAACCAAAGCTTCTGCCTCAGCGGTTGCGCGTGATTTAGAGATTAATCGCCAACAGTTTGCGCGATAATTGAACGGAGAATCGGTTCCGCGGCAATCAATTGCCCGCAAGATCGCGGATTATTTTGATGTCGATCCCGGCACTTTATTTTCGGACAAACCAATCCAAGATCCGCAACTTAGCACAAATTCCTTCGAAGATACTTTTCGTGCAGTGATGTCGCTGTATAACGATGCGCGTATGCAGGAAATCACCGACACGGATTTGGAGCCTGGAATTTACTGGCAGTATAAAACACTGTTACGGCAGCCGAAAAAAGTATTGAAAACGCTGCTGTCCATCACCAAAACCGGGAATGTTTATCGGTACAAACGGCGCTCCTCTGTCGTGTATAATGAACTGGTCAACAGCACGATTAAAAATACAATTAACGGAGTGTTCATGAAACAAAACGGGCATTTGTTGTTAGTAGATGTCGAAGAAAAATTCGCTGATATGACGTTTCACGTATTTGCGACCTCAAACCATTATGATAGATCCATTAAGCCCGGCATTCATATGACGATCGGGATGGAGAATAGTTCCGGTCCAAGGGCAGCACGAATTTTCTTGAAGAGAATACCGGATGGCGACAGCATTTTGGCACATGCAAGAACGCAAGGTGTTTATAGAATAGCTGATTTGCCGACCGCAGACGCCCATATCCTTGAGGGGGAGGGGTCAGGATTATTGCATATCTGAATCGGTTCGGGTTCTTGCACACCTGCACA
>DFBM01000197.1:1531-6019 GCA_002366645.1 Rhodobacterales bacterium UBA3080 | reverse complement strand
CGACCAGATTATTCTGCAAATATCCGCGAAAAAGTTTCATCAAGCCTTCGACTTCATGCGCAGCACGTTTCCAGTTCTCGGTTGAAAAAGCGTAAAGCGTCAGGGTCTCGACACCTAGGGCAGGGCTGGTTTTCACGATTTCCTTAACGCGGCTCGCACCTCGTTTATGGCCGATCAAACGTGCCATCCCGCGTGAAACTGCCCAGCGACCGTTCCCGTCCATGATAATTCCGACGTGCATTAAGTAGCCTTCTTATAGGGTTTTGCCAACCAGATGGAGAATTCCCGCATAGCGTCAAAATTAAGACTGTAATTCTATTGGATATTGATGTTATGCACAATAAATTTATTCCCAGTTTTGAAGTATTGGCGAAAGTGAGCTGCGTTTGTTGATTTGTCTCTAGATTCATCGATGACGAGGGCGGTTTTAAGGGAAATTCGTCGTCGTAGCTAATACCGCGCGGTTGGGACTTTCAAATCGGCGTGAAGCCGAACCTTCCAAAATATTTTGTAAAGTTCGGGCAAGTTTCCAAAAGTTTTGAGTTCCGTGGCTCTCCGCACCCCCTGGACAAGGCCCATTGTATAGATAGTACCTAAGCTGAGATGGCGCCCAATTTGATATTGGGGAAGCAGAGGTGATTTGGAGAGCGCTATTCGGGCGGGTCAAATTTCGGGAGATTTTTTAGTTGAGGAAACTTTTTGTGAAGTTCTTGCCTACGTAAATATTGTGCACGACGTTTTCTCGTCTAGTTGGTCCGCCATATGGCCAAAACACCTCTACCGCGCTCGGTAATTCGAATTATTTTTCCTTCAAATTTAATGAGCCCATACGACGCTAAGATAAAGACTGTGCCGATTTTGATTCCACCAACTTGCGTTCGACGTTTGCCAACACGATTACGTCTCACCCATCTAGTTCCTGAATATTTAACATAGGTGAATTGGGATATCTTGTCTAAGTGCCAACCGTAACGTCGGGCAAACTTTTTTCTATCTATTTTAATAACTTAACCTCGGTTATAAATTCATTTTATACAACTTTTAATAGCCGAAAATTTCATCCGTCGTTGTGATTCCTCTTAAAAAACAGCAGCTTGTCTAAAACGATGACACAGTATTGCCGTTTTGGCAATATTTGATGTTTGTATAGCTGAGTGCGCTAACAGGGTCTATATATGTGTATTCTCACAGTATGAATATTGTACTACTTTAAATAGTTATGTCGTAAATATGTATAAGTGGTTGAAAAATATATATAACACGGGCGACAGACGTAAAAAAACTTTTTCGAGTGTCCTCCTAAAAATACTTAACGTACTGAAAGAAAACTAAAATATGCCCGACATTTGTGACAATTTGAGGAGGTAACAATCTGTTCTGTAAATTGGCTGTTTACTCTTTTTGGCGGAAATTATCAGAGAATTACCAATTGGCTTGCGAGGTAACATTTTTGCGGTGCGGAGGGATGTGAACTCTTTAGTGGCCGAGGAAACCAAGCCTATGTAGGCGTAAAGCTCATCTTGTCAGGCTGAACCGGTGAGCTTATCGTTGGTACACAACGAGCTCTTCGATGTCAGCCTGTAAACGTCAACTTCATAATATTCTTGATTCGCGAAATGCAACGCTAGTTGGCAATCCGGTAGATGCCGGTTTTGCGGTTGCCGACAGTCTCCACGATGTTCTTCTGACGTAGGCTTTTCAGGGCGCGGTAGAAGGACGACGGGGTAGGGGTGTCGAGGATGTCGTGGTTAAGGATACTCTCGGTGCGGGCGCCTTCGGCGAACTCTTCGAGTGACATCGTCGCGACAATGCATCGTTCGAGCGGGGTGAGATCCTTCAAACCCATCTCTGATTCGAGCGAACGCAACACGGCGATCATGTGGGCATATCCTGCCAGTTTTGCGTTATTTGTGCTTTTCATCTTCGTTATCTTTCAATTTGAACCGATGGTGAACATAGTCACATTCTGGTTAAAGTAAATCCCTGCGACATATAATACCGTTTTTTCGCAAAAAGGAAAGCACTTCCGCAAACCTCGTGAGAATTCCGTGTGTTACATGTGGATCGGAGTTCCGGTACTACCATGAAGTGTTCACAAAGTTCTTACTAAACTGTTGCTAAAACAGAAATTGTGGGCTTGTTTGTTTGGTAACGAAATAATTTTTCGCGGGGAAAAATGAGAAAGCTTTTTGACGGTTTTGCAAAATGGGGCCCGATCGTCGCGATTTGCTACACTGCGGTTTTATTCATTGAGGTACTTGTCGTCTTTCCACTGGAGAGGATGGTCATTAGCGAGCCGGAGATCGCCAGTGTCTTTTGGTTACCCCATGCGGCTAGCGTGCTATGCACCGTTATCGTCGGCCCTCGGGCGTTTTTTGCGCTTTTCCCGACCTTTATCACGATCCGGTTCTTTCATGGCGGTTTTGCGGTTGACGCAATGACGTCGGAGGTGATCCTGGGGTCGTTGATTGGCGCTATTTGTGCGCCAATCGCGTATCTTCTGGTTGATCTGGTGAATCGACAGAGAAACACGCGCGGTTTGGATTTGGAAAATTGGCGGACGGTTTTGATAATCGGCGCGGTCGCCTCAATCATCAACTCGATTCTCAGAGGGGGGCTGTTTGGCGGCCTCGACGACGGCGATCATTTTATGGTCGTGATGTCGAAAGTTTTCATCGGTGATCTGGTCGGGTTAGTGTTGGGACTGGTGTTTCTGGTGTTCCTGTTCCGGATCATCAACCGTGGCCGTCTGTCTGAGCCCGACTAGATCAAACTCTGGAAGCTTTGAATTCCAGATAGAGCTCTGTCGCCGCCTCAACTTCGCCAGCTTTGGGCATTTGGATCAGCCCAAGGCAATAGTTCTTCCAGTAATCCATCAGGGCCGGCGTTGGTTTTAGGCATCGTTTGCGCCGGTCGGGGCAGGTGGCCGAGATCATCAGACCCATGTCCATCATCTCTTTAACCTGATGTGCGACGTTCTGCCGGCTTTGGCCGGTCAGCCCGATCAGGTCGCTAATGCCGGTATCCAGATCGCGGTAAAACGAGCGGATAACATGCCGGTACATGATTTTGCGCGACAGGCTGGATTCCAGAAATCCGGAGATGCCACCATCACCGGGCCGTAAAATCGCCATTTCGGTACTGACGATGGCATGGGCTACTGTGTCGAATAATTCTGCTGGCATGTCTTCCGTTTTGGTATCGCTTGTCATGAAGTTGTCCTCACACAGCCTTTTTATTGTAATTCAGGCTACAATTGCGCCTTTATGCAGACATTCTAATGCTAGCTTGTGCTAAATGCACCCTATTGCTGTCTTTTTGACAATAAATTTTTGCAAGCATATGAATATGATGATTTACTGCTTCCAGCACTAAAAATAAGCTCTCTTGCGAAGTTGGCGTCAACACGGAATTTTTGTCGGAACCTGCGATGATTATTTAACATAACATAGATTACACGACTTTAACGGAGCCGATCTTAGCATGAAAGAAACCGACCTATATGCTCCGATCAAGAAATTCCTCGTAGCTCAGGGCTATGAGGTTAAAGCCGAGGTCAAGGATTGCGATCTGGTGGCTGTGCGTGGTGACGACCCCGTGGTTATTGTCGAACTGAAGCTGTCCTTGTCGCTGGCCCTTCTGATGCAAGGGATCGAGCGGCAGCGGATTACCGATGCGGTTTACGTCGCCGTTCCGGCCGGTACGGGTAAGGCGTGGACAGCGCGGGTCAAGGATGCGGTGCGGATTTGTAAGCGGCTGGGGCTCGGGTTGATCTCGGTCCGGTTTACGGGCGGGCAAGCACTGGTTCTGGTGCATTGTGATCCGGGCGCACACGGCGTGCACAAGCTGGCCAAGCGGAAGACGGCCCTGCTGCGCGAGTTCCAGCGCCGCGTCGGCGATCCTAACACTGGTGGGCAAACCCGGCGGGCGATTATCACGGCCTATCGTCAGGACGCCTTGCGGGTGGCGGTGGCGCTGCGATCCGGCCCTGATGGTCCGACAAGTCTGGCGCGGGCACTGGAGATCCCGCAGGTGCCTTCGATCCTGCAGAAGAACTACTATGGCTGGTTTATACGGGTGGAGCGCGGCGTTTACGAACTGGCCGCCGAGGGCCACACAGCGCTGGAAACCTACGCCGAAATTGTCCAGGGGTTGGAGAAATAAGCACGGCACAAAAAATTAACGCCGCAGAGGCTGCGGCGTCAGAAGTTGCTTAAAACTTGAGTGCCAGCAATGCTTCTGACGCGGACGATCATGGTGAATTTGAAATAGTTGTCAATATGGAAAGAATCACGGTTTTGTGAATTTCTCCTATGAAAGCACCAGCCGCGCGCCGAGTTTGGGGCTATAGCGCGCAGCTGGCTTTCGCAGGCAGGTCGGAATTAGCTGCATGCGTGCGAACACCAACTGATTACGGTGTAGGGACTGGTTACTCCGTGCTCACTTGATACTTATGCCAAACAGATATGGTGATTCTGGGGTGGGATT
>DFBM01000197.1:0-1503 GCA_002366645.1 Rhodobacterales bacterium UBA3080 | reverse complement strand
CATCGGCTAAAAGCAAGAACAGTGGGATGTAAGTAGCCAGTATGACGATTGTGTTTGTGTGGTTAACGAACACTTCGGTAAGCCCGAAAACCATAAAACTGCCACTGAGCCATATCAGTGTTAGCCCCACGCCCAAATCAAGCTTCTTGAATAGCATTTTCATCCCGACAAAGAACGGGAGCCCGAGGAACATCAACAGGAATACCAATCCTCCTATGCCTGCTTTCACCCAGATATCCAGATACTGGTTGTGGACATGGGTGAAACCTTGAACCGGGTTGTCGAGCGGTAGCGCGTTAAAATCGGAAAAATATCGAAGGCCGTGTCCGGTAATTGGACGCTCGGCGATCAGCCTTAGTGCCTCTTGCCATGCCCCGACACGCATACCGATCGAGCCTTGGTTTTCGAGCCCGCTAGCGGTACGCGAAAGTTCGGACATACCAAGCGCAAAGCGGCCGGCGTTTTGGGAAAGCAGCGTCAGGAAAACTATCGCGATTATCAGAATAAGGACGGTTTGGAATTTACGCTCCTCGAAATACACCAAGCTGGCCAGTGCCAAGCCGAGCAACAGTGGGTAATAGGCAATGATGACGCCCCTTGTGCCGGTGAGATGTGTGCCGAACAGAAATAGCAGCAACCACCCTAGTAATGTAGCGAGCGACTTCAGGCCCGGCGCAGTTCTAATGGCCAGAAAAAGATAGATCGTAAAAATCCCTCCGCTCGTCGCGAGGATATGGGCAAAAATATTGGCGTTGATGGTGCCCTCTGCCCGCTCGTATCCAAACAGATAGATCTGGGAGATGCTGGTTAGCAAAAGTAGCGTAGCATGAGCGCCCGAAGCGAGCGCGATGACTTTGAAGGCGTTTTGACCGGTGTTTGCGAAATAGGTCGCGATTGCGAGCGCCATGATAAACGTCAGGGACAGGCTGAAAGGCAGTCCGTAACCAAACGATCCCGTCTGTCCAAAAGCTATGTGGAGCAGAACGACGACAAGAAAAGCGACGGTCACGTACATATATATTTTTGTGAAAACCACATCGTTACGCAGGATTTTAACGCTGGTTGGCAGGTAAAGAACCGAGGCGACAATGGTTACCAGAAGCACCACTCCGGAGATGAGCTCGATTGTGCCTGTGAAAAACACAGCGATGAAAAAGGTGATAAAGGTCAGTTTTCCGAAATTGCTAATATTTAGAAAGTAAGGATTCATGGTGGTTTGCATTTTTCTTGCCAGAAATAGTTTAATAACGGAACGAAGTTTCTTCGCGCTTACTGGCGCACATCTACAAATATTGCAACTACAGATGGAAATATTTTTAACTTTGAAAATACAAATTCCTTACCGCCGCACGGTTTAGGGCCATTTGCAGCAAAAGGAAGGGTATGCGGTTGGTCTCGTAATACGCCCGCGACAGTTTTTTGCGCCAGTGCACGGAGTCCGGTACAGCTTCGCTTTGAATGCTTGTCACGAAGCGGGCTATGTCCGGTTCAACCATCGCCGGA
>DFBM01000013.1:20628-21185 GCA_002366645.1 Rhodobacterales bacterium UBA3080 | reverse complement strand
GATAATGGCTATCAGGTCATTGTCGTATTGTCTGCGATGTCCGGTAAAACGAACGAGCTGGTTGGCTGGGTGCAGGAAGCCGCTGCAGGCCCCGATGCCTCGACTCCGGGGTTTTATGATGCACGCGAATATGATGCGATTGTGTCGTCTGGCGAGCAAGTGACCTCGGGGCTGTTGTCGATCGTTTTGCAGGAGATGGGCACGCAGGCGCGTAGTTGGCAGGGGTGGCAAGTGCCGGTCAAGACCAGCTCGGCCCATGGTGCGGCGCGGATCGAGGAAATTCCGACCGAAAATCTGGATGCCAAGTTTGAAGAAGGTATGCAGGTGGCCGTTATTGCCGGTTTTCAGGGTATCAGCGAGGAAAACCGGATCACGACGCTGGGGCGCGGGGGTTCGGATACCACGGCTGTGGCCTTCGCTGCGGCGT
Source organism: Rhodobacterales bacterium UBA3080 (assembly GCA_002366645.1). Taxonomy (GTDB): domain Bacteria; phylum Pseudomonadota; class Alphaproteobacteria; order Rhodobacterales; family Rhodobacteraceae; genus NORP23. The sequence continues at coordinate 20,758 of DFBM01000013.1, read as the reverse complement.
TCGAGGCGGAGCGTTGCGATATTTATACCGACGTAGACGGCATTTACACCACCGACCCGCGCATCACCCGCAAGGCGCGCAAGCTGCAAAAGATCGCGTTCGAAGAGATGCTGGAATTGGCATCGCTTGG
>DFBM01000013.1:9011-20493 GCA_002366645.1 Rhodobacterales bacterium UBA3080 | reverse complement strand
GTGCGGGACGAAGCAAAAATGACTCTTATCTCGGTCGCTGACCGTCCCGGCATCGCTGCGGCGATCTTTGGGCCACTGGCGGATGCTGGCGTTAACGTTGACATGATTGTGCAGAATATTTCCGAAGACGGGCGCACCGATATGACGTTCTCCTGTCCGGTCGATCAGGTGTCGATGGCGACCAAAGCGATGGAAGAAGCACAGGAGTCGGGCGAGATCAACTACCACGCGCTCGATGCGGATACGGGCGTTGCCAAGGTCTCGATCGTTGGAATCGGGATGCGTAGCCATGCTGGCGTAGCGCAGAAAATGTTCAAAGCATTGGCGGACGACGGGATTAACATCAAGGTTATCACCACTTCTGAAATAAAAGTTTCCGTTCTGGTTGATCGGAAATACATGGAACTCGCCGTGCAATCCCTGCATGATGCCTTTGGATTAGACAAAGCATCGTAAAAAGGGGGCAAAATGCCCACACCTAAAGGGGTAAAATCCCACGTTCTGCTGAAGCGCTTGCGGGACATCCTTGCCGAACAGGGCGAGGGTCAGGAGCGTTTGAACAAAATCACATCCGTTATTGCGGATTCGATGGCGGCTGAAGTGTGCTCGATTTACCTGCGGCGTGACGAACGCACGTTGGAGCTTTGTGCGACCGAAGGTCTGAACCCGGAATCCGTGCACCAAACCCGACTGCGGGTCGGGCAGGGATTGGTGGGGCGCATTGCCGATCGGGCGCGGCCCTTCAGGACCAAAAATGCACTGTCGGCCAAGGGATTTCGTTTTATGCCGGAAACCGGCGAAGAGGTATATTCCTCCTTCCTCGGGGTGCCGGTTCAGCGTGTCGGCGAGGTTCTGGGGGTTCTGGTTGTTCAGAACAAAGCGGAGCGCCAGTATACCGACGACGAGGTTTACGGTCTTGAAGTTGTGGCGATGGTTATCGCCGAAATGGCCGAGCTGGGCGCGTTTACCGCCGAGGGGCAAAAAGCGATGGCGATGCCGCACCAGCGGCCGTTCCACGCCAAGGGCATCGTCGGGCAGGAGGGTGTCGCCGAAGGCCATGTGCTGTTGCACGAGCCGCATATCGTTATCGCGAATCCGGTGGCGGATGATCCGGAGGTCGAAATGTATCGGCTTGCCACTGCCTTTATCGAGCTTCAGTCCGAGATTGACGATATGCTGTCGGACGAAAACCTGTCAGCCACCGGCGAGGATCGTGCGGTTTTCGAGGCCTACAAGATGTTCGCGCACGACAAGGGTTGGCGCTCGCGGATGGAGGATTCCATTGTCAGCGGGTTGGCGGCCGAGGTTGCTGTCGAAAAGGAACAATCGAACACGCGCACGCGGATGGAGCGGCTCACCGACCTTTATCTACGCGAACGGCTGCATGACCTCGACGATCTGTCAAACCGCCTGTTACGGATCCTGACGGGTCGCGAGCAGAACGGTGCGGAGATGTGGGAGGGCACCATTCTCGTGGCGCGCAACATCGGGCCGGCAGATTTGCTGGACTACGGGCGCAAGCTGAAGGGTGTTGTGCTCGAAGAGGGCTCGGTCGGGTCGCATGCTGTGATCGTGGCGCGGGCGCTGGCGATTCCGCTAGTTATCCATGCGGCGCGTATTACCCGCAAGGCGTTAAACGGTGACGAGATACTGGTCGACGGAGACGCGGGCGAGGCGCATTTACGGCCCGAGGAAAGCGTAAAGCTGGCCTTTCACGAAAAGGTCGCCATGCGGGAGGAAGCGCAAGAGGAATACGCGGCGTTGCGCGGGCTTCCGGCGGAATCAAAGGACGGGGTCCGGATCAAGCTGGAGATGAACGCGGGCTTGATGAATAACCTGCCGTCGCTGGAAAGTTCGGGTGCCGAGGGTGTCGGGCTGTTCCGGACGGAATTACAGTTCTTGCTACGCTCGAATTTTCCAAGCAGATCGTGGCTGGCGGATACGTATTCTTCGGTGCTGGATTCGGCGGAGGGGCTGCCGGTGACGTTCCGGACGCTCGATATCGGGTCGGACAAGGTTTTACCTTATATGACGCGCGAAGAGGAGCCTAATCCGGCGATGGGCTGGCGAGGCATCCGGCTGGGGTTGGATCGTCCGGGTTTGATGCGGATGCAGTTCCAGACCTTGATACGCGGCGCAAAGGGGCGGCCGTTGAAGGTTATGTTCCCGATGGTTGCGCAATTCGACGAGTTCCGGGAGGCGCGGCAGCGGTTGCTGGACGAGGTGGCGCGCGAGAAGAAGCAGCGGCACTTGATGCCAAGCAAGCTGGAAATCGGGGTGATGCTGGAAACGCCGAGCCTTGCTTTTGCGCCGGACCAGTTCTTCGAGTTGGCGGATTTCATATCAATCGGTGGCAACGATCTGAAACAATTTTTCTTTGCGGCGGACCGCGAAAACGAACATGTGCGGCGGCGTTATGATACGCTGAACGTCAGCTTCCTGAATTTTATCGAGCAGATTTCGGAACGTTGTAACAAGTTCGATACGCCGGTCTCGTTTTGCGGCGAAGATGCGGGGCGCTCGTTGGAGGCGCTGGCATTTGCGGCGATGGGTCTCCGGACCTTGTCGATGCGACCGGCCTCGATCGGGCCGATAAAACGGTTGATCCGGTTTGTCGACTTGTCGGAAACCAAGAAGGTTATCGACGAGGCGCGGGCGTCGGGCTCGCAATCGGTACGTCCTGCGCTGGAAACATGGTTGGAGTCGATCGGTGCGCCGCATCGTTAGGCCGCGCGTGGTCATAATGGTGAAGGAGCCGCGCGCCGGACAGGTTAAAACACGGCTCGGGCGGGATATCGGCATGACGGCGTCGGCGTGGTGGTTTCGGCACCAAACAAGGCGGCTGATCGGTAGCCTTGCACGAGACAAACGATGGCAACTCCGGCTTTCGGTTTCACCTGCGCCACAGGCGTTGCACAGCCGCGTATGGCCCTTACGGATACCGAGGGATTCGCAAATCAGGGGCGATCTTGGGCAGCGGATGCGCCACATTCTGGAGGAAACACCTAACGGCCCCGTGGTTATCATCGGTGGCGATATTCCGGGGATCACTCCAGAGATAATCAACGATGCCTTTAAGGTGCTAAGGAGCAAGGAATTTGTTTTTGGCCCTGCTGAAGACGGCGGTTATTGGTTGGTGGGCATGCGACGGGGTGCGCGGCCTATACCAAGCAAGGTATTCGAGAGTGTGCGCTGGTCATGTGAGCATACGTTGGCGGATACGCTTGGGACGTTGGGGGATGCCCCGGTTGGCTTTGTGACGCAGCTTCGGGACGTGGACACGGTTGCCGACTTGCCGTAACACTGCGCTAGACCAAAGGAGAATTCGATGATTGGACGCTTGAACCATGTGGCCATTGCAGTGCCCGACCTCGCCGCCGGAATCGCGCTTTATCGCGATACGCTGGGTGCCAAGGTAAACGAGCCGCAGGACGAGCCGGATCATGGTGTGACGGTGGTTTTCATCGAGTTACCGAACACCAAGATCGAACTGCTACATCCGCTTGGTGAAAACAGCCCGATCGCGGCGTTTCTGGAAAAGAATCCAGCAGGCGGCATCCATCACATTTGCTATGAGGTCGACGACATTCTGGCAGCGCGGGACAAGTTGCAGGCCGCTGGTGCGCGTGTACTGGGCAACGGCGAGCCTAAAATCGGCGCGCACGGCAAGCCGGTTCTGTTTCTGCACCCGAAAGATTTTATCGGCACCCTAGTCGAATTGGAGCAAGTATAATGGCTATCACTTCCGCAATCGTTCTGTTCGCTGTCATCTGGTTTATGCTGCTGTTAATGGCGCTACCGATGCGTATGAAAAGTCAGGAACAGGACGGTGAAGTCGTGCCTGGTACGCCCTCCTCGGCACCGGTAAATCCGATGATCGGCAAGAAGATGATCTGGGTTACGGTAATCACGATCGTGCTTTGGGTGCCGCTCGTGGCGTTTATCGTCTCGGGAGTTGTTTCAGTTCAAGACATCGACTTTTTTGGCCGTATGGGACCTAGGAACTAAACTCTTTTTCCATTGTTTCCAGCGCCAAACGTGCAGCATCTAGCCTGTCAGGGTCGGTGCCGCGCACGACGATGTTGCTGCCGAAGACGCCGTCCTTGATGTAGGGGTACGACCCGAAAGACAGGTCAGGGTTCGCGGCTGCAATTTCGGACAAGCGACTGGCGAAACGGCCTTCGGGAACTTTGAAGCGCACCGACAGAGATAAAAGTGGCGCGCCGCCCGTGAGGGTGGGGAGCACGCTTTCGACCATCGCGTGGAAAACGGCCGGTACACCTGCCATGACGTGCACGTTGCCAATGCGGAAACCCGGAGCTTTGGAAATCGGGTTGTCGATTAGGTCTGCGCTGTCAGGGATGCGAGCCATGCGGAGGCGGGCCTCATTCAGTTCGACCTCGGGATTTTTGTAGTTGGTGGCGAGGATGGCGCGGGCGTCTTCGCGCACGTCTATCCCGACACCAAACGCCTGCGCGATGCAATCGGCGGTGATGTCGTCATGTGTCGGACCGATGCCGCCGCTGGTGAACACGTAATCGAAGCGTTTGCGTAGGGCGTCCACAGCGTCGATGATGTCGGACGGTTCGTCGCTCACCACACGCACTTCGCGCAGGTCGATGCCGACGGCGGTTAACTCGGTGGCCAAGTGGTTGGTGTTTGTGTCCTGCGTGCGGCCCGACAGTATCTCGTCGCCGATTACCAGCATTGCAGCGGTGGGATTTGGCATCTAGTGTTCCTTGTTCTTATTCGAGGTCCGCATGAAATTCGAAACCCCTTTAATTCGCGCAACGTTACTTAGACGATACAAGCGCTTCCTTGCCGACGTCCAGCTTGAAGATGGGCGCGAGGTGACGGCGCATGTCGCTAATCCCGGCTCTATGCTAGGAATGAAGGACGAAGGCCTGACGGTTTGGCTGGAGCCGAACGACGATCCCAAGCGCAAATTGGACTACAGTTGGAAGCTGGTAGAGGTTGGCGGAGCGAAGGTGGTTGTGGATACGGCGATCGCCAACAAAGTGGTGGGCGGGGCGTTGCGCGCTGGTTTGGTACCCGCACTGGCGGAATACCAGACGGTTAAGGCCGAAGTGAAATACGGTGAAGGTAGCCGGATCGATTTCCTGCTCTCGGGCGAGGGGCTGCCGGATTGTTATGTCGAAGTGAAAAGCGTCACGTTAAGTCGTGAAAAGGGACTGGCGGAGTTTCCTGACTCGGTAACCGCGCGCGGCACGAAGCATCTAGGCGAACTGGCGAAGATGGTCGCTGACGGACATCGCGCTGTGATGCTGTATCTAGTGCAGCGGGATGATTGCGACCGCTTCGATTTGGCCGGCGATATTGATCCTGCATATGCTGACGCGGCGGTTTTGGCACAGGCTGGCGGTGTGGAGTTTCTATGTTTCGCGACGAAACCGACTGTCGAGGGTGTTTACTTCATGGAAAAACTTCCAATTTATGTTTGAGCCAATTAGAAGGGCGTAAATTATCATATCAGGAGACCTGACCATGAAAGGTCAAACCGCCGGACGTCTGACCAAAGACGGCATTACACTACACGAGAAGTCGGATTTTGACGGCATGCGGGCGTCTTGCCAGTTGGCGGCGGCGACGCTGGATATGATTGGTGAGCACGTTAAGGTTGGCGTTTCGACGCTGGAGCTGGACACGATCATTCACGAATATATCGAGGCGAACGGGGCGACCTCCGCGACGGTCGGGTATAGGGGCTATCAGCACGCTTCGTGCATTTCGCTGAACCATGTGGTTTGCCACGGTATCCCGTCGGACAAACGCATTAAGGACGGTGATATTCTGAACATCGACGTGACTTGTATTCTGGACGGTTGGTTCGGCGACACCAGCCGCATGTATAAGGCAGGCAAGCTCTCGCGGCGGGCGGAGCGGTTGATTGATGTGACCCACGAGGCGCTGTTCAAGGGGATCGAACAGGTAAAACCCGGCAATACCTTCGGGGATATTGGTGCCGCGATACAGCGATTCGTTGAAAAGCAGCGGATGTCGGTTGTGCGGGATTTTTGTGGCCACGGGCTAGGGCGGGTGTTCCACTCGGCGCCGAACGTGTTGCATTATGGGCGCTGGGGGACGGGGCCGGTTCTGGAACCTGGTATGTTCTTTACAATCGAACCGATGGTGAATCTCGGGCGACCGGATACCAAAGTGCTGGCGGATGACTGGACGGCAGTGACCAAAGACCGGACCCTTTCGGCGCAGTTCGAGCACTCGATCGGTGTGACCGAGGACGGGTGCGAGATATTTACCCTGTCACCGGCAGGAAAATTCTATCCGACGTGGACGGATTAACCCAGCGTTAACCAAAGCAGTGCAATCTGGGCCGTATGAAAAACACACCCGACAATTGTTTTGCTGAAGCGCCGGTTGCAGGTTTGTTTTCCGATTTCGAACCTGTGGCTGTGCGTCCCCTTCCAGACAAGCCGCATTTCGTCAATCACCGTCAACGCTTGCGGGACCGGTTTATGAGCGCCGGAACCGTGGCGTTGGCGGACTATGAATTACTTGAACTCGTATTGTTCCGCGCCATTCCCCGCCGTGATGTAAAACCTTTGGCTAAACGACTGTTGTCGGAATTCGGGGATTTCAACCGCGTTATTTCGGCTCCCGCGGCTCGGTTGAGCCGCGTTCAGGGGATCGGGGCGGCCGCGGTGCAGGAATTGAAGATCGTCGAGGCCGCCGCGCATCGTTTAAGTCAGGCGCGGGTGTTGGGGCAGGATGCGCTAACCTCGTGGTCGAGTCTTATGGAATACTGCAAGGTTTCGATGGCACATCAGGCGACTGAACACTTCCGCGTGCTCTTTCTGGACCGCAAAAACATCCTGATTGCTGACGAAGAGCAGGCGAAGGGTACTGTCGACCACGTACCGGTTTATCCCCGTGAGGTGGCGAAACGGGCGCTGGAACTGGATGCCTCGGCTTTGATATTGGTGCACAACCATCCGTCTGGCGACCCGACCCCATCGGAGGCGGATATTTCGATGACCCGTCGCATTGACGCAGCGCTAAGTGTGTTGGGGGTAACGCTGCACGATCACGTCATTATCGGCAAAGAACGAGATGCGAGTTTTCGTAGTCTTGGATTGCTGTAGCGTGCTTAGCGACGCGCGACGCTGATCGCATCCACAAAGCTTTCCAGAACCAAACCGCCAGTTGCTTCGCCACACTGTGGTAGTTTCAGGTTGAATTCGCGTTTTGTGGTTTTGCCCTGATCTGCGGAACGGATCGTGCGTAGAACCATATTATTATCGCAATGCCCGTCGATGCCGTTGATACGAAGATCAAGGCGAACCGTGGTTTCGCTGCGAATACGATTGGTTGGCAAGCTGTAGACTTCAGACATTGTTCCGCCAACGATGGTAACATCACCGAAAGTTTCCAGATACCCGCCACGCCCGGTTAGTGTGTCGCGGTACGTGCGAGGGTGTTTGGCCCAGACGTGACCTTTGCCGTTTTCACCGGCGTCGCCCTCGAAAGCGTGAAGGTCGAGATTGACCGGATCAGACCAGACAATCGCCATACGCTCGAAATCATCGGCGTCGCGTAGCAGAACTTGCGATGAAGCGACGGCCCCGTCATCGAATTCCACGTCAACGATTGCGGAGCTCGCAAAGGCAGGAATGGTTGCCGAGAAGGTTCCGGTTTCATCTGTGTAGGCAGAGAAGGAGAAATCCGAATGGGACATCGTTAGAACCTGTCCCGCGCGGCAAGGCGAGGATACAAATACTGCGATTCCGGCACCCGGACGCGCTGATGCGCTCATGCGGACATCACATTGTGAATTGGCGAGTGCGCTGGTCGCGACGTCTATAGTGGCCTCAGGAGCAATCGATGCAACTTCGACCGGGTCAGTTGACGGCGGAGCGGATGCTTCGAGATCGGCAGCGAACAACTTGTCGCTAAGTAGCGCTTCGGTTGCAGGGGTTGGCTGGATGACGCGGGTTAGTGAGTCGTTCAGTTGAGGGCTGGGCAGCAGGATTTGCGCAGCCATTTCGACCACGATATCCGAACTGTCGGCAGGGTCGGCGGCGTTTATGCTTACCTGACCAACGCTTGCGGTTTGATTGTCGAGCGTGCCAATCGCATCCGGTTCAGCCAGAGCAGCCAACAATTCACCTTCGGTTGGCGCGGGTGCAACATAGGCGTTGTCGACCGAGATCGAGGCGACCAGACTGTCGATAAGGGAATCGTCGAAGGAAATACCTGAAGGTGCAGCGGACCTTATATCCGGACCGGCAGCAACCACTGTTGTGTCTTCGGTTTGTGTCAGGGTCGGGCTGCGGCCGATTGTTGGAGCCGAGCCATCGACGGATACAGATGCAACTTCGATGCCGTCACTAACGTCAGAGGTTCCGGCGTCGGATGCAATCATGACCGCCCCAATCGGGGCCGTGTTAGTATCAGCAGACATTGCGGCGTCGTTGCCAGAAGGCGCGCCGATAAGTGCTGCGACAACGGTTGTGCTGGTGATGTCAGCATTCGCAGGCGCAACGATCGCGGATTCACCGAAATCGAAGTTTGCCATATGTGTCGGCGGCGTGCTGAAAATTTCGGGACCGTGCTCCATAACCGCTACGGCTTGTGGTTGGGCGGCGACTGGGGCGAGCATCGGCGCGCGCGACAAGCGTGGCTGGCTTGGCGAAGAGAAGGACACAACTGGCGAAGCCTCGGTTCCCTCAAGAACGTCACCTTGCAGGCTGTTTGAAGCGGTTTCGATCCGAGAAGGTGTAGTCGCGCTGGTCTGTGTCTGGATATTCTGGTCTTGCGTGATACGTGATGGGGCTACGACCTCGACGCTGCGACGCAGAATAGCGACAGTTTCCTGTGGCTGGATCAGTTCCTGCATATCTGGCGCAAATAGCGATGGACCTGCTGTGGCACCAAAGCCGGCAACGGTCACGTCTTCGGAATCATCCACAAGAAGTATCTGGCCAGCTGTCAGGCGGTCACCCTGCGTTACAGCGACCGGCGCTGCGTTTGCAGTTTCCGCTGGCGGGATCGCGCGGGCGGTGACGACGGGTTCGGAGGTGGTTTCGATCACTGCAACAGGCGCAGGTACGAGTGTCGCGGCTGGTGCTGGCGCGGCTGCGATCTGCGTTTCGGCCACGGTTGCAGGTGCGATGTTGATGACATTCAGCGCGACCTGATAGACCTCGCACTCTTCGTCAGCGGCGACACAATAGGAAAACGCTACATCACCCGAGCAGCTTTCGGAGTTGAGGAATTCGAGCGCGCCGTTGCTGGTTGTTCGGACTTCACCACATGAAGGGTGGTCAACGATAGTAATTTCGCCTGTCAGGTTGTCATTCGCAAGAACGTCCAACGTCAGGGATTTACCAGCGTTAATTGTATACTGGTCATCCTGACCGGGTGACATGTCTTCGCCGGTGAAGAACGCTATCAAGGCACCACTGTTCTGCGCCATTGCACCAACTGCAATAGCCAGAACTAGTCCGGTAGCCATAGTCATGAAGCGATCGTTGGAGAACAAGACGCACCTATATTATCTTTTCAAAAGGATACTGAGGTACGGGTTACAAAAAATTACAATAAATACTTCGATCAAAGTTACACGAAAATACATGTGCTGGGAACCCAGATGCTACAAATCTGAGTGAAATCTGCAACACCCCCAACATTTGCGGTCACACGTCTTGGATATAGCCATATTTAGACGAGTACCCAAATACACGATACATCTATAGCGCGAAAGGCCCCATTTTCTACAATCCAATAAGGAGTGCGTTAGGTAATTCGACTAACTCTATGGAATCCAATATCGAATCAGACGAATCGCCTAACTAAACAACTAAACTTTTCCGTGGCAGTGTTTATATTTCTTGCCTGAACCACAGGGGCACGGTTCGTTTCTGCCAAGGTTGGACCATGTTTTCGGGTCGTCCGGATTGATGCCCCGATCCAGTAACGACGGTTTCGCGGATGCCGGTTGAGGTGCGTTCCCGCTTGGTTGGGCGGGTGCTGCGTCGTCTGCGGTTTGCTGTTGTGTCGCCGCTGCGGCTTGCATCTGCGCGATCATCGCCTGCTGCTCTTCCTGCGACATGATTTGCACGTGCGCCAACTGGTTGGTTACGGTGGTGCGCAGATCATCAAGCAGGCTCTCGAACAATGTAAAGGCTTCGGTTTTATATTCGTTTAGTGGATCGCGCTGGGCATAGCCGCGCAAACCAACGACCGAGCGCAGGTGTTCCATTGTCAGCAGATGCTCGCGCCAGCTTTTGTCGATGCTTTGCAGCAAAATCTGTTTTTCGACCTGACGCATGGTGTCGACGCCGTATTTCGCAACTTTCTGCGCCATCGATTTGTCGACTTCGGCGCAAAGGCGGTCGGTGACCACTTCGTCGTCCACGCCTTCTTCGGCAGCCCAGTCGGCTACAGGTAGATCGAGCGCGAAGACGGTTTTAACTTCTTCTTGCAGGCCCTCGGTATCCCATTGCTCGGGATAGGCTTTGGGCGGGATATGTTTTGCCACCAGATCGTCGACAACTTCGTGGCGCATTTCGCGGGTAGTTGCAGATTCATCCGAGGATTCCATCACGTCACGACGTTGCGAGAACACCATTTTACGCTGTTGGTTCATAACATCGTCATATTTCAGAACGTTTTTACGCATGTCGTAGTTGCGTGCCTCGACCTTGGACTGTGCACGTTCCAATGCCTTGTTAACCCACGGATGGACGATTGCCTCGCCGTCTTCCATGCCCAAACGGTCGAGCATTTTGTCAAGGCGATCGGAGCCGAAGATACGCATCAGGTCGTCTTCAAGCGAAAGAAAGAACATCGTGCGGCCCGGGTCACCCTGACGGCCGGAACGACCACGAAGCTGGTTGTCGATACGGCGGCTTTCGTGACGTTCAGTTGCCAGAACGAACAGGCCACCGGCTTCGAGGGCTTTAGCTTTGCCATCGGCCACCTCGGCGCTCAGGCGTTCCCGAATGGCGACAGCATCGGCACCTTCGCCAGCTTTTTCCAGCTCGTCGACGATGCGCATGTCGAGGTTACCACCAAGTTGAATATCGGTTCCGCGACCCGCCATGTTGGTGGCGATCGTAACGGCACCCGGAACACCGGCCATCGCGATGATCTCGGCTTCTTGTTCGTGGTAACGGGCGTTTAGAACATTGTGTGGCACGCCAGCGGCCTTAAGGGCTTGCGAGATGCTTTCGGACTTTTCGATGGAAGTAGTGCCGACCAGCATTGGCTGGCCTTTTTCGTGGGTTTCTTTGATGATCTCCACGATGGCATTCATCTTGTCCTTGGTCGAACGATAGACGCGGTCGTCTTCGTCGACACGGGCAATAGGTAGGTTTGTAGGAACCTCGACCACACCGAGGTTATAGATGTCCACAAATTCTTCGGCTTCGGTCAGCGCGGTTCCGGTCATGCCACCGAGCTTGTCGTAAAGGCGGAAGTAGTTCTGGAAAGTCACCGAGGC
>DFBM01000013.1:739-8973 GCA_002366645.1 Rhodobacterales bacterium UBA3080 | reverse complement strand
ACGTCGTCGCCTTTGACGATGTAGTCCTTATCTTTAACAAACAGCTTGTTCGCCAGCAGCGCCTGATTGACATGGTGCACCAGCGTTGCGCTTTCGGGGTCGTACATGGACTGGTCTTCGGGCAACAAGCCCTCCGCTTTCAGCTTATCTTCCATGTATTCGTTGCCTTCGTCCGTCAGGGTCGCCTGACGGGTTTTCTCGTCAAGCTCGAAGTGTTCTTCGGTCAGCTCGGGCACGAGTTTGTTGATGGTGATATAAAGGTCCGACTTGTCTTGTGTGGGGCCGGAAATAATCAACGGCGTCCGCGCTTCGTCGATCAGGATCGAGTCAACTTCGTCAACGATCGCGAAATAGTGGTCGCGTTGCAAAATTTGTTTCAGATCGGAGCGCATGTTGTCGCGTAGGTAATCGAAGCCGAGTTCGTTATTCGTTGCGTAGGTAATATCCGCGTCGTAGGCGACTTTCTTCTCGGGTTCCTGCATGCCCGGAATGGCAACGCCGTAAGACATGCCAAGGAAGTTATAAACCTTGCCCATCCAGTCGGCATCACGTTTAGCGAGATAGTCGTTGACCGTCACAACGTGCACACCACGACCGGTCAGCGCGTTCAGGTAAACCGGAAGCGTCGCCATAAGCGTTTTACCTTCACCGGTTTTCATTTCCGAGATGTTGCCTTCGTGCAGGAAGATCCCGCCCATCAGCTGCACATCGAAGGGGCGCAGACCCAAGGTTCGCACAGCCGCCTCGCGGGCGTTGGCGAAGGCTTCGGGAAGAAGGTCGTCCAGCGATTCACCAGCTGCGAGTCGATCCTTGAATTCTTGTGTCTTGGCTTGGATGCCTTCGTCGGACAGGGCTTGAAACTCAGGTTCCAATGCGTTGATTTTGTCAACCAGCGGCTGCGTCGATTTGATTTTACGATCATTAGGTGTGCCAAAAACTTTTTTGGCCAGTGCGCCTATACCCAGCATAAAAACCTGTCTTTCTTCCTTTGGTGTCCGCGCGTTTTCGCCGAACTGTTCGATTCCCTTGGTTCGCGCCCTCAATTGAGCAACGCAAGTGCTTGTTTAGCAGGCTTTGAGCGCGTAAATGGACTCATATAACTGCGGACACCAAAGGGGTCGGTTTTTGATGTAAGCGGCACGCTTCGCAGTGTCAACGGCACCCCGCAAATGCGTGGGGTAGCAAAATTGTAGGACTGCGCGGTTTTCGCGCGATAACAGGAGAATTTATATGCGTAATCTATTGGCTGCGGGCGCACTTGCCTGCCTTTCCGTTGCTCCGGTAATGGCACAGGATTCCGAGGCCGCGTCGGCCGAAACAGTGCTTGCGGTGGTTAACGGAACCGAGATTACGCTCGGCCACGTGATCCTGCTGCGCACCCAGTTGCCAGAACAGTATCTTACGGCACCTGACGACTTGTTGTTCGAGGGCATTCTGGAACAGTTGATCGACCAGACTTTGCTCGGGGCAACGACGACCGGGGAATCGTTGGAGATGCGCCTGACACTGGAAAACGAAGCGCGTGCATTGAAGGCTGCGACAGCGATTGATGCCATAATCGACAAGGAATTCAGCGAAGCGGAAATTCAGGCAGAATATGACGCCGCATATGGTGATCTGCCTGCGGAGCCCGAGTTTCACGCTAGCCACATTCTGGTCGAATCAGAAGACGAAGCTAAGAAGCTAGTCGTTGATCTGGAGGGCGGTACTGATTTTGCGGAGCTGGCCAAGGAAAAATCGACTGGTCCATCTGGTCCAAACGGTGGCGAGCTCGGCTGGTTTGGTCTGGGCATGATGGTCGCGCCGTTCGAGGCAGCAGTTCTTGAGATGGAAGTCGGACAGATATCCGCGCCGGTTCAAACACAATTCGGGTGGCACGTGTTGATCCTGAATGACAAACGCAACAAGCCCGCGCCTGCGCTGGAAGCCGTGATCGGTGATATCACCGGAACCTTGCAGCAAGCAGCGCTTGAAGCGGCGGTTGTGGAATTACGTGACGTGGCCGCGATTGAAATCATGGTTGAGGGCATTGATCCGGCTGCTATGCGTAATCTCGACCTGTTGCAGTAGCAAAACCAACAAAGGAATCCAGCTATGTCCGATATTTCTCCATTAGCGCCTAAGGGTGGCTTTCCCAAGTTGCCGGTTATCGAAGGTGTGCGATTTGCCGCCGTTGAAGCGGGTGTGAAATATGCGGGCAGGCTGGATGTGATGTTGGCCGAAATCGCCGAAGGTAGCGCGGTGGCGGGGACGTTTACACGCTCCAAAACCCGCTCGGCGCCGGTGCTTTGGTGTCAGGAAAATCTGGCCTTGGGTGCGCAAGCTGGCGGGTCGGCGATTTTGGTGAACTCAGGCAATGCAAATGCGTTTACCGGTGACAACGGTATGAGTGGCGTTGAGGTTACGGCGACAGCTGCGGCAAAGACGCTGGGTATCAACCCGCGCAATGTGTTTGTTGCATCGACGGGCGTGATTGGCGAGCCACTTCCGGCCTCGCGGATAACGGACAAGATGTCGGAGCTTCGTGCCGGTTTGAGCGAGGGCAATATCGAGCAGGCGGCGCAGGCGATTATGACGACGGATACCTATGCCAAAGGTGCCTCGGCTTCGGTTGATCTGGACGGTGTGACGGTACAGATCGCCGGTATTGCCAAGGGTTCCGGCATGATCGCACCGGATATGGCGACGATGTTGGTGTTTGTGTTTACCGATGCAAAAATCAACCAAAGCGTACTACAGCAGATTGTTTCAGGCGCAACAGTTACGACGTTCAATAGCATTACGGTTGATAGTGATACTTCGACGTCTGACAGTCTCGTTGTGACCGCGACAGGTAAAGCCGCGATGGAGGAGATTTCGTCTATCACCGATCCGCGCGCTGCGGCTTTTACCGAGGCTCTGCATGGTGTGATGCTGGAACTGGCACATCTGGTGGTGCGTGACGGCGAAGGGGCGACCAAGTTTATCGAAATTACCGTGAATGGTGCCGAAAGCAACGCAGCGGCGAAGACGGTGGGTCTGGCCATCGCGAACTCGCCGTTGGTCAAGACGGCCTTTGCGGGTGAGGACCCGAACTGGGGCCGGATTGTTATGGCCGTCGGCAAAGCGGGTGAGGCGGCGGATCGTGACAGGCTGTCGATCTCGTTTGGCGATATTCTGGTTGCCGACAAGGGCTGGGTTTCGCCTGATTACCGCGAGGACGACGGTGTGGCCTATATGAAAGCTCAGGACCTGAGTGTAACGGTCGATCTCGGCGTCGGCGAAGGCTCGGCAACCGTTTGGACCTGCGATCTGACGCACCAGTACATTACCATCAACGCTGATTACCGTTCATGAAGACGCTGCTCGTTTCTGCGGTAGCGTTGATTGATGCTGACGGCCGTGTGCTGTTGGCGCAGCGTCCCGAGGGTAAGTCTATGGCGGGTCTTTGGGAATTTCCGGGCGGGAAGATTGAAACCGGCGAAACACCGGAGACGGCGCTTATACGCGAACTGCACGAGGAGCTCGGTATTGATACGTGGGAAAGCTGTCTGGCACCCCTGACGTTTGCCTCGCATGCTTACGATGATTTCCATCTGTTGATGCCGCTGTTTGCGTGCCGCAAATGGAAGGGGACTCCGCATCCCAAAGAGGGGCAGGCGTTGAAGTGGGTGCGCGCAAATGCGTTGCGGGATTACCCGATGCCGCCAGCGGATGTGCCCCTGATTTCTATCCTGCGCGACTGGCTTTAACGTTTGCCTTTTAGAAGGCTGTAAAGTCCGGGCAAGACGAAAATGTCGAACAGGAAGGCGATGAAAATCGTCGTACTGGTCAAGAAGCCCAACTGGCGGTTTACCTCGAACCCGCTGAACATCAGAATCGCGAAGCCGAAACCGAGCGCCGCGGTGGTTGTCAGGACCCCCGGCGTGACGTTGCTCAAAACCCTGCGGATTCCGGCGCGTGTCTGGGTGTGTTTGCCCCGCGCCAACGCGTAGAGGATGTGAATGGTGTCATCGACCACAATACCGAAGGTAACGGCGGCGATGATAGCGGCTGCCATACCGACCTGCCCATTTATCCAAACCCAAAGCCCGAGCGCGGCCATGGCGGGTAGAAAGTTCGGCAGGATCGAAAGGAACGCCAATATCGGCGAGCGCAGGAACAACCCGATCAGCAAGGAAACCACCAGCATCGCGAAAGCCGAACCTACCAGCATGTTTTGGGTGTTGATCGCCGAAAGATAGGCAGACATGACCCCGACACCGGACATTATGGCGTTTTCAGGCGGGAACCCCATTGCGGCGGTTTTGGCCTCGATTTTCTCGCTGATATCGCGGACTCCGGCAGCGGAAATTCGGGGCAGCATGATTTTGAGGTGCAACTGCGTGTAGTCCAGCGCAAAGAAACCTACTTTGTCGTCGGCGGTCCGACCGCTCGTGCGGACACAGTAGTTCAGCATCTTTTCCGGAATATCGTTAAGCGCGCCGGTATAAGGTGGCTGCCGCTGCGCCAGGCAATCCTTGATCAGCGGCATCGGGCTGAAGACATCGCCGACAGGGTGTTGGGTTTTGATCCAGTTAACCAACGTGTCGACGTCAACAATAGCGTCTGGCTGGATCAGTTCGCCCTCGTCATACTTCAGAACAAGATCGATCGAGTGTGACCAGCCAAAAGCGTCAACGATGTTATCGATATTGACCAGCAGCGGGTGATCCTCGGGGAAGTTGTTCGTAATTTGGTCGTCAAAAACGATGCGGGTCAAACCGGCAAGTGCTGCGAGCGATAGAACCGACACGATCAGCGCATTGCGGATCGGTGCACCAGCCCAGGCGTTGGCAAACCAACGGGATAGCGCGCGAACACGGTCGTCACGAATTTTCAACGGCCTGCGATGGGATTTCAGCGCAATCGGGGCAACCAGCAACGTCAATATCAGCGAAAACACCAAACCGATTGCGACGAGGTTACCCATCGCTTTAAAAGCGGGGGCATCGGCCCAGTTTAGCGACACAAACCCGACGGCTGTCGTCATATGCGCCAGTAGTACCGGTACGGTCAGCTTGCGGAAACTCGACAAAATGATGGTGTGGGAGTGCTGAAACGGAAGCCTGCGTTGCCGCTGCCCCATCGCATGGACCATGTGGATCAGGCTGGCGACGGTCAGGGTGAACACGATGGAGAACGAGGAGGCGGAGCCGGCGGCAAAGACATACCCGCTCCAACCCGCAACACCTTGTGTCAGGACAACGGACAAGCCGCCGATCACTAAAACGGAAAGTGTTACGCGCAAGTTTCCAAAGGCAAACAACAGCACCAGAAAGTTTACGAATGCGGTTGCGGGGAAGATATACCGACTGTCTTGCTCGAATGCTTCGCGCAGGGCTTCAAACGTGGTGACGTTGCCGACTATCGAAATTGTCAGGTTCGGGTATTTATCGCGCATATGGTCGAGCAACGCCATTTGTGCACGATAAGCCGCGATTAGGGCGGGGTCGCTTTTGTCGGGCTGGTCGAGTGACAGGATTACGGTTGTCGCGCTGAGGTCATTGTTGAAGAAAAACGAACGTAATGCGGGATGGTCCTTGGCTAGGAACTGCACGTCTTCGAGTGGCGTAAACTCGGTTGGATACCCGATGGCCGGAAGTGTGGCCGTTGGCGACCCGAAGTTGGTCAAATAGCTGATAGCGAGCGGATGGTCGGGATTGAGCAGTATCTCGGAGAGGTATCGCTCGGCTTCCAGCAAATGTAGGGGGGCATCAGGATCTCCGGCATCCAGCACGATAAGCGTCGCAGCGGAACTGCCGTATATCTCGCGGAATTCTTCCAATTTTTGGCGGTGTGCGTTGTCTTCGCTGAAGAACAGCATCGGGTCATTGGAATTCCGCACGTCGAGCGCAGCGGACCCGATAACAACTATAAGTAGTGCAACCAAAGCAAGGCTGTAGCGGCGGTGATTATAAGCAGCGCGCTGGAGTTTGAAAACCCGCCGCAATATGCGCACCCAAATGCTCAACGCTTCCCTTCCGTGGAAATTCAGAGACACACGAAATGTGCCTGTAACTGGCAATTGGTATTATCGAAAATAGTTTTGGAAGCAAGCGTCGGGCGTGGAAATTCCACAAAAAAACGCCGAACAAACGGTTTTACGTTGTGTCCGGCGCTCCAAATTTTTGTAAATTATTCAGGTGTTTTCATTTTGCAAGTTTTGATACCGAAAATGCTGTAAATCGGACACCAGCCGATTGCGCCAGTCACCAACGGCACAATGCCGATCCATGCGAAGACCGCAAGCGGTGCGGTAGGCATAAAGATAGCGTACGCAAGCAGCACTACGCCGAGGACGACGCGGATAATCCGGTCCATATTGCCTTCGTTCTTGTTCATGGTTTTCTCCTATTTGCCTTGATAGCAATTTGCGCCCGATTGGGCAGTGATCATTACTGCCTAATACAGTATTCCTCGGGCCTGTGAGATCAACACTTCGTGAATGTATAATGGATTTAGTTTTGATGTGTGGCTTTCCAGTTTGTGGTGACGGCGTGCTCAACAGCGGGTATAAGGTGAAGAATTCAGCCGGATAAAGGATCGCGGATGCCTGACTTTCTACAATACCCCGACCGTGAAACCCTGATGGAAAACATCGCAGAGGATGTGGCCGCGCAGTTGCAGGATGCGATTGAACAGCGGGGAGGGGCTACTTTAGCGGTACCTGGAGGCACAACGCCTGCACCGTTTCTGGTGTTGCTTTCACAGGCTGATATCGACTGGTCGAAGGTGAAAGTGATGCTGACAGACGAGCGGTTTGTTCCGGAAACGTCGGAACGGTCCAACACACGTTTGTTGCGCGAAACCCTGATGCAAAATCGTGCCGTCGCTGCGACCCTGATTCCGTTTTATCAATCAGCCGATACGCCGGAAGAGGTGCTGGGTGACCTGACCGACGCCATTGCGAGGGCGTTGCCTATCGACGTTTGCGTATTGGGCATGGGCGCAGATATGCACACCGCCAGCCTGTTTCCCGAGGCAGATCGCTTGGCTGAAGGTTTGGATATTAACGGCAAGGGCGTCTTGCTGCCGATGCGAGCACCCGGTGCGCCGGAGCCGCGTTTGACTTTGACTGCTGCCGTTCTGCGGGCGGCGAGAAATATCCATGTGCTGATCACGGGTGAAGAAAAGAAAACCGCGCTGGAGGCCGCATTGATCGAAGGACCGGCGGCCGAGGCTCCGATCCGTGTCGTGCTTGATGCACCTAATACTGTAGAGGTCCATTACGCGGCCTAGTTGCGGAAATTCTGGATTCGGCTATGTATTGATGAATATTCTGAAAGCGAAAGGCTTTGGCCCATGTCGAAAACTATATTCCTGCTGAACGGCCCTAATCTTAATCTTTTAGGGTTCCGCGAGCCGGAGATTTACGGATACGAGACGCTCGCAGATGTCGAGAAGCGTTGCTTGGTACACGCGAAAACACTGGGTGTTACGCTGGATTTTAGGCAATCAAATCACGAGGGTGTTCTGGTCGACTGGATTCAGGAAGCGCGCGGGAAGGCTGATGCGATTATCCTGAACGCCGGGGCGTATACACATACGTCGGTTGCGATTCACGATGCACTTAAGGCCTTTGATGGTTATAAGATGGAATTACATATTTCGGACCCCAAACAGCGCGAAACGTTCCGGCATTTATCGTATGTCGAGCTGGCGTCGGATTCTTTAATCGCCGGTCATGGGACGGACGGGTATATTATGGCCATCGATGACGTGATGAAAAATATCGCTTGATTGACCTACGGGGCCGGCCTATAGCCTGCGCTCACAAAAAACTGAAACGAAGTCGCCGCTCCTTCTATAAAAAACGGAATACAAATATGAAACGTGGAATAATCATTGGCGTAATCGCCATGGCAACCGTTGTCGTTGCCTCTAACATCCTTGTGCAATTCTTGTTTGGCAATTGGCTGACATGGGGTGCATTTACTTATCCATTCGCCTTCCTTGTGACCGATCTGATGAACCGGGTTTATGGCCCGTCGCAAGCGCGGAAGGTGATTTTTGCCGGATTTATTGTCGGGGTTATCGCCTCAATGATCGGAACACAGGTCATGCTGGAATATGGTCCGGCTGTAACGCTACGCATCGCGCTTGGCTCGGGGACCGCGTTCTTGGTCGCACAGCTTACCGACGTTCTGGTGTTTGACCGCCTTCGCACCGGCAGCTGGTGGCGCGCGCCACTGGTATCCTCGGTGATCGGTTCT
>DFBM01000013.1:363-650 GCA_002366645.1 Rhodobacterales bacterium UBA3080 | reverse complement strand
CTTGGATTTGGGCCGATGGCACCGCTTTGGGTCAGCCTTGGTGTTGCGGACTTTTTCGTCAAAATGTTGTTGGCGTTGATCGCGCTCATACCATTTCGTGTGTTGTCCGCGCGACTATCATAAATATTTTACTTTGAGATTTCTAAAAGTCGTGGCATGATTCCTTTATCGTAAACTTTGAGAGAGGAGGTGCCAATGTCTATTGGGAAACTGGAGCAGATGGTTAAGGTTATTCGCGAGGTGAAAATCTAGAGGGGCAGCCCCCTTTGGGCAGACATCTGGCAAAG
>DFBM01000013.1:0-313 GCA_002366645.1 Rhodobacterales bacterium UBA3080 | reverse complement strand
GGCGCGCAGGCTCGCGGTTACCCTTCAACCATTTCAATGCATCGGGATAGTCGAACGCCAGAGAAATGACGTTGGTTATCAGCAGAATCCATAGATACGTGTCATAGGCCGTGCTGCCGACCGGGCGGGCAAACGCAATCCACAGAACCAGAATCGTCCAAGGAGCAAGGTGCGGAAGCGCCATCATTTTCGAAAAACCACGATCGTAAAACATAACCGGCACGTTCAACATCATCGCACCGAAAGCAAGTACGGCGACCCAGACGCCCGAGGGTTGATCGATAAAAAATATCGCCGCCATGTTGATGGGCAC
>DFBM01000192.1 GCA_002366645.1 Rhodobacterales bacterium UBA3080 | reverse complement strand
TGTCGTACATTTCTTTCGCATCTTTCCGTTTTGACATTTCGACTGAGGCTGCTACCCCCTCGTTAATCCAGTGTTCGGCCAGAGCGACGGACAATGATGGAGCCATCCATCCGCCGGAACGCAAAGCTCGACCAATGCCTTCTTGATGCTCTGCCGGTGCTGCGATGATACCAAGGGACAGTCCAGGCATCAGCCGTTTGGACAGGCTGTCGATTTGCACCACATGACGTGGCGCGAGTGCTGCCAAAGGCAAAGTTGGTTTGAGGAAGCTGTAAACACGGTCTTCAATAGCCATCAGATCGTGCTTTTCCAGAACATCTGCAATTTCCTGCCTTCGAGTATCTGACATGGTTCGCACGAGTGGGCTTTGCAGAGTGGGTTGAAGGTACACACCTTGGAGACCGGCCTGAGCCGCATAACTTAGCGCGGCTGGCTCTAATCCTTCACCATCCATCGGCAGCGGCACGAGTTCGATCCCCAACATGCGTGCAGCGGCAATTGCAAATGGGTATGTCAATGCCTCAACGGCAATACGCCCACCACGGGGTGCCAGTGCTGAGAAACACGCTGCGATTGCTTGCTTTCCATTGCCGGACAAAAGGATGTTGTCAGCATTGACTGCAAAGCGATCAACGCTGGTTAGCTTGGAAAACGAGGCCAATGCAGATTGATTTGCCCGCACAGAGGGCGGCATTACGGCGCTCTCTGTAAAGCCCCCCTTGAAGAACCGAGCCGTTGAAAACGCGATTTCGTCTCTGGCCTCTGCCCCTAAGCGAAACATGATTTCCAGATCAATGCCCATACCAGACGGCTCTTGTAGCAAAGGGTCGAGCGGCGCGAAACGGTTTGAAACGAACGTGCCACGCCCGACTTCACCGGAGACGAGGCCCCGCCGTCGCAGCTCTGTATACACGCGGCTGGCCGTTGAAACGGCGATACCTTCATCAAATGCGAAGGAGCGCTGTGGTGGCAGGCGCGTCCCGAACGGCAGCTCTCCGGTCGCGATACGTTCAGCAATTCGATCTGCAATCTCGACAAAAGGCTTCATAGCTATATTGCTCCGAGGTCAATGTAATTATTGCTCGGGGCATTAGTTTCATGTCAAACCGCTTTCAACAAGGAGTTTTCAATGTCCGACCCATCTCTGACCCACCGGATGACCGCCTATATGGCTTGGGCCGATGATGTGATGTTGAGGAACGCTGAACAACTTTCCGAAGATGATCTGTCCACACCGCGCGACTCATTGTTCAAGTCGATCACCGGCACCTTCGACCACACACTTGTCGTTGCTGAAATGTTCAAAGCGCACTTGGAAGGCAAGACCCATCCGCATCAGACACGAAGCCGGGCCGAACTCCTACCGTTCTCCGAAGTCGCGAAACGCCTTCGGCTAATGAATGATTACTACGTGGCACTTGCGCGGAAATGGACGGATGCTGAGCTGGCCGAGGTCATAACATTTGACTTTGTCGGCGGCGGCGAAGGTCAAATGAGCCGCGAGGACATTCTGCTGCATCTGGTCAACCATGCGACCTATCATCGTGGGTTTGTCAGTACGCTTCTTTTTCCGCTCAAGACAAAAGGAGGTGCCAGCGATTTGACAGTTTTCCTGCGTGACGTTTGGCCGGACATCGCCGCAAATCTCAAGGAGACTACACAATGATGAAGATCACTTGGATTGGCCTTGGCGTCATGGGATACCCGATGGCGGGGCACCTCGCAAATGCCGGTCACAACGTCACCGTTTACAACCGTTCACGCCCTAAAGCCGAGGCTTGGGCGCAAGAGTTCAAAGGAGCGGCGGCTGAGACCCCAGCAGCTGCGGCGAAGGATGCGGAAATCGTGTTTAGTTGCGTCGGAGCGGACGACGACCTGCGCGAGGTAGCAATCGGTAAAGATGGCGCGTTCGATGCAATGCAGCCAGGCACATACTACGTCGATTGCACAACGACGTCTGCCGATGTTGCCCGCGAGCTATCTAAGGTGCTTGCGCAAAAGGGGTGCCATTTTCTTGATGCACCTGTGTCCGGCGGTCAGGCAGGGGCCGAGAATGGACAGCTCACGGTTATGGTGGGTGCGGACCAATCCGCCTTTGATCATGTCACACCGGTTATTGACGCCTTTGCACGTAAAGTGACCCGGATCGGTGATGTTGGCGCGGGGCAGACAGCCAAGATGGTCAACCAACTCTGTATTGCAGGTGTAATACAGGGTCTGGCCGAAGGTATGGCGCTTGCCAAAGCAGCGGACCTCGACATTCCCGCAGTCATGGAAACCCTCGCGGAGGGCGCAGCCGGATCATGGCAGATGTCCAATCGCTGGAAAACGATGGACGCGCGCGAGTATGAGTTTGGTTTTGCCGTGGACTGGATGCGCAAAGACCTCGGGATTGCACTGCGTGAAGTTGCTCGGCTTGGCGGCACGGCTCCTCTCGGCGCACTGGTCGATCAGTTTTATGCCGATGTGCAACGCGAGGGTGGCGGCCAGTGGGACACATCCAGTCTCCTGTCACGGCTGACCAGATTGCGAGTCGACGGTTCAATCCAGTGATCATCCTTGTGGCAAAATAGGCTCTTTCGTCACCTTCGTCGCAATGACCAAGAGTGTCCGGTTTGGGGAACAGTGCTGGTCGATGTGCGGTGTGCAAATTGGTGCAACGCGGACTTTGCAGACTTGTGCAACTGCAGTTACTGCTGACGCAGCAATCCTTCGCACTTGCAGCGCCGCTTTTTTCGCGGCGAAGCAAATTTCACCGAAGTGGTCATTCGTAAACGCACATTTGAGCAATTCTCAAAGTGACATTTCGCTGCAAGTGCTCTAATGATCGTTTTCACAAAGGCGCATCGCTCTTACGGAAACATGTGGAGGCGTATCTGCGCGCTAACCGCCCGCATAACCACCACCGCCCGCAGAATTTTCTGGAACAGGATGTCGGCCGATTGCGGCAGGTAGTGCCAGACTGATGCGAACATGAACACCGGCGGCGTTCGATGGCAAAAGAACAGTGTCATAGGAGGCATGGAACAACAGGATCGGAGCCAGCGCAACGGTATGGCCGATAAGATACCTCAGTGTCACCTGTGCGCCCAGAACCGGGTGGAAGAGGGTCATCGCTATACCGCTCTAAATCAGGTAGCAGCCTGCAAAGCGAACCTGGCGTTTAAGCACCAGAGGACGGAGCACGCCACATGAACCAGGTCGGGATCAACGCGATCAGGAATATGCCGCAGACGATCAGGAAACCGTCCTGAAAGGCCGCGTTCGAGGACTGGATCATCACCGTCTGGCCCAAGAACGATGCGGCGGCGGGCATGAGCTGGGAGTCTGGTAAGCCCGAGGCGTGCATGAGGCCGGCAACCTTGCCCAAGACCTCCATCGTTGTCGCGTTGTCGCTGGTCTGAGTCGCGGCGAACGCATCCGCGTGCATGATCGTGCGCCGTTCGATAAACACGGACAGAAGGTTCACCCCGAAGGCGCCGCCAAGTTGGCGGGCGAAGTTGGATGCGCCGGACCCCTGACCGAGAAGGTGCGGCGGCAGAACCTTGAGCGCCCCTGAAGAAATGGCAGGAAACACGAGGCCGAGCCCCACGCGCGAGAGGACCGTCCACCAAGCGAGCGTCCAGAAGGCTGTGTGGACATTTGCGGATGCCATCAGCCAAGAGGAACCGGCAAAGACCGCCATGCCGATGCCGATCATGATCGGGGCAGAGACCTTGTCGGACAATCGCCCGGCGATGGGAAAGACCAACAGCATCGCAAAGCCCGAGGGCATCAGAAGGAGACCCGCCTGTGTGGGCGTCATCCCCTGGATCTGCTGCACAAAAACCGGAAGCAGATAGGTAGAGCCGAACAACCCAGCCCCCATAATAAAGGCAATGACCGAGGCCGAGGAGAAGGCGAAATTCGCGAAGAGCCGCATGTCGAGCATCGGTTTTGCGGTTTTCAGCTCCCAGATGACGAACCCGATGGCCGATGCAATGGAAACCGCGAAACCCAACAGGATGACGTTGGACTCCCATCCAAGCCGCTGCGCGTTCGTCAGCGTACTGAGCAGCACCGCTAGAAAGACCGACAGGATCGCCACGCCGACAAAGTCGAAACCCGGAATAGGGCCGCTCTCTTCGCGACTGGGCAGGAACAGGTTCGACAACAGAATGGCGAGGCCAGAGAAGGGTAGGCCCAGATAGAAGACGAAGCGCCAATCAAAGGCATCCATGAGCACGCCGCCGATCCACGGGCCCAAAGCCGGAGCCAGCACGACGCCGACGCCATAGATCCCCATGGCCGCGCCACGTTTGTCCGGCGGAAAGACTTTGAACAGCATGATCATGGCAAGTGGCTGGACGATGCCCGCCGCCGCCCCTTGCACCACACGGGCCAGCGTCAGCACTGTTTCGTTCGGCGCGAGGCCCCCGAGGATTGAACCCGCAAGGAAAACGCCCATCGCGGCGTTCATGGTCAGCCGCATGCCAAAGGCGCGGTTGGCCCAGTCGGCCAGCAGCATCGTGGCGGTCATGGCGGCCAGAAAGCCGGTCGAAATCCATTGCGCCTGCACCGCGCTGATGCCGAACGCGCCCATGACCGCAGGAATGGCGACGTTTACGATCGTGGTGGACAATACGACCGAAATGGTCGCGACCATGATCGCGCCGGTCGCGAACCATTTGTAGGCGGAGCCGTACCGCTCGAAGTACCGATCAATCTGTGACATCGACGTAAACCTCAACCATCATGCCGGGCCTAAGTTCAATGTCATCAGCTTGGATCGATACACGGATCGGCAGGCGCTGGGTC
>DFBM01000155.1 GCA_002366645.1 Rhodobacterales bacterium UBA3080 | reverse complement strand
AGTGATGCGCGATTAACCGCTTGGCGAATTTTCGCGCGTATCGGTGGCGGATTTTCATGGTAGAATGCCCCGAACAGGAGGCTTCCATGCGTAAACCAGTTATCACCATCCTCGCCGCAACCACGTTAATCACCGGAGTCAGCGCTGGCGCGGCCCTCGCCCAACCCAAGCCCTGCCCGCCCGGCCTTGCCAAACGCGACAACGGCTGCCTGCCACCGGGACTGGCGAAACGCTACGTCGTCGGCCAACCGCTCCCCGAAGGTCTGACATATGAGCTGATCACCGATTTGGCGCGATACGGCCTGACGCCGCCGGACGGCGAGTGGCTTTACTATCTCGTCGACGGCGAGGTCCTGAAGATTGCGGACGCAACATTTGTCGTTCTGGACGCGCTAGGGTTGCTTGGCAACTAGGCGTTAGCTATCGCCGCATCAAGCGTATCACTGGCCCGTTCAACACAGGCGCGCCCCTCTGCAATGGCCTCTTTAGCGTTGTAGAACTCCAAAATCGTGAAATTCCTGAGGTTTACGTCCAGCATCACATGCGGCGGGTCCCCGATAAGACGGCTTCGGCGCACCTGATCCACCAGAACATCAATCGAGGTCGCGATCACGTCAAAATAGTTCGGACCTTTGATTTCCGCAGTCTTACCTCCAACCGCTTCGAATGCGGCGCGAACCGATAGCGGCAAAGCCGTCTTGATCGATTGCCAAGTCTCGTTCACTGTTTCCTTCGGCGGCTCCCAAACCACACTATATTTCTTGGCTTCGGGATTCACAGCAATCACGATGTCAGCCCCCAGCGCCCGAACCGCCGAAACCGGCAACGGATTGGTCAACCCTCCGTCGAGCAACCAGCGGTCCTTGTAGCGCACAGGACTAATGATGCCCGGCAACGCGATAGACGCGCGCACCGCATCAACAATCGGGCCGTCCTTCAACCAGATTTCGCGCCCCGAGCGCATGTCGCTGGCAATGGCCACGAAGGGAGTAGCTTGATCCTCGATAAGTTCCGGCATCCCGAGTTTGTTCAGAAATTTCACCACCTGCTTGGCCTCGATCAAGCCACCGCTCAGCAGGTTCACATCCATCAGCGTCGCCATTTTGCGATGCGTGATCGACAGCGCCCAATCCTCCAACTCGTCCAGCCGGCCACCCACATAGGCCGCCCCGACCAGCGCCCCCATCGAGCAACCGGAAACGTAATCCGGCACAATTCCGCGCTCCTCAAGCGCACGGATCACCCCGATCAAACTCCAGCCACGCGCGCCGCCACTGCCGAGCGCCAGTCCAATTTTAGGTTTGGTCATATTGCGTCACTATCTCCGCCAAAAACCGCCGCACGTCCTTGCGCGACTTCAAATGATATTTGTTAATGTGGCTAGGGGCTGTCTGATACGCATTTAAGCAACGATCTCGCCCACCCCCACGCGGATACCCGACAAGCACCCATTTCATAAACGTCCAGTCAAAGCGTTCAGGACATCCTTCAGCCATATCGGGGCGCACCTCACCGTAGAATTTCACCGTCCGCGTGACAACACCCCAGACCCGCAACCACGTCGGAAAGTCGAGAAACACCAGATGACCCGCGCGCTCTAGGCGTTCCGAAAAGGTAGAGCTGTTATTACCCTCAAAAATCCAGTGATCCAGCCCAGCCACTTCGCGCACCATTTCGTGGGTCTCGACTGCATCCCTTTGAACCCAGCCCGCTTTCCAATACATCGGATCAATATGAAATACCGGTAGCCCCGTAACCGTCCCCAGCATCTTGGCCAGCCACGATTTACCCGATCCAGAACCGCCAATAATCATAACACGTTGCATTTTATTAATCTTTTACCCAATTCACCGGATTTTCGCGCCGCCCCCATAAAAAATCATGGCACCAATAACGAATCCCAGATCATACCAACTGCCTGAATTGGATCTGGAATACATCTCGACGTCGGTAAAAAACGAAAGGATCATCGTAAAGAATGAAATCAACCCGTGAAATATACCAATAAAGAATCCCGGCTCCTTGGGCATCTCGACCGGCGCCACATAACTGCAACTGGCTAAAACAAAAACCAACGACAATGAAATAAGCAGCCGCATCGCCTTCTCCTTTGCAAAAATACTCATCTTGAATCCGACATTACACCCAAATCGAGAATTTCAAACACAAAAGCACGCCGCTAAAGCATATCCTTCAAATACTGCCCCGTATAGCTCCCTTTAACTTCAGCGATTTCCTCGGGCGTTCCAACTGCGATAATTTCGCCGCCCCCGTCACCGCCCTCGGGCCCAATATCGATCACATGATCCGCCGTTTTCACAACATCCAGATTATGCTCGATCACGATCACCGAGTTCCCCTGATCCACCAGCTCATGCAGCACTTCCAACAACTTCTTAACATCCTCGAAATGCAAGCCCGTTGTCGGCTCGTCCAGAATATATAGCGTCCGCCCCGTTGAGCGCTTCGACAACTCCTTGGACAGTTTTACACGCTGCGCTTCACCCCCCGAAAGGGTCGTCGCTGATTGGCCGACTTTGATATAACCAAGCCCGACCCGCATCAACGTTGTCATCTTCTCGCGAATGGACGGAACCGCCTTGAAAAACGTTTCGGCATCTTCAACTGTCATATCAAGAACATCCGCTATGCTTTTGCCTTTAAACAAAACTTCCAGAGTTTCACGGTTGTAGCGCTTGCCCTTACAGCTCTCGCATTCAACGTATACATCCGGCAAAAAGTGCATCTCTATCTTGATTAGACCGTCGCCCTTACACGCCTCGCAACGCCCGCCCTTGACGTTAAAGCTAAACCGACCGGGCTTGTAACCGCGTGCTTTTGACTCCGGCAATCCTGCGAACCAGTCGCGGATCGGCGTAAACGCCCCCGTATAAGTCGCAGGGTTTGAACGTGGCGTACGGCCAATAGCAGATTGGTTAATATCGATAACTTTATCAAGATATTCCAATCCCTTAATCGACTCCGAAGGTGCCGGAACCTGTCGCGCTCCGTTCAGTCGCATCGAGGCGGTTTTGAACAACGTCTCGATCGTCAGCGTCGACTTCCCGCCGCCGGAAACACCGGTTACGCACGTAAACGTGCCCAAGGGATATTCAGCGGTAACGTCCTTCAGATTATTTCCGCTCGCCTTCTCGACCACGATCTTTTTGCCGGTCCCTTTTCGGCGTTCGGAAGGAATTTCAATTGAACGTTTTCCTGTAAGATATTGACCAGTAATAGATTTATTGGAAGCACAAATCTGCTTGGGTGTACCTTCAGCAATAATTTCACCCCCATGCACACCCGCCGCCGGACCGATGTCCAGCACATGATCCGCCTCGCGAATGGCTTCCTCGTCGTGTTCAACGACAATCACGGTGTTCCCCTGATCGCGCAGGTTCTTCAGCGTTACCAACAAGCGGCCATTGTCGCGCTGGTGGAGGCCAATCGAGGGCTCATCGAGCACATACAGCACCCCCGTCAGCCCAGACCCGATCTGGCTGGCCAACCGGATACGTTGACTCTCGCCGCCCGAGAGCGTGCCAGAATTGCGCGAGAGCGTTAGGTAATCCAGCCCGACGTTTACCAAAAAACCCAACCGTTCGCGGATTTCCTTCAATATAGCCGCCGCGATTTCGTTTTTCTGAGCGCTTAGCTCAGAAGGCACCGATTCAACCCAGTCAAGCACCTCTTTGATGGACATCTGCACCACCTGCCCGACATGCAGTCCGGCAATTTTCACAGCCAGCGCCTCGGGCTTCAAACGATAGCCCTCGCAAGCCGCGCAGTGACGATTATTCTGATAGCGCTCGAACTCCTCGCGCACCCAGTTGGAATCCGTCTCGCGATAGCGGCGCTCCATGTTGGGGATTACACCTTCGAACGGGCGGGAAACCTCGTAAACACGTCCACCCTCGTCATAGCGGAACTTGATCTCTTTCCCCATCGAGCCATACAGCATCACCTGTTGCACTTCTTCGTCGAGATCGCGCCACGGAGCGTTCTTTTTGAAGCCGTAATGCTTGGCAATCGCCTCGATCGTCTGGCGGAAATATGGCGATTTTCCTTTAGCCCAAGGCGCAAGTGCGCCCGCATAAAGGCTGATGCTTTCGTCTGGCACCACCAAACGCCGGTCGAAATACAGCTCCACGCCCAAGCCGCCACAATCCGGACAGGCCCCGAAGGGGGCGTTAAAGGAGAACAGTCGAGGTTCGATTTCCGGGATCGTAAATCCACTGACCGGACAGGCGTATTTTTCCGAAAACACGAAGCGTTCTGGGTCGCCTTCGCTTGGTGCGGTCTCCAAAATTGCAATTCCATCGGCAAGGTCGAGCGCAGTTCGGAAGCTGTCCGCCAACCTGCCCTCGATACCAGTGTTCACGACCAAACGGTCAACAACCACGTCGATATTATGGCGGAACTTCTTGTCGAGCGTCGGCGGTTCTTCCAACTCGTAAAACTCGCCATTAACCTTAACGCGCTGGAAACCCTGCTTGCGGAGCTCCTGAAACTCCTTGCGATACTCGCCTTTACGGTCGCGGACGATAGGCGCCAGCAGATAGGCCCGCGTCCCCTCCTCCATTGTCGCGACACGGTCCACCATGTCGGAAACCTGTTGTGCCTCGATCGGCAGGCCAGTCGTCGGGGAGTATGGTGTGCCAACCCGCGCAAAAAGTAGGCGCATATAGTCGTAGATCTCGGTAACCGTACCAACGGTCGAACGCGGGTTCTTTGACGTTGTCTTTTGTTCAATCGAAATTGCCGGGGAAAGGCCACTAATATGGTCCACGTCCGGCTTTTGCATCATATCGAGGAACTGGCGAGCATAGGCTGACAGGCTTTCGACATAACGCCGCTGCCCTTCTGCATAGATAGTATCAAACGCCAACGAGGACTTGCCCGAGCCCGAAAGGCCGGTAATCACCACAAGCTTATTGCGGGGGATATCCACGTCAATATTCTTGAGGTTATGCTCGCGCGCGCCGCGCACCTCGATATTTTTCAGCTCAGCCATTCTAGCCCCCTTTTACCCGCGCCGTTCTAAAGGATACCTACGGGAAATACGAATTGCACAATGGGAACAAAACAAGATCATTGCAAGGTGTTTCCCCAATATTTACATTTGATCATAAAAAATAGTAGACATATTCAGTTTTTTGAATTATTTCATTTCTCAACGTTGAAATCAGATGGGGGTCGCCTATCTACCATTCCAACACTGACACAAACTGTAAGGATACAACATGAGCTTCTTCGGCCGCAAACCAGCTACACCAGCCCTGTCCGCACAGGACGCAATCAACTTGTCCAAATCGGGTGAAATCAACATCATCGACGTTCGTGACATCTCGGAACTGAAACAAACAGGCAAAGCAAAAGGCGCACATCACATCCCGTTGATGATGATCCAGAGCCACGCCAACCCAAGCCACCCAGAGTTCAACAAATCTTTGGACACAAGCAAACCAGTTGCAATCTATTGTGCATCCGGCGCCCGTTCCGGCATGGCCGTTCGCGCATTGCTACAGATGGGCTTTGAAAGCGTACACAATATAGGTGGCCTAATGCACTGGCACTCCGCTGGTGGCGACCTCGAAGCGGCTTAAAGGCCGAGTATCTTTTTGACGTAGTTCTGCGTCTCTTCATACGGCGGTACGCCGCCGTATCTTTCCACGGTTCCCGGTCCGGCATTATATGCCGCCAGCGCCAGCTCCCATGTTCCGAAACGGTCATGCTGTTCGCGCAAATACCGCGCCCCACCTTCCATATTCTGAAGTGCATTCCACGGGTTTACACCCAACTGCACAGCAGTGCTCGGCATTAGCTGCGTCAGGCCAACTGCACCCCGGTAAGAAACAGCCACCGGATCCCAGTTGGATTCCGCCGCGATCAGATTGTGGAAAACCTGCTGTGGAATATCATAACGCTCGGCCATCCGCGTCGCGAAATCGAAAAATCTGTCCGGTTTCAGTTCTTCGATGGCTTGTGGCGGTTCGGTCAAAAGCCTAATCCGCAGCGCGTTCAACTCGGCCGACATGCCTTGAGCAGTTGCGGCTTCCTGCTGTTCACTTTCCACAAACCTGTTAACGCCATGAAAGACCAGCCCGTTCACGGCCACTTCTTGCGCGGCACTCGCCGTTGCCAGCGCCGACACGATCAGAAAAGATGTCCAGATTACCCGCATTGCGATCAGCCCACAAAATCATTCCAGCGCAGTTTACCATAGGCGTTTCGATTTGCACCGGTTAATTTACGGATTGTTAGCCATATCTGTGGTCTACCCCTGCAATAATGGTTAATCTTCGCGGTATAGATTCGGGCAAGGGAGAGCGTAATGGCCGGCAGTGTGAACAAAGTAATATTAATCGGAAATCTGGGCGCGGACCCTGAAATCCGGACGTTCCAGAACGGCGGAAAGGTTTGCAATCTGCGGATCGCGACCTCCGAACGCTGGCGCGACAAGAATACCGGCGAGAACCGTGAGAAAACCGAATGGCATCAGGTTGCCATTTTTAGCGAGGGCTTGGTGCGCGTCTGCGAACAATACCTCAAAAAAGGTTCCAACGTATATCTCGAAGGCAAGCTACAGACCCGCAAGTGGCAAGACCAGTCCGGCAACGACCGCTATTCAACCGAAGTTGTATTGCAGGGCTTTGACAGCAAACTGGTCATGCTTGGCGGTCGCGGCGATGGCGGCGGAAGTTCCGGTGGCGGCTATGGCGGTGGTAGCCAAGGCGGCGGCGGTGACTACGGTGGCGGTCAGGGCGGTGGTTACGGTGGCGGTTCCCAAGGTGGCAGCTCGCAAGGCGGTGGCGGCGCAGGTAACCTCGACGACGAGATCCCGTTCTAGAAATAACAGCAAACCCCGCTCCGGCGGGGTTTTCCTTTGGGTCGCCTAGCTTTCCTTGAATTCCGCAATCAACCCGTCTACCACGGCCACACAAGCCTCGTGCGGTCCAGCACCAGCCTCGACCGCTGACTTAAAGTTTGCCCGCTGCCGATACGCCGAATTGCCCTGCTGTGTGATCTGCCGGACATGCGCCAACTCCTTCGCGCAGCCAAGTCGCTCCGCATCCGGCCCGACCAATTCGATCAGCTCTTCCATCAATTTCGACATCGGCGCCAATTCACTGCGACCATGATCAATAAGCTTGCCATGCGCCCCGTGCCTCTGTGCTTGCCAACGGTTCTCCAGAATCAAAGTTTGCGGATACACCCTCCACCGCTGGTTCTTTTTGCGCAGACGAAACAGGAAGGACATCACCGATTGGTAAACAGCCGCAATCGCAGCCACATCCTCGACCGAGCTGCACACATCCGTCACCCGTTGCTCCACCGTCGGAAACTTCGACGACGGCCGGATATCCCACCAGATTTTACTCGAATCCTCAATACAACCTGCCTTAACAAGTTGCCCCACCATACGATTATACTCCCCGTACGAGCCCAGCACATCCGGCAGTCCCGTGCGCGGAAGCGCATCAAAAACGGTAAGGCGATAACTCGCCAACCCCGTGTCCTCCCCCTCCCAGTAAGGCGAGGAACAGGACAGCGCCAAAAGATGCGGCAGGAAATAGGTTACCTGATTCATCAGGTCTATCCGCAGATCCTCATCCTCGATTCCGATATGCATATGCATCCCGCAAATCAACATCCTCCGGACCGGCTGCCCCAGATCATCGTGCAACGCGTCATAGCGCTCCTTGCGGGTATGGGTTTGCTCGCGCCACTTCGCAAACGGATGAGTCGAGGCTGCAATCGGCGCATAGCCAAACGCTTCCGCCGCCTCGCAAACCCCTTTGCGCAACCCAACCAGATCATCGCGCGCATCGCTGACGCGGTGGTGCGGATTGGTGCCGACCTCCACCTGACACTGCAGGTATTCGCCGGTCACCTGCTCGCCAAGTAATTCATCGCAAGCCGCCAAGAAACCCGCATCCGGTTCGCGTACCAGATCGCGCGTATTCCGATCAACGATCAGATATTCTTCCTCGATTCCTAGGGTAAGGCTGGGTTCGGCAATCATGGCGGCTCCTCACTATTTGCGCCAAGCTTAACCGGATATTTCGTAATCGCAAAATAAAAGCCCCGGACAGACAGGCTGTGCGGAGCTTTTATCACAAATTTATAACGTAATTACAGCTGCGCCATAACCTCGTCCGAAATCTCGAAGTTCGCGGTGACGGTTTGCACATCGTCATCATCTTCAAGCGCCTCGATCAACCGCATCAGTTTCTCTGCACCAGTCAGATCCAGCTCGGTCGATGTTTGTGGTTTCCAGATCAGCTTGGACGATTCCGATTCACCCAACTCCGCCTCCAGCGCGTTCGACACCTCGTGCAAATCCGTATCAAGGCAATATATCTCGTGACCTTCCTCGGTGCTTTCAACATCTTCGGCACCCGCCTCGATCGCCGCCATCATCACAGTGTCGGCGTCACCGGCCTCAACCGGATAAGAAATCAAACCTTTGCGATCAAACATGAAAGACACCGAACCGGTCTCGCCAAGGTTTCCACCGGACTTCGTAAAGATAGAACGCACCGAAGATGCCGTGCGATTGCGGTTGTCGGTCATTGCTTCGACAATCACGGCAACACCCGCAGGCCCATAGCCCTCATAGCGGATCTCGTCGTAATTATCGCCATCCCCCGCCATCGATTTCTTGATCGCGCGCTCAATCACATCTTTAGGCACAGAAAGCTTCTTGGCCTCCTTAACCGCCATACGCAAACGCGGGTTCTTCTCGGGATCCGGATCACCCATTTTGGCCGCAACCGTAATCTCTTTTGCAAGTTTCGAGAACATCTTCGAACGCACAGCATCCTGACGTCCCTTACGGTGTTGAATATTCGCCCATTTTGAGTGGCCAGCCATGGTAATCTCCGCAAACTAATTCCGTTTGCGTCTATATAGTCCAGCGACGCGCAGAGGTTCAAGCTAAAGCCGCCCGCATCTTTCCCGCGACCGGCTTCTTCTTTGCCCAAATACTCAAAAATTCGATCACAAAGGCCAGAACACCGGTATCAGAAAACTCGCCAGCATCCCCGTCGACAGGTTCAGCGGTATCCCGACGCGCATGAAGTCGGTGAACTTATACCCCCCCGGCCCATAAACCAGCGTATTCGTTTGATAACCAATCGGCGTTGCAAAACTGGCCGAGGCCGCAACCATCACCGCCACCACCAGCGGGCGCGGATCAACCCCGAGCGCCGCCGCCAGCCCGATGGCAACGGGCGTAACAACCACCGCGACCGCATTGTTCGAGACCAGCTCCGTCATCACGGAGGTCAGCAGATATATCCCCCAGACCAGCAACGGCGCCGGCAAGCCCATCAGATATGGTGCCAAAGTTTCCGCGATCATCTCCACCGCGCCCGAGGATTCCAGCGCTGCGCCGATCGCCAACATCGAAAAAATCAGCACCAGCAAACGGCCGTCGACAAATCCGAACGCCTCTTCGGCGTCGATGCAACGTGTCAGCAGAATGACCGCGACTCCGATCACCGCCAGCATGAAAATCGAGGCGACGCCGAGCGCGGACAAGATCACGACCCCCGCCAGCACGCCAAACACGATCGGGGCATGGCGGCGGCGATACGGGCGATCGGTCGGGGCCGACAGATCAACCAGCCCTTCGTCCACGGCCAGACGCTGGATGTCCTCCTCCGCGCCCTCAAGTAGCAGCGTATCTCCGACGCGCACGATCACATCGTCCAGCTGCCGTCCAATATTCTGGTTCCGGCGATGCACCGCCAACGGATAGACACCATAGCGCCGCCGCAACCGCAAACCTCCAAGCGATCGCCCGACCAGACGACATCCCGGCGAAATCAACGCCTCGACCGTGGTGGTTTTTCTGGACGACAACTGATCGACCATATCAACCTTGCGGCTTTCCTTCAGGCCCAGTAATTCGTCAACACCGGTGCGCAGTACCACGCGATCACCCGCCTCCAGCGTTACGTCCGCCAGACCGCGTCGCAAGGATTCATCGCCCCGCAACACATCAATCAGCCGCATACCCTGCCGTTTGAACACTGTGACACCGGTCACTGCTTCACCAATCAGCGACGAGCCTTCAGGCACCGCAACTTCGGTAAAAAATTTCATCTGCTTTTTGTTGACCAACAAATCGGTCATCGAGCTTCGATCCGGCAGCAGAATTGGCCCGAGATACCGAATATGGAGCATCCCGAATATCACCAGAATAATTGCCATCGGCGTCACTTCGAACAGCGAAAACGGCTCTAGCCCATGCGCCGTCGCCACCCCGTCCACCAGCAGGTTCGTCGAAGTGCCGATCAATGTCAGCATCCCGCCAAGGATCGCCGTATAAGATAACGGGATCAGCAATTTGGACGACGAAATCCCCATAGTACCCGCCAGCGAGACCGCCACCGGTATCATCAAGACCACCACCGGCGTGTTGTTCATAAACGCCGACGCGACAACCGTGAACGTAACCAGAGACGCCAAAACCAGCTTCGGCTGGCTACTGGCATAGCGCGAAACCATCCCCGTCAGCGCGTTCAAAGCCCCGGTTCGCACCAGCCCGCCAGAAAGTATAAACATCGCAGCAATCGTCCACGGCGCGGGGTTCGAAAACGCCGCCTGCAAATCCACCACCGGCAATACACCCGTGACCAGCAGTAAAGCGACACCGCCGATTGCCACCACCTCGGTTGGATAGGTTTCACGGATGAAAAAGACGAACATCAACGCGACCACCGACAGGCTGATAACGGCAGGGGTCAGAAATTCGGGCATCGACTGCTCCTATGCGCGGGAATCACGCGGTCTGACCAAGCTTATCCCAACCAGCATCAGCGCAAAAGCCATCCAGACCCAGATCGAATACCGCTCCCCCAGCAGCAGCATCGACCACACCACGCCCCAACCGGTTACCAAGTAGGCGACTTGCGAGGAAAACACCGGTCCCGCCTTGCCAATCATCCAGATATAAGTTGCGTAAGTGCCCCAGCTGATCACGGCCGCGCCGGCGATAGCAAATTCGGGCGCACCCCAAGGCGCTAGCGGGTTGATGCTCTGCCCCGTCAAAAACGCCGAGGGCACCGCGATCAGGAAACCGACCAATGAGGCGCCAAAAAGTATCTGCACAGGGTCCAGTTTACGCGCACCGAACCATGTCAGGAAATTCCCCTCCGCCCCGTAGCAAAACGAAGCGCCGAGGGCGACCAACACGAAAATCGCCTTGCTCGGGTCCGGCAATCCGGTGTCCGGCCCGACGATCAGCACAATCGCAACCGCGCCGCAAAGTGCGCCGATAAACCGGATGACCGACGGCTTTTCGAATCCCATTACCAACGCCAACGGCATGGCGAACATCGGTACAAGTGCGATCAGGATTGACATAATACCGGCAGGCAGATGGACCGCCGCCGTGAAGTTCAACATATTCGGGATCACGGCCCCCAGCAGCGAAACACCAAGATAGAGCTTCAGATGTGCCAAACTCAACGGCAGCTTTCGCCCCCGCCCCCAGGTCACGACCCCAGACAAAACCACGCTAATCGCACTCGTCCAGACGATCATACCAAAGGGTTGATGCCCAGCCGTCACCGCGATTTTCACCAGAACCGGCGTGACACCCCAAGTCGCGCCCATGACAACCAAAGCCAGATACAAAAAGCGCGTTGACGCAACCATCCCTACCCCTTTGCCGTTTCACGTGGCTGCACCAAAATCACGCCGAGTATCATCAAAGCGAAGGCCATCCAGACCCAGATCGAATAGCGCTCGCCAAGGAATAGCATCGACCACACGACGCCCCAGCCGGTAATCAAATACGCCACTTGCGAGGCAAACACCGGACCGGCCTTTGATATCAGCCAGACAAAACCCACATAAGCACCCCAGTTCAGCAGTGCCGCGATCAGTATCGCCCATTCTTCCGGTTGCCAAGCCTGAAACGGCGAGATCATCTGCCCAAAGCCAAGCGCCATGGGCACGGATATTATCAAACCAACCACCGACGCCCCGAACAGGATTTGCACCGCATCCAGCCCTCGCGTGCCGTACCATGTTACGAAATTCCCTTCAAACCCGTAGAGCAATGGCGCGAACAAGGCCAAAAACAGATATCCGATTTTCGTGGGGTCGGGCAGGCTCGCGCTAGGACCGACAATCAGGAAAATCGCTGCCGCCCCGCAAAGTGCCCCGAACGCCCTTATAACTGAAGGTTTCTCGAAGCCCAAAACCAGCGAAATCGGCATGGCGAACAGCGGCACCAACCCGATCACAATCGAGATGATCCCCGCCGGAAGATGTGCCGTGGCCGTATACGAAAAATAGTTCGGAGCGAGCGAACCGAAAAAAGCGATGCCGAAAAACAGCCACCACGCCTCGCGCGCCCAAGGTAGTCTTTTGCCGCGTAGCAACGTGATGCCGCCGGAAAGCACGATGCCGATCACTGATTGCCAGACGATAATCCCGTATGCTTGATGCCCCGTTGAAACCGCGATCTTGGTGATCGGAAACACCGCACCCCAGACCGCTCCCATCAGGATCAGCGCAAAGTATAGGTTGGCGTGGCGCTTCAATCGGTGGGGCCTTGTTGCGACAAACGTCCCCCGACGCGCACCGGAACGGCCTGAATCGCCTTGCCGGATTT
>DFBM01000180.1 GCA_002366645.1 Rhodobacterales bacterium UBA3080 | reverse complement strand
AGGAAATTCTTAGTGGCAGGTCAGAGTGAATAAGGATACTCTCCCACACCCGTCCAAGGACACGAAATTCGGTTCTCTGGTATGCGCAAGATCGAAATGACAGATGGAAACGGCTTGCCAAAACGGAACGTTCTCGACCTCCGGTCAGAAGAAATAATCCACACTTCGACCAAAACTTTAGCAAAAGGCAGGTGTAAAAACTGTGGATAGAGAATCGGATTCAACAATTTACAATGTCGCCAGAGCGGCTGAACTCGCTCAAGTCTAAAGCACTTCCGAGCCGGAGGTTTGCCGCGCCAACAACAAACCTCATCGTATCCGAGAACAGCGGTAGAAATTTAACGGCGATAGTTAGGTAAGTGAGTCCAGCGGGGTTTTGCCGCCAAAAAATGCATCAAGGTTATCTAATGCGCGGAAACCCATAGCGTCACGTGTGGCACGCGTCGCGCTGCCAATGTGAGGTAGCATAAACACGTTTTCGTACTTCGAGAACGCCGGATTACCACCGGGCTCCGCCACAAAGCAATCCAGACCAGCCGCCGAGACTTTACCGGAGTCGAGCGCCGCCAATAAAGCGTCTTCATCTACGAGCGCGCCGCGGGCAGTGTTAACGAAAACAGCCCCGTCCGGCAGCAGGGCAAAACGCTCATCGTTCATCATACCGGTGGTTTCGGGTGTTGCCGGACAATGTAACGACAAGAAATCCGAGACGCCCAGCAGATCTTCAACAGTTTCGTGATAGGTTGCCCCCATCTCTTGTTCGTCCGGCAAACGTGAGCGGTTGTAGTAGTGCACTTCCATGTCGAAACCGCGCGCGCGTTTGGCCATCACCTGCCCTACGCGGCCCATACCAACAATGCCGAGCCGTGCGCGGCTGACTTGTTTGCCCACCATAAACGACGGGCTCCAGAAGTCCCACTCACCCGTCCGCATCAGACGGTCGCCTTCCACGCAACGCCTTGCCGCCCCAAGCATCAGCAACATGGCGATATCCGCCGTTGCGTCCGACAGAACATCTGGTGTGTTGGTGACCATGATCCCGCGCGCACCCAGCGCCTCGAGATCGCAATGGTCTACACCTACCGAATGGTTGGCTATTATTTTCACCCTCGGGTCCAGCTTGGCAGCAACGGCCGCGTCAAAAATCTCGGAATGACACGGCATAATCGCATCGACCTTGGCGGACATCGCGATGATATCGGTGGCCGTGTGCAAACCGTCTTCGTGATTGATGATCACATCATAATCACGCGCGGCGCGTTCAAGCGTCGCATCCGACAGTTTGCGAGTTATCCAAAGGGTAGGTTTTTTCGACATCTTACTTTTTCAATGTCTCTTCATAAAAATCGTAAACAGCTGCAGCTAAGACGGTCAACGAGATGATCCAGAACGGCAATCCGCCCCAAAAGCCAGCGAAGCCGGTCGAGATGCTGTATGCAAGTCCAGTGATGAACGAAACCAACCCGAGGGTCGCAATCAACCCGAGAAGTAGATTCAATTTCTTGCCAATCATGTGTATTTCCTCCGTTTTCAGTCTTCGTCGGACTGAAGTTTATTAACGATCCAGTTTGCGGTTCTCAGTAACCGGTCATCTTCTTCGATCGAGCCAATCAACTGAACTCCTACAGGCAGACCGTTTGCACCGACCAACAATGGCAAGTTCAATGTCGGCAACCCGCAGAGCGTCCATATCGTGCAAAACACAGGGTCCCCCGTGCCTTCGATGAACTTCGGCGCTTCACCAGCGGCACTCGGCGCGATGATGGCGTCGTAGTCATGGAAGAACTCGTCGAAATACGTTTTGCCCGAAGCCATAACCTCAAGTGCATCTTCGTACTGTGCGTCGCTAATTTTACGACCACGCTCGATGATTGGCTGTAGCGATGTACTGAGCTGATCCCAGTGATCGGTGAATTCTTTATCCAGATGCTTGCAGATTTCGTATTCATGAATGGTACGCTGCACGTCAACTAGATTGAACATATTCTCGGATATGGTGACGCGCTCAACGCGTGCGCCCAAGGCATTGACGACTTCATCCAGCCCAGCCCGTGCATCTTCGGTCAGACGATCATTATAGGGGGCTTCGAACCAGACCAGATCGGGTTCCACTCCTATTTCAGCAACACTTCCGGCCTGCATTTGCGGGCGTGGGCGGGCGTAGCTTAGAGCGTCCGATGGATCGTAACTGCCGATCACGTCCGCAAGCAATGCGACGTCTTCTAGCGAGCGACCGAATACGCCGACCTGATCGAGAGATTTTGAGGTTTGCAAAATACCGCGCCGCGAAATGACGCCACGTGTAGACTTGAAACCATACGCGCCACAGAACGAAGCAGGACGAATAACCGAACCGTTGGTTTGTGTGCCAATAGCCAAAGGCACGTTGTACGCGGCAACGGCAGCGGCCGAACCGCTCGACGAGCCGCCCGGTGAGTATTCGGGGTTGTGCGGATTGCGTGTCTGCGACGGATGCATAAATGCAAATTCTGTTGTAACGGTTTTGCCCAAGATAACAGCGCCGGCCTCGCGTAGGCGCTCTACGATGGCGGCGTCGCTTTCAGGCTTACGGCCTGCGAATATCGGCGTTCCGCGTTCAGTCGGGTAATCTTTTGTATCGACGATGTCCTTCAAGCCAACCGGAACCCCATGCAAAGGTCCGATCGGGCGACCTGCGCGACGAATGGAGTCCATCTCTTCGGCTTGTGCCAAAGCGTGGTCAGCATCGATGTGTGCCCAGGCGTGCAACTGGCCTTCTGTCTCGTCAATCCGGGCAAGGCAGGCCTTGACCAGATCAACAGAAGGCAAAGAACCTTTGCGGATTTTATCGGCGGCCTCAACCGCCGATAATGCGTTAGGTGCTACTTCGGGGTGGCTCACGGTACGTACTCGCCGAACAGCTGATCAGGTAGCCAGAGCGCGATGCCCGGGAACTGATACATCAGAACCATACTGAAG
Source organism: Rhodobacterales bacterium UBA3080 (assembly GCA_002366645.1). Lineage (GTDB taxonomy): Bacteria > Pseudomonadota > Alphaproteobacteria > Rhodobacterales > Rhodobacteraceae > NORP23. Next base: position 3,380 of record DFBM01000180.1, on the reverse strand, counting down.
ATCACGATGCCTAGATACGGCATGATACCTTTGAAGATATCCATCAACTCGATGTCGTTTTTCAGCACCCCTTTCAGATAGTACGCCGACATAGCCATAGGCGGGGTCAGGAACGAAGTCTGAAGGTTCAGCGCTACAAGCATCGCGAAGAAGTACGGGTTCACACCGAAGGTATCCAGCATTGGCAGGAAGATTGGAACGAAGATAATCAGAATCTCGGACCATTCCAAAGGCCAACCAAGGAAGAAGATGATCAGCTGTGCGAGCACAAGGAACTGCCAAGGCTCTAGGTTCATAGCAAGAACCCAATGTTCGATGATATCGTGGCCGCCGAGGTAGGAGAATACCGAAGCAAAGGTCCATGAACCCACGAACAACCAACAAACCATCGCCGTAGCTTTAGCTGTAAGGAAAACACTTTCCTTAAGCTTTTGCCAACTGAATGAACGGTAGATCACGGCAAGAACCATGCCACCCATCGCACCCATCGCAGCAGCTTCAGCAGGCGTTGCAAGACCACCAAGGATCGAGCCGAGCACCAGCATGATCAGAACCGTCAAAGGAACGAAGGATATTAGCAGGTCGAGATAGATTTTTGCTGGTGGAGGAACGTCTTCAGCACGTGGCTTCGGCGCAATATTAGGGTTCAACATAACGCGAATGATCACGTAAACCATATAGAGACCGGCAAGCATCAGACCAGGGAAAACCGCAGCCGCATACAAACGTAGAGGCGAAAGCTCCGCGATCGCCGCATAAACGATCAACATGATCGATGGCGGGATCAGGATACCCAGTGTACCACCGGCACAAATCACGCCCGAAGCGAAGGACTTGTCGTATCCAGCTTTGTTCATCGCAGGATAGGCCAGCAGACCCATCAATGTCACAACCGCGCCAACGATACCGGAGGCAGTCGAGAAGACCGCACAGGTAACCAGCGCCGCGATGGCCATGGAGCCGGGCAAATTCCGCGCTGCCATCTGCAACGAGAAGAATAGTTTGTTAACGATGTTTGCGCGCTCCACCACATAGCCCATAAACAGGAACAACGGGATAGCAACCAGCGTGTCATTTTCCATCACGGAATAGGTGTTCTGGTTTAGCAAATAGAAGATATTGTTACTGAATACATCCGAAACGGTTTCGATACCGCCTTGAAAGTACGCGTAATAACCAAAGCCAACACCCATAGCCAGCAAGGTGAATGCAATTGGAAAGCCAAGTAAAACTAACCCGATGAACAGGGTTAGCATTAGAATGGCAACTTGAGGATCTGTCATGATTGTCTCTCTGTTGGTAAATCTAAAGTCTGTTCAACTCAGGATTTTGAGTGGTCGGGTTGTATCAGCATGTCTTCGGTTTCCTGAACGTCGTCGAGACGCTCCAACCAGACACCGGTCTTCATTGCGACCCAGCAGCGCGCCAATTCGGCGAGGCCTTGAAGCATCAGAAGGAAACCAGCGACGGGAATAAGGGTTTTGAAGAAGTAAATCTGGATACGTGCAGGGCTGTTCCAACTAACTTCTTCCCAGCGCCAGCTGTCGGCAGCGATTTCGGCGCCATACCAGAACAGGGCCAGCATACCCGGGTAGAAGAACAGTAGATAAAGCGTGAAATCCACACGTGCCTGCCATTTTACGGAGAACAGTCGGTATAGAACGTCGCCGCGAACGTGAGCATCTTGTGCCAATGCGTATGGACCTGCCATCAGAAACAGCGCGCCGTACATCTGCACCATCATATCGAAGGCCCAAACTGTTGGTGCATTCAACACATAGCGAACGAACACTTCGTAAGTAACGGAAAGCGTCAAGATCAAAATGGTCCAGGCAAATGCCCTACCCACCCAGATACTCAGGCTCTCGACTGAATGAATGAACTTGGTCACGTTTGTCTCCGATTTGGGGGATATATTGAAACCGGGGGCCGCAAAACGGCCCCCGACTTATTTCAAGAACTACTGCTAAATTAGCCGAAGTAGTGTTTGTAAGCCAGCTTGTAGTCAGGCTGGTTCAGGTTCAGGTAGTTCATAACGCTCTTCGCGTAAACTTTCTGAGACTCTAGAACACGTGCGAAGAAGTCATCTTCACCCGAGATACGGTCTACAACAACGTCCCAAGCAGTAAGCTGCTCAGCCATTACCGAGTCCGGAGTACGGATAACGCTTACACCGCTTTCTTCCTGAAGCTTGATAAGGTCGTCTGCGTAGCTCTTCGTGTTGTTCCAGTAGAAGTTGGAGTTTTCAGCTTCGGAAGCATATTTCAGGATAGCCTGAAGTTCTGCTGGAAGTGCGTTATATTTCTTCTTGTTGAAAGTAACTTCGAAGAACTCCTGCGACTGGTGGAATGATGCCAAGTGGTAGTACTTGGAAACATCCTGCATACCGAAGTCACGGTCAGATGTCGGGTTGTTGAACTCGGCCGCGTCGATCAGGCCAGACTTCATCGCTGGCTGAATTTCGCCACCTGGAAGCTGAACAACAGACATGCCCATTTCAAGCATGACGTCTGCAGCAAGACCAACAGTACGGTACTTGAGGCCTTTCATCTGCGCCGAATCAGTGATTTCTTCCTTGAACCAGCCAAGAGGCTGAGCTGGCATTGGGCTGTTAAAGAACGAAACAACGTCCAGACCAAGCTTGCCCATCAACTCGTCAAACAATTCCTGACCGCCGCCGTAGTTAACCCAGCCCAGAACTTCCTGAGAGGACCAGCCAAAGCATGGGCCTGTACCGAACAGCGAAGCTGATTTGGATTTCGAGTACCAGTAAGCCGGCACATAGTGGGCAGCGTCAAGAACACCACGGTGAACAGCGTCCTGCATCTGGCTTGTTTTCACAACAGACCCAACGGACAACAGGTCGATCCGAAGATCGTTACCAGCCATCGCATTTACGCGGTCAACATAGGACTGTGCATTCTCAAGAAAAATACCGCCGCCCCAGGCAGCCTGCATTTTAAGAACAGTTGTTTCTGCTTTCGCGATCGAAGGCACCGCCAAAGTAGCCCCGGTAGCAGTCGCAGCAAGTGCGCTACCTTTCAGGAATTTTCTGCGGTTTAGGTTGTCAGTCATTGATATTTCCTCCCAGAAATTTGCGGGTTATCCGCAAGGCCGATTAATTGGTAATAAAACCTAACCAAATTGACCGCACAAAAGCAAGGGGGAATTGACGTCACGTTAGGTCACGACCAAAGCAAGCCGTCGAACAGAGGGGTGACATGGTAGGTTTGTCTTTATTTTTCTAACAGTTAGGCACGTTGTCGCAATCAGTGAAATGAAAATTTTCTCTGATGCACGCAAACCGGATTCGCGATAGCCAACCACACTTTGCGCCGCTTTGGCATAACCAGTCTCTGTCCGTCATCAGAGTTTTTGGG
>DFBM01000014.1 GCA_002366645.1 Rhodobacterales bacterium UBA3080 | reverse complement strand
GGTCTGAACATCACGGCGATCCGTGACGTGACGCCAATGGCCCACAACGGCTGCCGCCCACCAAAGCGTCGTCGCGTATAACGCTATTTTACTACCGGACTGTGCTCGAATTTTCGGGCGCAGTCTGTTCTATTTCTAAACCTCGGGCGTTCCCCTCAGGATCCAGTCGGGAACAAGTATGGAGGCCATAATATGATCCACAAGAATTGGCAGGAACTTATCCGCCCAACGTCGCTGGAAATCAAATCCGGCGCAGACGCACTTCGCATGGCAACGGCTGTCGCCGAACCGCTGGAGCGCGGCTTTGGTCTGACACTCGGCAACGCGCTACGTCGCGTTCTGTTGTCCTCGCTTCAGGGTGCGGCCATCACGTCGGTTCAGATCGATAACGTTCTGCACGAGTTCTCCTCGGTTGCCGGTGTACGTGAAGACGTTACCGACATCGTTTTGAACCTCAAAGGCGTTGCCGTTGCAATGGAAGTTGAAGGCCCGAAGCGTGTTGCGATTAACGCAACTGGTCCGGGTGTTGTTACAGCTGGCGATATTGCTGAAACAAACGGCATTGAAATCCTGAACAAAGATCACGTTATCTGTCACCTCGACGATGGCGCGACGCTTTACATGGAGCTGACTGTCGAAACTGGCAAAGGCTACGTTGCTGCTGACAAGAACCGCCCCGAAGATGCGCCGATTGGCCTGATTTCGGTTGATGCGCTGTTCTCGCCAGTCACAAAGGCGTCTTATAAAGTTGAGCCTACTCGTGAAGGTCAGGTTCTGGATTATGACAAGCTGACGTTGAACGTTGAAACAGACGGTTCGATTTCTTCCGAAGATGCGATCGCTTACGCGGCCCGTATCCTTCAGGACCAGCTGGCTGTATTCGTTAACTTCGACGAGCCTGAAGCGGCTGGTCGCGACGACGACGAAGACGATCTCGAGTTCAACCCGCTTCTGCTGAAGAAAGTGGACGAGCTGGAATTGTCGGTTCGTTCTGCAAACTGCCTGAAGAACGACAACATCGTTTACATCGGGGATCTGATCCAGAAAACCGAAGCAGAGATGCTGCGTACGCCGAACTTCGGCCGCAAATCTTTGAACGAGATCAAAGAAGTTCTGACAACTATGGGTCTGCACCTAGGTATGGACATCATCGACTGGCCACCAGACAACATCGAAGAGCTGGCGAAAAAGTTCGAAGACCACTTCTAAGAATTTCGGCGGGGGAAACCCCGCCGTTCACTACCCGGGCATGGTGCCCCAAGGAGAGTAGTCCACCCGCATGGGCTGCCAGACAAAGTATAAATGAAGGATTAAGAAAATGCGTCATGGTAATGGTTACCGTAAACTGAACCGTACACACGAACACCGCAAAGCGATGTTCGCAAACATGGTATGCTCGTTGGTAGAGCATGAGCAGATCAAGACGACTCTGCCAAAAGCCAAAGAATTGAAGCGCATCATCGACAAGATGATCACGCTAGGTAAAAAAGGCGACTTGCACTCCCGTCGTATCGCGCAATCGCGTATGCGTCAGGAAGATGCCGTCAAGAAATTGTTCGACGTGCTTGGCCCACGCTATCAGGAACGTAAGGGTGGTTATGCCCGCGTTCTGAAAGCTGGCTTCCGTTATGGCGACATGGCACCGATGGCAATCATCGAGTTGGTTGACCGTGACATGGACGCAAAAGGCGCTGGCGATAAAGCCCGTGTTGCGCTCGAAGAAGCAATGGCTGACGAATAATTTGCACTGACCTCTTAAGGTTGGCACTATTGAACCTCGGGCTTGGCCCGGGGTTTTTTCGTTTTGGGGGCGTGGGTTGATCGATGAACATATTTGACGGTGCCATTGTCTTGATTGCGCTGCTGCTTACGGGAATTACGATGCTCCCCAAGCTTCGTAATAATCTATGGTGGCGCGCGACCGTCACACCACTCGCATCTATAATTGGCAGCGGTTTTTTGGTCGTCGCCCCACTTTTGGCGAGTGTTGCCGGTTCCTACGCCGTGATCGCTATGATGATGATCGTGGCGTTGGCCTATGCCGTCGGGCACGTCATTCGCTTCAATATTCTTAACGCCGAAGTGCTCGAGGCATCACATAACGGACCCACAGGTCTGTCCGCCTTTGCAAGAGTTTCCAACGTCTCGCTAACTGTTGCCTATGTGATTTCCATTGCCTTTTACATCCGCCTTCTGGCCTCGTTTGCCTTATCCCTCACGCCGTTGGCCGGTGACTTTACAGAAGATATCCTCGCGACGATTATCCTAGCGGGTATCGGCTTGGTTGGATGGATACGAGGTCTGAAAGGTTTGGAAATAGTCGAGACGATTTCGGTCTCGATAAAGCTTTCCATTATCGTTGCTCTGCTGGTTGCCCTGTTCGCCTATAATCTTGGCACCGGGCAGTGGACTGCAGATTTACCGCATGCGGATGCCGATAGCCTGATGCGGTTGAGAATGTTGGGTGGCATGTTGTTGGTGGTGCAAGGATTTGAAACTTCGCGCTACTTAGGTGCTGCATACCCGGCCGAAATGCGAAGTCGGACGATGCTGTGGGCGCAATTGTCCAGCGGTGTAATTTATCTGCTTTTCGTCGCCCTCATTGTGCCGGTTCTTCTTTATCTTCCTGCGGGTCAAGCTGACGAAACCGCGATCATCGGAATATCGGGGCAAGTCGCTTGGGTTCTACCGATCCTGTTGGTTTTCGCCGCGCTCATGAGCCAGCTTTCCGCAGGCATTGCCGATACGGTCGGAGCGGGCGGGTTGGTCGCCGAAGAGACTGATAGACGGGTATCTGAGCAATTGGCGTATCCGGTTCTTATCGCATTTTCGATTGCCTTGATCTGGATGTTTAACATTTTCGAGGTCATCGCGATCGCATCACGGACGTTTGCGTTTTACTATATGATGGAGGCCGTCATTGCCTTCATTGTGGCGCGGGAGGTCCTGACCGGGCATAAACGGGTTGTTCAGCTCGTCTGGTTTGCAAGTTTGGCCATAATACTGGCCTCGGTCGTCGTGTTTGCAGTTCCCGCCGAATAGATAAGTGCCGACACACCTTTTCCTTTGGCGAATTTCTAGATAGGTCTGGAATATGGCCGATCTTTTTGACACAGCTGGCGAAACGCCCGGTAACGCTCCACGTCCGTTGGCTGATCGGTTGCGCCCGAAAACTTTGGGCGAGGTGATCGGGCAAGAACATATTCTTGGTGCTGACGGCCCACTCGGGCAAATGCTGTTGCATGGAAACCTTTCGTCGCTCATCCTTTGGGGGCCACCCGGCGTTGGCAAAACGACCATCGCGCGGTTGCTGGCTGACGAAACCGATCTTGCGTTTGTTCAAATCAGTGCGATTTTCACAGGTATGCCGGACCTGCGAAAAGTTTTCGAGGCCGCCAAATTACGCCGCCAAAACGGTAAGGGCACTTTGCTCTTCGTGGATGAAATCCACCGTTTCAACAAAGCCCAGCAAGACGGTTTTCTGCCGCACATGGAAGACGGCACAATTCTTCTGGTTGGGGCTACGACCGAGAACCCGAGCTTCGAGTTAAACTCCGCGGTGCTTTCACGAGCACAAGTTATGATCCTGAATCGCCTTACGCTCGCCGAGATGGAACTTCTGGTTCAACGTGCCGAAAAGGAAATGGGCAAAGCGCTACCGGTTACCGCAGATGCGCGAGATGCCCTGATGGAGATGGCAGACGGGGACGGGCGGGCGTTGCTTAACCTTTTGGAGCAGGCGTTTGTATGGAAGGGTAAGGTTGATCGTGACGCCCTTTCAAAACGTCTATCAAGACGCGCACCTAAATACGACAAATCGGGCGAAGAGCATTACAATCTTATTTCTGCACTACATAAATCCGTTCGTGGCTCCGACCCCGATGCGGCGCTGTACTGGTTCGCAAGGATGCTACAGGGCGGCGAGGATCCGCGCTATCTGGCGCGAAGAATTACGCGGATGGCGGTTGAGGACATTGGCCTTGCTGACCCTGACGCGCAACGGTTGTGTCTGGATGCATGGCAAACATACGAGCGTCTTGGTTCCCCGGAAGGGGAATTGGCATTGGCGCAATCGGTAATGTATCTGGCACTCGCGCCGAAATCGAACGCGTCGTATTCCGCTTTTAGCAACGCGATGGCGGCGGCAAAGCAAACGGGCTCCGAGCCACCGCCCAAACATATATTGAACGCACCGACCGAGATGATGAAAGATCATGGCTTTGGCGAGGGGTATCAGTACGACCACGACGCTGAAGACGGATTCTCGGGTCAAAACTATTTCCCCGATACAATGAAGCGTGGAGTATATTATTCACCTGTAGAGCGCGGCCACGAACGCGAACTAAAGAAACGCCTCGACTATTTTTCCAAACTCCGCACCAAGCGCAAGGGTTGACAATTGGCGCTCGCGCGCATTGAACAGCGCCAAAGGAGACACCATGTCAGTGTTGTTACAAGTTGCACTCGGTGGCGCCATTGGCGCTTCGGCCCGTTATCTTAGCGGTGCTGCGATTTTGCGTGCATTCGGCAGCGGTTTTCCGTATGGCACGATGTTCGTGAATATCGTTGGATCATTTTTGATGGGCTTGCTGGCTATTTGGTTGATGGAGCGTATGGACGGCAGTTTTTCCAGATATGCTCCGTTTCTGATGACCGGTGTATTGGGTGGTTTCACGACCTTTTCGGCTTACTCGCTTGATGCGCTCTACTTGATGGAGCGCGGGCGGTATATGTCGGCGAGTATATATATGGGCGGCTCCGTGGTTCTGGCAATCGCGGCGCTGTTTTTGGGAATGACTTTGGCAAGGGCTATATCATGAGCGGTGTTCAATATCGGGAAGTGGATGCAGACGGCGACGACCAGCGGCTTGATCGTTGGTTCCGCCGGGTTTTCCCGCATGTTCCGCAAGGGCGGATCGAAAAAATGTGCCGCAAAGGCGAAATCCGCGTTGAAGGCGGGCGCGTGAAAACCTCGACGCGATTGGTTGAGGGGCAGAACGTCCGCATTCCGCCACTTCCAACACCGGACGAGGCGGCGCGAGCACGCGCCGAGCGCGTACATGTTTCGGACGCCGACGCCAAAATGATTCAGGGCTGCGTGATTTATAAAGACGACGATATCATCGTGTTGAATAAACCGGCTGGCTTGGCAGTGCAGGGCGGTTCAAATACTACACGTCACGTTGATGGCATGGCCGAGGCGTTGCGCTTTGGATTGGATGATAAGCCGAAGCTGGTGCATCGTCTGGACAAAGACACATCCGGCATTTTGCTGCTGGCGCGTAACGGGCAGGCGGCCAAAGGGCTGACTATGGCGTTTCGAAACAAGTTTACGCAAAAGATTTACTGGGCTTTGGTCGCTGGCCATCCGGACCAACAAGTCGGCACAATCCGTTTTGGCTTGGTGAAGCAGGCAGGGCACGGGCCACATGGCGCAGGCGAAAAAATGATCTGTATTCCACCGCGCCAAATCGATGAAACGCCAGGTGCCAAGCGGGCGACTACGGATTTCGTTGTGATTGAAACGGTTGGTAAACGCGCGACTTGGTTGGGGCTATCGCCGATCACTGGCCGGACCCACCAGTTACGCGCGCATCTGGCCGAGATTGGCTGTCCGATTGCCGGCGATGGTAAGTATGGCGGCTCCTCTCAGGTGAACGAGGGCGAGGGCTGGGGTTCCCAACTTGGTGGCGTTATCTCAAAGAAAATGCACCTGCATGCGCGCTCCATTAAGTTCAAGCATCCACGCACGAATAAAGAATTGTTCTTTGAGGCTGATTTGCCCGAGCACATGCAGCGAACTTGGGACTTCTTTAACTGGAACCTGAAATGGGCGCCAAAAGATCCGTTCGAGATTCATGAATGAGTGATCTTCGTCTTGTTGTTTTTGACGTCGACGGTACGCTGATCGACAGTCAGGACTTTATTCTGGAAGCCATGCGGCGAGCATTTTCTCGCATGGGTTTACCTGCGCCAACCAATGCACAAACGCTTTCGATTATCGGGCTTTCGCTGGAACAAGCGGTTTCCACGATTGCGCCGGATTTGTCGCCTGTCGAGGCACAAGCCGGTGCCGAACACTATCGGCAGTCCTTCATCGAGATGCGCGCCGAAACGGGCGGGGAGGCTGCGTCACCGATGTATCCCGGTGCGCGGGACGCTTTGGAAAGGCTGTACCTTCAAGACGAAACACTGATGGGCGTGGCAACGGGGAAGGCTAAGCGTGGTCTGGCTCATGCGTATAAATCGCATGGTATCGGGCATTATTTTGTCACCCACCAGACGGCTGACGGACATCCGTCAAAACCAAACCCCTCGATGTTGTATCAGGCGATGAGTGATACTGGCGTTGATGCAAACCGTTCGGTTATGATTGGTGACACGGAATTTGATATTTTGATGGGCAAAGCCGCCGGTTTTGCAACTATCGGCGTTAGCTGGGGCTACCATCCGGTGGCACGTCTGCAAAAAGCGGAACCGGACTATATCATCGAGTCGTTTGACCGGCTCGACAACGTGCTGGATAGAATTTGGATGAGGACATCATGAACACGGCCCTTCAAAAACGTTTCTGGAAAGAGGTTTCTGTGCGTCCGGAGGAGGCAGGGTTCGGGATATATCTGGACGGAAAGCAGCTCAAGACCCCGTTGAAAGCTTCGTTGCTGGCACCGACACAGGCCGTCGCCGACGGGATTGCGGTGGAATGGGATGCTGTTGACGAAAAGATCGACCCGCTGACAATGCACCTGACCCGTTGCGCCAATGCTACGATAGATAAAGTTGTTGTGGAGCATGACGCTGTGGCCGGTTTATTGTCGGAATATGGCGGGACCGATCTGTTGTGCTATCGCGCGGACGGTCCGGTTGAACTTGTACGCCGACAATCTGCAGCATGGGATCCGATGCTTTCGTGGATGAAAGACGCACACGGAATTTCGCTGCTCACAACCACTGGTGTGATGCATGTCGCCCAACCCGAAGACGGGCAGAAGCGCCTTCAGGAGTGGACGCGTTCTTTCGATCCCTGGCGTCTGACAGCTCTGCACGATCTCGTAACGATTTCCGGATCTCTCGTTCTCGCATTGGCGATCACAGAAAAGCACTTGAGTGCCGAGCAGGTCTGGCCGCTGTCGCGTATTGACGAGACTTGGCAGGAAGAGCAGTGGGGCGTCGACGAAGATGCGGCTCAAGGTGCGGAGCTGAAACGGGCGGATTTTCTGAAGGCGGCGAAGTTGCTGGACCTGCTGAAGAACGGCTGAGTTAAGTAAAAACTCCCAATATGACAGGGTTTTTGCGGGGGATTCGGGGATCCCCGGAAGAGTGATTTTTCAGTGTAGGCAGGAATTCTTACTATTATTGGAAATGCATGCTGAAACTTTCAGCAGTTTAGTTAATCATCAATAAATTAGTTGGCATATTTGTTATGCATTTCAAATCATGATGTGCGTCATCACGGGATGTATTGCCGAAAAAAGGTCAGTAGATTTTACCTAAATGACTGCTGACCTTTTAAAACCAACGGTGAAAATTGCAAACGACGTTCGGATACACCAGTATTTGCCCCCACATACCAGTTAAAGATGAGTTCAGGTTTATGCGGTAGTGAATACCCGTACCTGAATTTCTGCAAATTGACACAATTATTTTGCAAACCCCCAGATGGGTCAGGCAAACTGACCCATCCAGTATTTGAGGCTTTCTCTTGACCATTTGAACAACAATTGTTCAAACTGTGCGGGTTGCGGCCAAACTTCGGCCGCGCGCATAGAATCGCTCCGACCATTAGGTCGGTTTGCGCTCGGTAAATTTCCGGGCAATTCACCAGGAAGAGGTAAAAATGAAAAAGACTATCGTACTCGGCACTCTTGCAGCCGTAGGTCTAACAGCAGGCATGGCATCCGCCGGCACGCTGGACGACGTTAAAGCAAAAGGCGAATTGGCATGTGGTGTTTCCACTGGTCTAGTTGGCTTCGCTGCTCCAGATGCTAACGGCGAATGGGCCGGTTTCGACGTATCCGTATGTCGTGCTGTTGCAGCTGCTGTTTTGGGCGATCCAACCGCGATCAAATTCGTTCCACTAACAGGTAAAACACGTTTCACTGCGCTGGCTTCCGGCGAAGTTGATGTGCTTGCACGTAACACAACATGGACATTCTCCCGTGATGTTGACCTGAAATTCACTTTCGTAGGCGTTAACTACTACGATGGTCAGGGCTTCATGGTTCCAAAAGCTTTGGGTGTTTCCTCGGCTACTGAACTAGACGGCGCGACTATCTGTATTCAGACTGGTACAACTACCGAGCTGAACTTGGCTGACTACTTCCGTTCCAACGGAATGTCATACGAGCCTGTGCCAATCGAAACAAACGCGGAAAGCCAGCAGAACTACCTGGCCGGCGCTTGTGACGTTTACACAACAGACGCTTCCGGTCTTGCGGCAACACGTGCAACATTCGAAAATCCGGATGACCACATGCTTCTGCCAGAAATCGTATCCAAAGAGCCACTCGGCCCGCTTGTACGTCACGGCGACGACCAGTGGGGCGACATCGTTCGCTGGACTTTGAACGCGTTGATCACAGCTGAAGAGCTCGGTGTAACTTCTGCAAACCTTGCCGAGAAATCTGCTGGTACAGACAACCCAGAGATCAACCGTCTTCTAGGTTCCGAAGGCAATCTGGGCGAAATGCTTGGTCTTGACGCAGCTTGGGCTGCTCGTGCGATCGCTGCCGGTGGTAACTACGGCGAGATCTTCGAAGCCAACATCGGTGAATCCACTGCAATTGGCCTATCTCGTGGTCTGAACGCTCAGTGGACGCAGGGTGGCTTGATCTACTCCCCACCATTCCGTTGATTTGATCAACACTTTTGGGGCGCACCGACGGTGCGCCCCTTTCTTTTACAGTCCAACAATTTAGGTCGATGTCAGCGAGTAGGGGGAAACCTCACATAAACGCGCGGTGTTCGGCTTTTTCATAGGAGGGGGTACGCCATGTCCATGGCAGACCAAACAGCATCGAAACCGTCGTTTCGACTGAGCATGCTGATCTACGATACCCGCTACCGTTCCATGACAATTCAGGTAATTGCCTTGATATTGTTTATGTTGGCGGTTGCGTGGCTACTAAGCAATGCGGCAAGCAACCTTGCGGCGCTGGGTAAACCATTAAGCTTCAGCTTCCTTTCACAGCCTGCTGGTTATGATATTAACCAGACGCTGATTGAGTATAACAACCAGATGTCCCACGGACGTGCTGCGCTTGTTGGTATTCTGAACACGCTGCTAGTTGCATTCTTGGGGTGTGTTCTGGCAACCATTCTCGGAGTTACCATTGGTGTTCTAAGACTGTCCAACAACTGGATCGTCTCACGTCTTATGACGATTTATATTGAAACATTCCGAAACGTACCGGTTTTGCTTTGGATTTTGTTGACGATGGCGGTTCTTATCGAGAGCTTGCCGAAGATCGCCCTGTTCCGCGGCGAAAACCCGATTAATACAATGAGTTTCGGGAATTCCGTAGCGTTTACTAACGCTGGTACCTTTATCCCTAAACCGATATTCCTTTCGGGCTCGACTCCGGTTGTTGTGATCTTCTTTCTTTCCCTCGTTGGAATTTGGGCGTTTGGCCGCTGGGCACATAAACGTCAGGACGAAACAGGTGTTGTTCTTCCGACGTTCTCCATCAAATTGGCGATCTTCTTTCTTCCCTCGATCGCGGCATTCTATATTCTTGGCCAACCGATCACGCTGGAATACCCTGTAATGGCGCGCTTTAGGTTTGAGGGTGGTTTTGTAATCCGGAACTCGCTGATAGCTTTGTGGTTGGCTTTGTCATTCTACACAGCTGCATTTATTGCCGAGGCCGTTCGTGCGGGTATTCAGGCTGTATCCCATGGTCAGACCGAAGCTGCTGCCGCGTTGGGCATTCGCCCACGCCGGACAATGCAACTGATCGTTCTGCCTCAGGCGCTGCGCGTCATCATCCCTCCGATGATCTCGCAATACCTGAACCTTACCAAAAACTCGTCCTTGGCGATTGCGGTTGGGTATATGGATATTACCGGTACGCTGGGTGGTATCACACTGAACCAGACTGGACGCGAGATGGAATCACTAGTGATCCTCATGGCGTGTTACCTGTCAATTTCGATTACCGTTTCGTTGTTCATGAACTGGTACAACGAATCCATTAAAATGAAGGAGCGGTAGAATGAGCAACCTTTCTTATGTCCGCACCGAGATGTTGCAGGAGCAGGCGCCACCGGTGACCCAGACAGGCATCGTCATGTGGTTGCGGGAAAATATGTTTTCCAGCATCGGCAACTCGATCCTGACTATTGTCTCAGGCGTTCTCATCTACATGGTGCTTGCGTCGATCGTGCCTTGGTTCTGGCAATCCAGCTGGACGGCTCATTCACTTGGTGAATGCCGCGAGGCGATTGCGCATACTTACGGAGAAGGCACCGAGGGTGCATGTTTCTCGGTAATCACCGAGCGCTACAACCAGTTGCTATTTGGCTTCTATCCTAGCGAGCTATACTGGCGCCCAATTTTGGCGTTTGTATTACTGCTATTAGCGACGGCACCAGTCTTGTTCCCGGCAATCCCAAGCAAGTACCTTGGTTTCTCTGCCTTGTATCCGTTCGCAGGGTTCTGGTTGATCTGGGGTGGCTCGCTTTGGGTGCCTCTCGCGGCAATCTTCGGCTTTGCGTTGGCGTATGCTGCTGCGGTTTACCTGCCAAAGGTTATCGGTTCGCTTGGCTCTGTTATCGCGGCGATTCTTCTACCGCTTATCTGGTGGATCGGTCTATCCGGTTCCGTGGCTGACGGGTTGCAGAACGTTGTACCACTTGCGATCCAGTCTGTGGACAGCATCAACATCGGCGGTTTCACCCTTTCGGTGATGATCGGAATTACCGGTATTACGCTATCGCTGCCGATTGGTATTCTGCTCGCCCTCGGGCGTCAGTCGAACCTGTTCGTGGTAAAAACCATCTGTGTGGGCTTTATCGAGTTCATCCGTGGTGTTCCGCTGATTACCCTGTTGTTCGTGGCGTCGACATTGCTGAACTACTTTATGCCTCCGGGCACCAGCTTTGACCTCATCTTGCGGGTTATGATCATGGTAACACTGTTCGCGTCTGCCTATATGGCCGAGGTGATCCGTGGTGGTCTGGCCGCGTTACCTAAAGGGCAATACGAGGCGGCGGATGCGTTGGGTCTCGACTATTGGAAGGCAACACGGCTTATCATCATGCCGCAAGCCCTGAAGATTTCGATCCCGAATATCGTCAGCAACTTTATCGGACTGTTCAAAGATACGACGCTGGTTTCGATTATCGGCCTGATGGACCCAATCGGTCTATCAACCGCTATCCGCGCCAACCAGGAATGGAACGGCATTGTATGGGAGCTCTTTGCTTTCATCGCCCTGCTATTCTGGATCGTATGTTTCTCAATGTCCCGCTATTCCATGTATCTTGAGCGCAAGCTTAAGACCGGACACTAAATCAGGAGCCTAGATAAATGACTCAAGAAATTAATAGAGAGATCGACCGCTCGCACATGCAAGTGTCCGACGAGGTCGCAATCCAGATCACGAACATGAACAAATGGTACGGGTCTTTCCACGTGCTTAAGGACATCAATCTGACCGTTAATCGTGGCGAGCGGATTGTGGTTTGTGGTCCATCGGGTTCGGGTAAATCTACCCTGATCCGTTGCATCAACCGCCTTGAAGAGCACCAGCAAGGGACCATCCTTGTGGACGGGACCGAACTGTCGTCGGATCTGAAAAACATCGACAAGATTCGGTCCGAGGTTGGCATGGTGTTCCAGCACTTCAACCTCTTCCCGCACCTGACCATTCTGGAGAACTGCACGCTGGCACCGATCTGGGTTCGCAAGACACCCAAGAAAGAAGCCGAAGAAACTGCGATGCACTTCCTCGAAAAGGTTAAGATTCCGGAGCAGGCGCAGAAGTATCCGGGCCAGCTTTCCGGTGGTCAGCAGCAGCGTGTAGCGATTGCCCGTTCGCTCTGCATGCAACCACGGATCATGTTGTTCGATGAGCCGACTTCGGCGCTCGACCCTGAAATGAT
>DFBM01000082.1 GCA_002366645.1 Rhodobacterales bacterium UBA3080 | reverse complement strand
GATATGGAAGCAAAAGGTTGGGTTTTGGTTAATCCAGGATCGGCTGCTGGTCTTGACGGTTCGATCGCCAAAGCGAACGAGCGTGAAGAAAACTGGCTTGGTTACTACTGGTCCCCAACTTCGATCATCGGCAAATACAACATGCAAGCTGTTCCTTGGGGCGTAGAGTATGCCGGTAACGAACATTGGGATACTTGTATTTCGCAAGAAGAGTGTACCGATCCGCAACAGACTTCGTGGATTCAGTCCGAAGTGTTCACAATTGTGACGGACGAATTCATGCAGTCCGGTGGCGAAATCAATGACTACCTTGCTGCACGTGTTTTCCCGGGTGACGTAATGGGCGCAATGCTGGTTTTCATGGCTGACGAACAAGCAGCCGGTGAAGACGCCGCAATCGAGTTCCTTATCGAATATGAAGACCTTTGGACCACATGGGTTTCAGAAGATGTTGCAGCAAAAGTTAAAGCAGCGCTTTAATTTGATATCGCAATAAACAAAATAAAGCCCGCCAGCATGATGTTGGCGGGCTTTTTGTTAAGGTGTGACTAGAGAGGGAACAATAAAGCATGGGTATTCTCACCGAATTTCCGGAAATGGGTCGGGCAGATTTGCGCGATTTTAAAAAGGGCATTGATGAAACGTTCAGATTGTTTACGCGCGAATATGGCGAAAGCATCGAGAACTTCTTTTACCCGCTCTTAAAGTTCCTTGGCTGGTTCGAACGTCTGATTGTGGCAACGCCATGGCCTTTGATGATACTAATTCTAAGTGGTCTTGTCTGGGCAGGCAGCCGCAGTTGGGGACTAGTTTTTGGCACAATTTTCACCCTTCTGGTGGTCGGGTATCTAGGCATGTGGGAAGACACCATGTTCACACTGGCGCTGATTTCGGTGGCCACCATGCTTTGCATTATTATCGGAATTCCACTTGGCATATTGATGTCAAAATCCGATCGCACCCAGTCGGTTATCACACCCATACTAGACATCATGCAAACGATCCCGAGCTTTGTTTATCTTATCCCTATTCTGATGCTGCTTGGCATTGGCAAGGTTCCCGGTCTGATCGCAGTTTGCATTTACGCTATTCCACCAGTTGTTCGACTGACCAATCTTGGTATTCGGCTGGTTGATAAAGACGTGCTGGAGGCTGCGGATGCATTTGGCGCTTCGCCACGGCAAAAACTCTGGACAGTGCAGATGCCGCTGGCCCTGCCAAATATCTTTGCTGGTGTGAACCAGACCATCATGATGGCACTTGCCATGGTTGTTGTTGCCGCCCTAATCGGTGTGCACGGCCTTGGACAAGAAGTTCTTAAAGCGGTTAACAACCAGTACCTTGCCCTTGGTATGATGAACGGTCTGGCTATTGTTGCCATCGCCATCGTCTTTGATCGCGTAAGCCAGAAATTCGGCAAACGCCTACAAAAGCATTCGGAGGTGATCCATGGCTAGTCAAGGAATTGAAGTTCGAAATCTCTATAAGATTTTCGGACCAAGGGGTAAGGACTATGTCGAAGCTGTTCGCGGCGGAATGTCCAAAACCGAGCTGAATGAAAAACACGGACACGTATTGGGGTTGAACGACATTAATATCTCGATGCCAGCCGGTCAGATTCAGGTGGTGATGGGGTTGTCAGGATCGGGTAAATCGACGCTGATCCGCCATATCAACCGTTTGATCGAACCAACTTCGGGCGAAGTTTTGTATGAAGATACAGATGTGTGCAAAATGTCTGATTCAGAACTTTTGGAATTTCGCCGCAATAAAACGGCAATGGTTTTTCAGAAGTTTGCACTGTTGCCGCATCGGACTGTTTTGAAGAACACGACATATGGTCTGGAGCTACAGGGGGTAGCTGAAGCTGAGGCGACGGAACGTGCCAAGCGCTGGATTGATCGTGTCGGGTTGGACGGATTTGAAGACCACTATCCAAATCAGTTATCTGGCGGAATGCAGCAACGTGTCGGCTTGGCGCGGGCGTTAACTAACGACGCCGATATCCTGTTGATGGACGAGGCATTTTCTGCGCTCGACCCGCTGATCCGGACCGATATGCAGGCGGTTCTTTTGGATATTCAACAGGAGCTGCAAAAAACCGTTGTGTTCATCACTCACGATCTCGACGAGGCGTTGCGCCTTGGCGACCGCATTGCGATCTTACGAGATGGCGCGGTAATCCAGCAGGGGACGGGGCAGGAAATTGTTCTTAATCCGGCTGACGAATACATCTCGGATTTCGTGAAAGAAGTGAACCGAGGCCGCGTTATCAAGGTTGATACAATCATGAAGCCCGAGAAGGTCATTGCAGATGCTGTGACGATCCCGAGTGGTTCAATGCTGGAAGAGGCCGCGAAGAAGTTGACAAATGCGAGCGCGATGTCGGCAAACGTTGTTGATTCAAGTAATGCTGTAATTGGTACGATTACTATTCACGACACGATCGAAGCGATGGTAACTCCGGCTACGCATTAACCGGAACCACCAACAGTTCTACCCCCTTGCAGCCTGTCCAAAATTGCCAGACAATCAATTGGATATGCTGCAAGGAGCCTAAAAAATGCCCCGCGATTCAAGATACGATGTCCTGTTTGAACCGGTGAAAATCGGACCAATTACAACCAAGAACCGGTTCTATCAAGTGCCGCATTGCAACGGCATGGGGCATCGGTTTCCTCAAGGTATGGCAGCGATGCGCGGGATGAAAGCCGCCGGTGGTTGGGGTGTCGTATGCACCGAAGAATGCGAAATCCATCCGACCAGCGATCTCTCGCCGGGCGCCCTGATGCGTCTTTGGGATGACAGTGATATCCCGACCCACGCGCGTATGACCCAAGCCGTTCATGAGAACGGCGGGCTGGCGGGAATCCAGCTTGTGCATAACGGCGCGAATGTCGGCAATTATTTCTCGCGGATGCCACCGATGGCTCCTAGTGATATGGCGACGATTTATAAGCACCCGCTTCAAGCGCGCGGGATGGACAAACAAGATATCCGCGACTTGCGTCGCTGGCATCGCGATGCCGCGCTCAGGGCGAAGAGGGCGGGGTATGATTTGGTTTATGTTTATGCCGGGCATAATATGACCTTGCTCATGCACTATCTTTTGTCGCGTTATAACAAACGCACTGACGAGTACGGCGGAAGTCTGGAAAACCGTGTCCGTCTTATTCGGGAAATTCTGGAGGATACCAAGGATGCGGTAGGGGACACTTGCGCCGTGGCTTTCCGTTTTGCTGTTGACGAGCTGATGGGCGCAGACGGAATGCGTTGGGCCGTTGAAGGCAAAGAAATAGTCGAGATGCTGGCGGACGTGCCAGACCTTTGGGATGTCAACATCGCCGGTTGGGAAAATGACTCTCTGCCCTCTAGGTTTGGACCCGAGGCGTCGCAGGAGGAGTACGTTAAATTTGTAAAGCAGACGACGAATAAGCCGGTCGTCGGGGTCGGACGGTTTACCTCGCCGGATACAATGGTTTCACAAATAAAACGTGGGGTTCTGGACTTGATCGGCGCGGCGCGCCCGTCGATCGCTGACCCGTTTTTGCCAAATAAAATCGCCGAGGGGCGCGAAGATGAAATTCGCGAGTGCATCGGCTGCAACATGTGCGTGATGGGCGACTTTACAGCGACACCTTTCCGCTGCACCCAGAATCCCACCATGGGAGAAGAATTCCGCAAAGGTTGGCATCCCGAGATAATTCCACCGCGAACTTCAACTAGTTCGGTACTGGTAGTCGGTGGTGGACCAGCAGGACTGGAGGCATCGCTCGCGTTGTCCAACCGGGGATACGACGTCACGTTGTCTGAAGCATCCGACGAGCTTGGCGGACGGGTGATCCTCGAATCCCGTATGCCGGGGTTGGGTGAATGGAAGCGGGTCGGCGATCATCGAACTTATATGTTAGGCCAGAAGGCCAACGTCGAGAGCTTTATCAACAGTCGCCTTTCTGCTGACGAAGTTCTGGAATTTGGGGCAGATCACGTGGTGTTGGCGACCGGCGCGACGTGGCGGTCTGACGGTCTGGGGCGCTCGATAATTCATCCGTTAACTGAAACGTCTCGTACAAAGCTCGTTTCGGCTGATCACATTCTTGGTGGCGGTCTGGTGCTGGGCAAAGTCGTCATTTTTGACGACGAGCACTATTATATGGGCAGTGTCATAGCTGAAAGACTGCGCGATCAAGGACATGAGGTGACACTGGTTACGCCGTCCACAATGGTGTCGGAGTGGTCCAACTATACGATGGAGCAGCACCGGATTCAGAAAGGGTTACTGGAAAAAGGGGTGGAGGTTATTTGCACGCATACGTTGACGAAAATTGGTGAAGGCGAGGTATCCCTTTCTTGCGTTTACACAGGCACAACTCGCACGATATCGGCGGATACTGTTATTCCGGTGACTACACGTATCCCATTGAGCGACCTTCAATCCGGGCTGAATATACGTCGCGACGAATGGCTGGATTTCGGGGTCGAGTCGGTTACCAGTATTGCTGACTGTCTCGCGCCAGGTACAATCGCGATGGCGGTTTATGCGGGGCACCAGTATGCGCGTGAGCTGGAATGCGAGGTCTCGGAGATACCGTTTAAACGTGAAAACTATCAGCCCTAAACAGTCTGGCCTGCTGCCCATCCGCTCGCCCAGGCCCACTGGAAATTGTATCCACCAAGCCAGCCGGTAACGTCTACGGCCTCGCCTATGGCATAAAGCCCGGGCTGGCGTTTGGCTTCCATATTCTTCGAAGACAATTCGTTGGTATCGATGCCGCCCAAAGTGACTTCGGCCTTGGCGAAACCTTCTGTGCCGGTAGGTCTAAACGACCAGTTGAACAGCCTGCTTTCGACCTCGGTCAACTGGCGGTCCGGCCTGTTTGCGAGTTCGCCACCCAGATTTATACGTTCTGCCAAAGCCTGAGCGAGCCGGTCGGGAAGGTGTTGGCCAAGAACCGCGCGAAAATGGGATTTGGGGCGTTCGCGTTTCGCCTCCAAAAGCCAACCGCTGGATAAGTCGGGCAGGAAGTTGATGTGGATCGTTTGACCCGGTTTCCAGTACGAGGAAATCTGCAGTATTGCCGGACCTGACAGGCCTTTGTGCGTAAACAATGCCGCTTCGCGAAATTCGGTTTTTCCGCAGCGCACGATGATTTCGGTTGAGACGCCGGAAAGGGCGCGGAACATTTGTTCTTCGGTGCTTAGGGTAAAGGGGACTAGTGCAGGTGTTGGCTCAACAACCTTCAAGCCGAATTGTCGTGCTATCTCGTACGCAAAACCACTGGCACCCATCTTGGGAATAGAAGGGCTACCTGTTGCGATAACCAGCGATGGTGCACGGGCGGTTTGCCCATTAGTTTTAAGTATATACTGCCCTTCGGTGAAGCGGATTGCGTCAACCGTTTGCCCGAGCACAATTTCGACGTCGCCGAGCCCGCATTCGGTTAGAAGCATCGCCAGTATTTCTTTGGCGGACCCGTCGCAAAACAATTGTCCTAAAGTTTTTTCATGCCATGCAATTCCGTGCTTATTCACCATCTCGAGAAAATCGGAGGGCGTATATCGGCTAAGTGCAGATTTCGCGAAGTGTTTGTTGCTGGATAAATACCTGTCCGGTCGCGTATCGGTATTGGTGAAGTTGCAGCGCCCGCCACCGGAAATCAGAATTTTCTTACCGGCCTTTTCCGCGTGATCCAGTAGCAGAACCGATCGCCCGCGTTGACCCGCCGTTAGCGCACACATTAAGCC
>DFBM01000190.1 GCA_002366645.1 Rhodobacterales bacterium UBA3080 | reverse complement strand
CAAAAAGCAGGACCACTTCATCCAGAGGATATGGCCAGCTATATCGATCAACACAACTTGCCGCGTCACCCTCTGGTCGCAAAAGGGTTCAAATCGATCGGCTGTTTCCCTTGCACAACATCGGTAGGTATAAATGAAGATGCTAGCGGTGGCGTTCGGCGGTTAAAAATGGAAAACATTAACGTTATCGTCAATGACGGCGGATTTTCTGCGGAAGACTGGAGGTATGCGTTTCACGAGTTCGAACACATCGATGCGCTGTCCGACGAGCAAAAAGAAGCGGTGGCGATTGATCTACCCAACGACACAGACGGGGCGGTATTGCTTTCAAAGCTGCATGAAATTGACCTGATACGCATTGGCTTTCCAAGTTTCGCCGACGGGCGAGGGTTCTCTCTCGCTCGGCAGTTACGCACACTTGGTTATCATGGTCGCCTGCGTGCAAAGGGCCATGTAATCCCTGATCAATATGCAATGGCGAGGCGGCCTGGCTTTGACGAGGTCGAGATTGACGCAAACCTCGCGAAACGACAGCCGGAGGCACATTGGTTATCTCGCAAGGACTGGCAGAACGGTGACTACCAGCGACGATTACTTCAATCTTTGTGAGGGGTTCAAAAACAATCCGGCCGGCGAGGGGACTCGCCGGCCGGATAATTTTCAATTCAACTCTTGGTGTGTAAATTACACGCCAAGCAGTAGGTTCGGTAGATAGAGAACAATGCTAGGGAAGGCGATTAGGCCAGCGATCGTCAGGGCATCCGCGACAAAGAACGGGGATGCGCCGCGGAATACTTCTTGCACCGAAATGTCGGGCCGGACACCAGCCACCACAAAACAGTTCAATCCGATGGGCGGGGTGATCAGGGCGAGCTCCGCCATCTTTACCACGATAATCCCGAACCAGATCGCGCAACCTGCACCGGATACACCAAACGCAGAGTCAGCGGCCGTAACCATTTCGCCGCCATTCAGCGCGATGACTGCCGGATAGACAACGGGCAAGGTGAGCAACAGCATGCCGATAGCATCCATGAACATCCCCAGAACCGCGTAGGCCAGCAGGATAAAGATCAGCGTCAGCATCGGGCTTTGATCGAGGCCTGTGATCCAGTCGGAGAACACGCCTGGAAGATCGGCAAAGCCCAGGAACCGGACAAAGATCAAAACGCCCCAGATGATCGAAAAGATCATGACCGTCAGTTTTGCTGTTTCGAGCAAAGCACCTTTCAACTGTGGCCAACGCATGCCGCGGTAAAGAGCCATGAGGAAGACTACGAAAGCGCCCAAGGCTCCGCCCTCGGTGGGCGTTCCCCATGCGTCGCCGCCGAACGGGTTGTAGATGAAGAAGATGATGATTGCGACGACAAAGAAAATCGGAAACGCACCGGGAAGGGAGGCGAAACGCTGCTTCCAAGTGAATCCGCCAACAGGGGGACCGAAGCCTTTTATTGTCATTGCTAGGCCGATAACGAGGGCTGCATAGATCACTGCCGAAAAAGCACCTGGAATGAAGCCGGCCAGAAGTAAGGCGCCAACATCCTGTTCCACGATAATCGCGTAGATCACGAGGATCGCCGATGGTGGAATAAGCGAAGCAAGAGTTCCAGCCGCGGCGACTACGCCCGCTGCAAAACGTTTGTCGTATCCTTCTTTCAGCATTTCGGGGATGGCGATACGGGCAAATACAGCCGAAGTGGCAACCGATGCTCCAGATACCGCGGCAAAACCAGCGGTAGCGAATACTGTCGATACAGCCAAGCCGCCCGGCATCCAACCGACCCAGCGCTTCGCTGCTTCGAATAGTGCCTTGGTTAGGCCAGCGTAGTAGGCAAGGTAACCGATCAGGATAAATGTCGGGATCAGGGAGAGTGCCTGCGAGGCGATTTTCGAGTGTGGAACCTGTCCGGCGGTTTTAACTGCAACAGTCAGTGCCCAGATGAATTCTGTAGGGTCGTAACCCTTTTTAGCCCAGAATATCCAGATCAAACCTAGCATACCCGCA
Organism: Rhodobacterales bacterium UBA3080; assembly: GCA_002366645.1. Taxonomy (GTDB): domain Bacteria; phylum Pseudomonadota; class Alphaproteobacteria; order Rhodobacterales; family Rhodobacteraceae; genus NORP23. Next base: position 21,285 of record DFBM01000190.1, on the reverse strand, counting down.
AGAGCGGCAGCAAAGGCTACTCGCATACCGATTAAAACCATGAATAACATGATTCCTACGACGACAAGACCAATTTCAATCGAGTCCATTATTTTGTCTCCTCGTCAAAACCGGAGACTGTGGCAGCCTCGTTTGCGGCGGTGGTGGCTGCGTCCTCGATCAGCGGGACTGCAATGGGGGAAGTGTCGCCGGAAACAATCGCGCGGCCATAGCCCCATAATTGCAGTGCCATGCGAAGGCATAAGACGCCGAAAGCTATTGGTACAACTAGCTTCATCGGCCATAGCGGAAGGCCAATATCGAGACTGGAGTCGCGGCTCCAGTTCGGTGATCCGAAGTCGAAGGCGCGTTGGAAATGTGCCCAAGTGCCCCAAACCAGCAGGATCATCAGTATCAGCATTAAAAAGGTAGTGGTAAACTCGGTAATCCATAAAGTGCGTCCGCGGAGGCGACCAACAAGAATGTCCATTCGGATATGTCCGCCAAGGCGCTGTGTGTAAGAGACGCCGACAAATGCGATGAGCGGCATAGCCTGCTCGATCCAGTCAATATAGCCGGGTAGTGGCTGATTAAATAAATTGCGGCCACTAACGCTGACCACAGCAAGGAGCATCAGCGAGAAGGCGGCCAGACCTCCTACAAGTGCCAGAATTGTCTCTAGCTTGAACAAACCACGATCAAGTCTGCTAAGTAGAGAGCCGTCTTCGAGAACATTTGAATGGCCCGACATGTTCACCTCCACGATGAATATAAAAAAAGCGCCCACCCCCGGTTAACGGAGGTGGGCGAAACGATAAGTGACTGTATTAGTTAGCCAATGTAGTGATTACGAGGTCGTAAAGTTCCTGAGCCGGAAGGCCACGTGCGTTGTTCTCGGCAATCCAAGCCTGGGCAGCAGGAGCAGCAACCGCTTCGCGGAAAGCGGAAAGGGCGTCTGCATCGTATGTGATCTGCTCGATGCCTTTTTCTTCCAGTTTTGGTCCCCAAGCGGCCATTGTCTGGTCTGCATAGAACGAAATATAGTGATCAAGGGCTTCGTCGACAGAACCGAGAAGGGCTTCGCGTTCGCTGTCAGAAAGGTCAGCCAGAGCGTCGGAGTTCACTACAACCGGGCAGTTTACCGTGCCTGGGTTAAGGTTCGTCGTCCACCAACTCGCATTTTCAACGGTGCCGAAAGACATGTGCGCGTGTGGTGCAAATGCAACCGCTTTAACAACGCCGCTATCCATGGCTTGACGCACTTCTGTTGCCGACATGGATGTCGGAACCGCGTTCACGGCTGCCATAGCTTTGCCGATACCACCAGTTGCGCGAACTGTCAGACCGTCGAAGTCAGCCAGCGTGTGTGGCGCGTCGCCAATACCGACGATGTTATACTGTGGCAGAGGGGATGGCATAAGCAGAGTTGCGTTCCAACGGGCAAGGTCGGCCTTAACCGCAGGGTGGTTATAAACCGCCATCGAAACTTTCACTTCATCTTCAAGCGAACTTACGCCTAGGAACGGTAATTCCAGAACGGTAATCGAAGGGTTTTTGTCTGCGTGGTAGCCAGCACAGAACTGTGCCATTTCGAATGCACCAATGGAGATACCGTCGAGGTTTTCTTTGTTTTTGGAAAGGCCGCCATAGGAAATGTTCATTGTGAATTCGCCATTGGTTTTTTCGCTAACCAATTCGGCGAGACGCTCTACGTGCTCCGTAAACGCGCGGCGCTTGCCCCAGACGGATACGTTCCATTCTGTTGCCATGGCTTCTGTGCCAAATGCTAACGTGAGAGCCGCGACTGTCGCAGTTTTGAAGATAGTGTGTTTCATGGTTTCCTCCCGAAATGTGAAACATAGTTGGATATGGGTATTGGGAGGGAACCTAGCGAAAAACTAACGACGAAGGTATGAAGGAAACCGCGCACACGCATTCCTTCACCCTGCGGATTTCCGCAGAGCTATATCAAGTCAGATTTGTTTAAGCCCAACTTGACGATTTTCTCGTTCAAAGTTCTGCGACCGATACCCAGCGCTTCGGCTACGACGTCCATTCTGCCTTGGTTGGCGCGAATGGCTTTGGCGATTAGTTGGCGTTCGAAAACTGCGACCGCCTCGCGCAGGGTTTCCGGCACTTCGTCGATCTCGTTGTCGCGATTAATCGCAATCGCGACGGACCCACGACCGCGTCTGGCTGACAAAATCCGCCGCTCCGCAACTTGGCGGAGTTCGCGCACATTTCCGGGCCATTCGTAGGTCATCAAGGCCGTAATATCTTCGGCGGTCAGTTCTGGCACCTCTACCTCGTAAACCGAGGCGGCATGCACCAAGAAATGTGTGAACAGCATGAGTACGTCATCCCGCCGGTCCCGCAACGGTGGTAGGTCAATTATCAACGTGTTGAGGCGAAAAAGCAGGTCCTCGCGGAAGCGTTTTTCAGCGACGGCGACGTCAAGTTTTTCGTTGGATGCAGAGATTATATGGATGTCGACTTTGACAGATGCGGTCGTACCCAAAGGCGTGAATTCCTGCGTTTCGATCACACGAAGCAACTTTGCTTGTACGGACTCGGGACAGGCGCCGAGTTCGTCTAAAAATAAAGTGCCGCGATCGGCGCGCGCCATGATTCCCGAGGCACCTCCAGCTGTGCCAAACATTTCGGTTTCGAAATTCTCGACGGGTATGGTTGCACAATTTAGGGCTATGAATGGTCCTGAAATTCGAGGGCTTAGATCATGCAGCGCGTGAGCTACCAACTCCTTGCCGGTTCCAGTTTCTCCCAGCACCATCACTGGTGCGTCCGTATCAGCGATATCAAGGATATCCTCGCGCAGTTCCCGGATGACCGGAGTGTCGCCCAACAAGTTTCGATCAAGCCCTGAAAGGCTTGTCAGGCGATCTCGCAAGCGGTCCGCATCCTGCGCCAAACGATGATTTTCTGCTGCGTGTTTTAGAACCGTAAGTAAACGGCGCGGATCGAATGGTTTTTCGACGAAACTATAAGCACCGTCCTGCATCGCCGTTACTGCCATGTCGATATCGCCATGCGCTGAAATCAAGACTACCGGCGGGAAAACGGACCCTTCCAGCGCTTTCAGCAAGTCCAAGCCGCTTTTTCCCGGCATCCGCACATCGCTTAACACCACATCCGGTTTTGAAACTTGTACTGCCGTGATGGCCTGAGCCGCGTTTGAGAAGTAGTCAATCCGCCAGCCCGCTTTGGAAAGCAGATGCACAAGAGACTCGCGCATTTCGCGGTCATCATCAGCGATCACAACGTGGTAGCCGGTTTCCTGTTTGAAGCTCATTCTTCTGCCTCATCTTCGCGAAGTGGAATTTCGATAACGAAACACGCGCCACCTTCGTCACGATTGCTCGCAGACAGGGTGCCTTCGTGCTCTTTAACAATCGCAGCAGAAATTGCCAGACCTAACCCCATGCCTTGTCCAGACGCGCGCGTTGTATGGAAAGGTTCCAGTAATTCTTCTGTAGTTTGCCCCATCAGCCCTTGTCCGTTGTCCTCGACACAAACCCGCGCAACGCTGTCAGTTTTGGAAATAGTAATCCAGATTTTCCGGTCATCGGTTTCCGTCAATGCATCAAGACTGTTGCGCAACAGGTTGACCACTACCTGCTCGAGCCGAAGCCTGTTGCCACTGACCAGAACCGGTGAATTGGGCACGTCAGTGTAAACAGTAACTTTTTGGGTTTTAAAGTCTGGACCTAAAAGGACTTCGGCACCGTCAACCAGTTGGCGAAGGTCCACTTCCACCAACCCGTGTTCACCGCGGCTTGCAAAAAACTTGAGCTGTCTGGTGATGCTCTCCATTCGGGTCGCAATACGCCCCAGACGCTTGAGGACGTCGCTCTGATCACCGGTTTGGTCGAATTCTGCGGCCGTAAGATAGTTGCGCATTGCGGCAATAGGTTGACCCAACTCATGCGTCACGGACGCCGAAAGCTGGCCGAGCGCGGCGAGGCGACCAGCGCGAGCAAGATCTTCTTGGGCTTTGGTCAGTCGTTTTTCCGCCTTACGTCGGTCTTCAATTTCCCGTTCCATATCCGTGTTGACACGGCGAAGCGTCCGGCGATCCGCCTGCGAGGCTTGCAGCGCGACCCGCATCCGTTGTGAACGTTGGTAGATCGAAATCGCCAATATAAGCAAAATCGCTGTAACGAGGGCGGCAGTGAAAACTGTGGCCCGTCCGGTCACCAAATTCAAATCTGCCAAATAATGCAGGCGCCAGTCGGGCCGGACTAACGGGGTTTCAACGTGTAAATAGGTGTTTCCATCCAGTGTCGCGATATCTGCGCCCGCCGCACTCCAATTCAAGTTGCTCAAAGGCTGCGCACCGAATTGGCGTGCGGCGATAATGGCCTCACGTTGCGTGGAAGTAAGAGGCTCGATTGCCTGATACCGCCAACCCGGATCGGATGCCAAAACGACGATGCCATCCGAGTTTGAAACGAAAACAGACTCACCGCCGCTGGCCCAGGCGTTTGCCAGATTGTTCAGGTCTAGCTTGATCGCCACCACACCGATTATGTCACCGGACGCCGCGTGCACCGGCTCGGCGATGAAATACCCGGGTTGCGAGGTTGTGGCGCCAATGGCAAAAAATTCACCCCGTTCACCATCTGTGGCCTGTTGGAAATAGGGCCTGAAACCATAGTTTTGGCCCAGAAAAGTTAACTCTTCATTCCAGTTCGAGGCAGCGATTGTATCTCCCTGCATGTCCATCAAGTAAATCGCATCTAGGCTGGCCTGTTCAGCAAATTCGGAAAGTCGGATGTTTAGCGGCTCACGACTTCTGCCCTCAGCCCCGGCAATCACAAATGTATCGCGCGCCAGAATAAAAGGCACATGGCTGAATCTTTCGAGCTCGGCTGACAGTGTGTTTTGATAAAGCGACATGCGGACCTGCGCGCGACTAGTCTCGATCCCCTTGAAATACCAGTAAGCGGCGGTGTAGCTGGCCGATAGTAAAATAACTAACGCCAACAGGATTCCAAACAGCGTAGGCGGTGAATAGTTTCTGGTAAATTTTAACTGAGGAATCGTTTCCATACGTATTTCTTAAGGCATTGCATTTATCATGTCGACGAGGGTCGTGCCTACGTGATGGAATTCCGATTTACGCCAAGAACCGCTGAAATTTCGTAAAACTTGCCTAAGCGCTACATTCATGTATCATAATGTTTCTTTATAATTAAAAAATCAGGGGCAATTCCGATGGGGTATATCCGAAATATATTGGCACTTTTGGGCGTTTTAGCTGTTGGATTTGTCGTTTGGCAGGGACCAGCGCTGTACAAATATAAGGTCGCCTTCGACGGATTCGACGAGAAGGCTTTTAAAACGTACAAGGATATGACCGACCGGCTGGTGGAAACCGGTAATTCCGTTGCCGCTACGGTTTGGAGCGCAAAAGTTGCCGACGGGCTAACTTTTGAGGATGTGGACCAGTCCATCAAACAAATCGCGATTGAACGAAATATCCGAGGTGTTGGAGAATTGCCGCTTGGCGATCAGGTCGCCGCGATGACCGGAGAGCCATGGCGCAAGCTGAACATATATCTTTATTGCAATCCCTTGACCGCCGCAAAGATGATCGAGCATGACATCGCGTACGCAGCTTATCTTCCGTGTCGAGTCTCTCTTGTGGAGGACGAGGAAGGGCAGTTGTGGATTTACACCCTCGACATGGACATGATGATCTACGGCGGAGAAACATTACCGCCCGAACTGTTGGCTGAAGCTTTGGAAGTGAAAGAAATCCTGTTGGATATTCTGGAGCGTGCGGCCGAAGGCGATTTCTAGAGCGCCGTGCCATTTCGTGATAAATACCGAAAAATCCTAATTCTCGGTAGTGCACCAGATGCCGTTGAAGCCGCAGACAGGGATGTCAGCGTTTTTGATGCCGTCGTCGCGATAAACAACGCGTGGCGTATCACTCCGGACTGGACCCATTCAATATTTCCGTCGGATTTTCCAATAGAAAAGCATCCGATCGCGGGGGCGGATCAATCGTTGCATTCCGCCGATGAGTACGTCCCCGCGCAAAATGAATTTGGTGGCTTCGTCTACGCAGGCGGGACTATGGCGTTTACGGCCGCCTACTGGAGCCTTTTCACGTTTCGGCCAGACGTAATCGCGTTTCTTGGATGTGATATGGTCTATAGTGGAGCCAACACCCATTTCTATGGTCGAGGCACCGCAGATCCGCTTCGTGTTGACCCGACGCTTAGAAATCTGGAGGCCAAAGCGACGAGATTTGGTGCTTTAGGTCAGCAAGCAGGGTGCCAGACCTTCAACTTATCAAGCCAATCTGAAAGCCGCTTAACGTTCCCTCGAATTACTTTCGAAGACATAGCCTCGTCCAATTATCCGGGTTCCAAAGAATATAACTCAACCGTCGTTGAAACCGCGCTAGCGAAAGAACGATCGTTGGACTATTTCGTTGAAAGCGGAAAGTACTGGAAAGAAACGGAAAGATTTAACGTCGAAGAGATCGACAGGCTCGATCAATTATGGCTCGACTGCGCGCGTTAGGGTTTCGACTTATTTCTTTTCCGATTGTTCCGTTACTTCAACAGGTGGATCGTCGTAACCGGCCCAACCATATTCGGTGCTGGTTTCTGGCAATTCGGATGGTTTTACTTTCAGGTGCATGTAGGTTTTTGCGATAAAATTCGCGGTAACCGGAGCTGTCAAAAACAGGAAGACAGTGATCATGAGCTCGTGAAAGGAAAGTTTACCTTCAAACAACAAAAAGTAAAGCATCGACGCAATTAGCACCCCGCCTACGCCAAGGGTGGTTGCCTTGGTCGGACCGTGCAGGCGGCGCATAGTATCAGGAAGCTTTACCAGACCGAATGAACCGACAAGCCCGAAGATGCCGCCGACGACAATGAAAAACGAAACCAGAATTTCTGAAAAATGTGCCATGTTTCCGTCCTATTCTATGATGTCGCCGCGAAGCAAAAAGCGGCAATAGGCTACGGTCGAGACAAACCCCACCATTGCGAAAAGCATTGACGCTTCGAAGTAAACCCGCGTGCTCTCTAGGATTCCGAAAAGGATCAGGATTGCAATCGAGTTGATCACCATGGTGTCCAAGGCCAAAATCCGGTCCGCCAAATTGTCTGCGCGGATGATCCGGTAAAGGTTGAAAACGAGCGCCAGTCCAAAGCTTCCGAGGCCAAACATCAGGGCATATGTTATCATGAGAAAACCTCCAGCAAGCGGCGTTCATACCGGTTTTTAATCTCGTCGCGGACCCCGTCCGGATCGTCGGTGTGTAGGCAATGTACCAGCAAACTCCGCCCGTCTGCGGCGACCATGCTCGTTACGGTTCCGGGGGTCATCGTAATAGTTCCCGCTAGAACTGTGATTGCTTCTGGCGATGTCAATTCAAGTGGTACCATTATCCACGCCGGGCGCATGTCCTGATTTCGTTTGAACAAAACAATACCGGCAACCGATATATTCGCCACGACGATATCCCAAAGCACGACGGCCATGTATTCCATGATCATCAACGGATTGCGAAGCTTTGGGCGATTGGGCCAAAACGGTGCCGAAAAAATCGGTGTGAGGATACCCAGTATCAACCCCATTACGATACTGCCTAAGGCAATCGAATTGACAAGTAGCAGCCAGACAACCGTTAACATCACGCTCAGAAGGGGGTGGGGAAAGATTTTGCGGATCATTGCTCGTATCCCATCAGTTCGCTCCTAGCACGGCGTTAACATAACCAGAGATATCAAAAAGCTGCGTAGCCGTTGCTTGCATGTAGTTGGTTGCAGGACCGGCGAATACAGTTAGAAGGATCAGCACTACGATTGGCGCCGCTGCGGATATGATTGGTAGCACAGGTGTCGGTATAGGTTCGATATAGGGCGATGACTCGCTGGCGGCTTCGGTTTTCAGTGTCGAAGATTTCCAGAAAAGCACGCTACCAGCGCGGGCGAATCCTACCACCATGACAAGCGATGTCACCAGAATTGTAGCCCAGATCAGCGCCATATCTACTGAGGATTGCGCTGCGTCCAGAACCAGCAATTTTCCTAGGAATCCGCTAAGCGGGGGCATCCCGCTAACAGCAATAGCAACCAAAAAGAACAAGGCTGCAAGAAGTCCGTTCTGCGATATCGGCAGGGCTGTCTTCAACCAGTCGGCATTGTCGCCGCGGCGCGATATTATCAGGTCTGCAAGCAGGAACAGCGCGGCGGCAGCGAAAGTGGAATGCACCATATAGTAAAGCGCCGCCATGGTTGCTTGAGGCGTAAACAAGGAAATCGCAATCATCAACGTTCCCATCGACGCGAGAACTGCAAACGATGCGAGCGGAACCAGTCGCCTTGCGCCCAGAACGCCAACCACGCCCAAAACGAGTGTGATCAACGCGGCAGGCATTAACCAGTCGGCAGGCATTGATCCGGTCGCGTCAACGTCGGGGCCAAATACGGTCGTGTAAAAACGGAGAATAGCGTAAGCACCGACTTTGGTCATAATTGCGAACAGCGCGGCGACTGGCGCCGGTGCGTTTGTATAGGTCGCTGGCAGCCAGAATTGCACCGGAAACAGCGCGGCTTTAACCGCGAAGACGATCATCAGAAGCATTGCTGCGACGCGCAACAATGCGGCATCTTCAAGCGGCAGTTCGCGAACTTTAACCGCGAGATCCGCAATATTCAGTGTGCCCGTAACTGCGTACAAGGTTCCCAAGGCGATAAGAAACAGTGTCGAACCCGCAAGGTTCATCACTACATACTGAAGCCCGGCGCGTAGTCGCATGCCGCCGCCACCGAAGATCATTAGCCCGTAGGATGCAATCAACAATACCTCGAAGAACACGAACAGGTTGAAGGCGTCGCCGGTAAGAAACGCTCCGCTGACGCCCATGAGTTGGAACTGGAACAGTGGATGAAAATGCCGTCCGCGTTTATCCCATCCGGAGCCAATGGCGTATAACAACACAATAAGCGCCAGCACCGATGTTATCAGTAGCATCAGCGCAGATAGTCGATCCAGCACCAATACGATACCAAACGGCCCAGGCCAGTTGCCTAGTTCATAGACAAATGTTCCGCCCGAGGAGGCCAGACTGGCCAGTCCAAGTGCTATCACTACAAGGGCAATCGTTCCCGCCAGCGAAAACACTCGCGAGAGGACGATATCATGGCGCATCACAGCCGCTAGTACAGGGGCGAGCAGCGCGGGAAGAATGACAGGCGCGATTATCCAGTGGTTCACGCGGCATCTCCTTCTTCGTCAGTTGCAATGTCGATTTTGTCAGTGCCCGTTTCTAGGTAGGCACCAAGTGCAATCATCACGACAACCGCGGTCATACCGAAAGAAATCACGATCGCTGTTAGAACCAAGGCTTGTGGTAGCGGGTCGGTATAGCTTTCAGCGGTTTTAGTCAGGATCGGCGGCGCGTTTACAGCTAGGCGACCTGTCGAGAAAAGAAATACGTTAACCGCATACGAAAGCATTGCGGTGCCTAGAATGACGGGGAAGGCGCGTAGGCGCAGGATCAGGTAGATTCCGGCGGCCGTCAGCACGCCGATGGCGCTTGCGACTAGCATTTCCATGTCAGGTATCCTCCGATGTCGATTGGACTTCTGAAGGATCGTAATCCATCGCTTCTACGTTGACAGTTTCCCCAGCGCGGCGAGCAATACGTGACAAGCTATAAAGCGCAAGCATCACGGCCCCGACGACGGTCAAGAACACACCGAGGTCAAACAATGCCGCAGTTGCGAGTTCGAATTTTTCGAGCGGAGGTAGTGTCACATAACCAAACGCGCTTGTCAGGAAAGGCTTGCCCGCGAACCACGAACCGATTCCGGTGAATCCGGCGATTAATACGCCAAGTCCGATCATCGTATGATACTCCATCCGCTGGCGTTCTTGAGCCCACACGAACCCGCTAGCCATATATTGCATCAACAACGCGATGGCGATGATCAGACCGGCGATAAACCCGCCTCCGGGGTCATTGTGGCCACGCAAGAATACAAATACACCGACCATAATCGCGATAGGCATCAACGCGCGCGTTACCACTACCATCATTAACGGGTGGCGGTCGCGAGATTTAGGTTGATCAAAGACCCAAGTCGTCAGTTTGCGCGAGGCAGGGCCGGATAACAGCGCCTCCATCAGGGCGTAGATCGTCAGGGCTGCGATACCGAGCACGATGATTTCCCCGAAGGTATCAAAACCACGGAAGTCGACCAGAATTACGTTAACCACGTTCTTGCCACCCCCGCCAGTGTAGGAGTTGTCGAGGTGGAAGGTTGAAATCGTGCTGAAGTCGCGCGTCATAAAGGCGTAGGAGAGCGCGGCTATCGCGCCACCGGATGCAATAGCGATGATCGCGTCACGGCTACGGCGCAGCACGCTGCTTTCTTTCGGGGTTTCTTTGGGAAGGAAGTTCAACGCCAAAAGCATGAGCATAATCGTCACGATCTCGACCGAAATCTGCGTCATCGCAAGGTCAGGCGCGGACAGGTATACGAACCCTAGTGACACGGTCAGTCCGATAACACCGATAAGCACAAGAGCGAGGAAACGGCGTCTGTGGACCGTCACTACGGAGATGGCGGCAACCACCAACAATCCCCACGCAGCAAAGGCGGGTGCAGGTATCGACAGCAACTCTCTACCACCCGCACCATGCGCTCCGCCAAGGAACGCGATTGTTCCGAGGCTTACAGTGGTTAAAACAAACACCGCCAGATATCGACTGATAGCGCCATTATGCAGTACTTCCGAAATGGAGCGCGTCACGGTGACCAATCCATCGACGAATAGATCAAACAGGCGCTTGGCTTCGGGGCGTGGCGTCGCAAGCCAGATACGCTCTAGAAGTTTGTGCTGCCATAGAAGCATTGCACCGCCACCGACGGCGATAATGCTCATGTAGAGGGCCGGAGTAACGCCATGCCAAAGTTTCAGGTGGAGATAAGATACCTCCCCACCGATAACGGCGCCTGAAGTTAGCGCGACAAGCGGGGCGGCTATGGCCTGTGGAAATATGCCGATCAAGACGACCAATGTAGCGAGTAATGCTGGCGCTGCCCAAAGTCCGAATTCAGGATCATGCGGTTTAGCAGGGTAGTCGTCCCGCTTTGGCCCCAAAAATACATGTGCGATGAAGCGGAGGGAGTAAGCCACGGACAAAAGCGCCCCAAATGTGGCGAGCGCTGGAACAACCCAATGGTTGCCAAGCCAAACTGTGTGAGCTGCTTCTTCCAGCATCATCTCTTTTGAGAGGAACCCATTCAGGAACGGAATCCCGGCCATTGACAGAGCCGAAATCGTGGCGATTACGGCTGTGATCGGCATAAACGCTGCAAGTCCGCCCAGACGTTTGATGTCTCTGGTGTGGGCGCTATGATCGACAATTCCGGCGGTCATGAACAGCGCCGCTTTAAATGTCACGTGGTTGATAATATGGAAAATCGCCGCCACTGCTGCCGCTTTGGTGCCAAAACCCAATAGCATTGTAATCAACCCGAGGTGACTAACGGTCGAATAGGCAAGCAGTGCCTTTAGGTCATCTTTGAACAAAGCGATCGAAGCGCCGACAAGCATTGTCACCAGACCGGTTGTTCCGACGATGTAGAACCACGCATCCGTACCTGCCAAAGCTGGCCAGAGTCTTGCCATCAGGAAGATACCGGCTTTCACCATGGTCGCGGAGTGCAGGTACGCCGAAACCGGTGTAGGTGCGGCCATGGCGTGTGGAAGCCAGAAATGGAACGGGAACTGGGCCGATTTTGTAAAAGCGCCGAGAAGAATCAAGATAAGAGCGGGCATATACATCGGTGAGGATTTAATAGCTTCACCATGCGCTAGGATAACCGTCAAATCATAGCTGCCTGCGATGTCACCCAGGATTAGCATTCCCCCGATCATCGCCAAACCGCCCATGCCGGTGACAGCCAATGCCATACGCGCGCCTTGTCGCCCCTCGGGAAGGTGCTTCCAATAACCGATGAGTAGGAACGAGGAAAGACTAGTTAGCTCCCAGAAAATCAACAAAAGCAATACGTTATTCGACAGAACGATCCCGAGCATCGCACCCTGAAATAGTAGTAGATAGGTGTAAAACTGACCCATCGGGTCTGATTTTGACAGATAGAACCGGGCATAAAGAATAATTAGCAGCCCGATGCCCAAAATCATTAGGGCAAACAGTAACCCCAGTCCATCAAGGAAAAAGCTGACGTTTAGGCCAAGTAATGGCATCCAGTCGATGTCTGCACGGATAACTTCACCGCGCATCACCGCCGGCGCTTCGAGTATCAGCATTATAAGGGCGAGAAGCGTCGCAAAACCGGCCGACAAGGCGCTGACGTTGCGTCCCGCGCGTATCATTAATCCTGGAAGAAGAGCGCCAATGAATGGCATGGCCGCAATCAAAGGCAAAAAAGAAGATGTTTCGTCCATTGTTCCCTGTCCAATGCGGTCTAAACCGCATTTCCTACCCTGATTTATCTGCTGCAAACCTGTATGTCTAGGTAACGCGAAATACGCGGCGGTCAATGCCAATTGTCGAGATTTTCGGAAAAGCTTTGCAATCTGCGGCAATGAAGGTCAGATTTCGGGTTGAGACTTTCTTGATCCACCTCAAGGCCTGCGCCAACATGTGGAATAAACTGTTCGTATTCTTTCAAAGGAGAATCGTCATGACCCATAAAACAATTCTAACAGTCCTCGGAATGGACTGCACAAAACAGCAACTCGATCCGCTTCTGGAAATTGCGCGCTCGTTGGAGGCGCGGCTGTCGGTGGCGGTTGTGGCTGTCGCACCGTCGGCGAATGTCTATGCTTCGGCGATACCTTATGGCGCGATGACTGTGGCCGATGATTTCGGAATGAACATCCGGGAAACAATCTCGGAGCTCGGTGCCAAGGTAAATAGCATCGAGGTAATCCTGCAAAAAGCAGACATCGCAGGCGACGTTAATGCTGTGTATTCAGAGCTCGCAAATCTGGACGCCGAAATCGCGAAACGAGCCATGGTTTGCGATGTAGCGATGTTGCCAAAATCAAATACACTCGAAGATAATGTATACAGCCGTGTTTTGTCCGGCGTTCTATTCAGGTCACCCATCGGCGTGATTGTGGCGGGCGAGGCTGCGGCGATTATACCAAAACCGAAGCGCGTATTTGTTGCGTGGAACTCCAGCTTGCCATCCTCGCGTGCTATCCATCAGGCCTTGCCGGTCTTGCAGCGTGCGGATGAAGTCATCGTTGGTCTGTTTGATCCGATAATGAGCAAAAACGCCGACGGCGAAGATCCGGGGGCTGATGTTTCAGCATGGTTAAGCCATCACGGCTGCAACGTCACTTTGCAACAGCGGCCAACCGGAGGTCGCGGCGTCGCGACCAGTATTGTCGAGGCCATCACCGAAACCGGCTCTGATCTGGTTGTCATGGGGGCCTACGGGCATTCGAAGTTGCAGCAATGGATGTTTGGTGGGACCACAAGCGCGATGCTCGATGGTGCAAAAGTACCAGTCTTTTTTGCGCACTAATAAGCTGTTAACACTAGTCCCGTGTTGTATAGCCAAACCAGCGGGCGTGTGTGTCCTGAACTTGGAGTTGTGATGTGACGCCTTCTGGACTCTTCTATGATGTCCTGACTTTTCTTGTAGCAGCGGTCGCAATCGTACCTCTGTTCCATCGCTTGCGCGCAAGTCCGATACTTGGATATCTGGCAGCTGGCATGTTGATTGGTCCGCATGGATTTTCGATCATTGGCGATACCCATAGTGCCGACACGCTCGCGGAATTCGGGGTGGTATTTCTGCTGTTCATGATTGGTCTGGACCTTTCACTTGAACGGCTACGTAAAATGCGTCGATACGTTTTCGGGCTTGGATTGCTGCAGGTCTTGGTGACCACAGCAATCGTGACGGGTATCGCTTTCGGGGTTGGTATTGATGTCAAAGCCGCGGTTCTGATCGGCGGCGCTCTGGCGCTATCCTCAACCGCTTTTGTCCTTCAATTGCTGACGGAGCGTGGAGAGCGGGCAACCAACTTCGGGTTTGTAACATTTGCAATTCTTTTGCTGCAGGACCTCGCGGTTGTACCGCTACTGATATTGATGACGACCCTTTCACAGGAAGGCACTTCGTTCGTCGCAGCTTTCGGATTAGCGATTTTGCAGGCCGCAGTTGCACTTGTCGTTGCGATATGGGCAGGCCGCATCATTTTTAGACCTGTGTTCCACGTTATTGCCGGTGCGCGAAGCTCGGAACTGTTTGTCGCGATGGCGCTACTGTCGGTTCTTGGCATGGGGTGGATACTTTCGCTTACCGGCTTGTCCATGGCGCTCGGGGCATTTCTTGCCGGGTTATTGTTGGCGGAAACGGAGTATAAGCATCAGGTCGAAGCCGACATAAAGCCGTTTCGCGGATTGCTTCTGGGCCTGTTCTTTATGACCATCGGTATGTCGATCGATATAGTTCTTATCGTATCTAACCTACTGCTGATCAGCCTTTTGGTATTTGCACTTTTATTGGGAAAGACAATTATTACGGGTTTGCTCGCCCGTATGTTCGGACTACCCACATCAACGTCGGTGCAAGTCGGTCTGGCGCTTTCGCAGGGTGGGGAATTCGGCTTTGTGCTGCTGGGCGCGTCGGGTGCCCTTGGGTTGATCCCCATGGACATCGTTCAAGTTTTGTTAGCGGTAATAGCTTTGAGTATGGCGGTGACACCCGTTCTGGCACAGTTCGGCGCAGGGTTGGCTAATCGGTTGCGTTCGAGTGGTGACACATCAACGGTCGATATTGCGGCGGAGGTGAAGGGATTGGAGGGGCACGTCCTTATCGCCGGTTTCGGGCGTGTCGGACAAACCATTGCGAAGGTGTTGGGGGATGGCGGGATCGCATATGTCGCGATTGACAACAATGGCGACCGCGTTAGCGAGTGCCGCAGGAAGGGTGCGCCTGTTTATTACGGAAACGCTAGCCAGGTCTCGGTCCTTAAATCCGCGGGCGCAGAATTTGCGGCTGCGATTGTCATTACCTTGGACCAAATCAGCGTCGCCAATCGGTTGGTTGGCAGTCTACGCCGCAACTATCCCGACCTGAAAATATTTGTACGCGCGCGTGATATGCGGCATTTGCATTTACTGGAAACTGAAGGCGCCACGTCGATCGTGCCGGAAACAGCGGAAGCAAGCCTACAACTTGGTGCGATTGTCATCAGCGCGTTAGGCGCAAGCGCAGATACGACGGAGTCAATTGTTCAAACGTACAGGGACAACGATTACGCTTTGCTGGAAGATATAGTCGGTAGGTAGCCGGAAGTTAAAGATCAGGCTCCTTTCCCCCGAGCGCCTTTGTGACCTCTTGTGCCGCGTTCCGTACGTGCATCCCGATTTCTTCTGTCGAATTCCGGGGCATCCTGAACGTCGGGCCGGAGATCGACAATCCAGCTACAGGCTCGCCGTAGGCATCGAAGATAGCCGCTGCAATGCATCGCATGCCGACTGTGCGCTCTTCGTCGTCAACGGCGAAACCTTTGCGCTTTATCGTCGTCAGTTCCGACATCAACTGATCAGGATCGGTGATCGTGTTGTCGGTAAACCGTTCCAAGCCCTGTTCCCCGATAATCGCACTAGTTCGCGACGCAGGAAAATTCGCAAGAAGCGATTTGCCTATGCCGGAGGCATGCATGGGGTTGCTTGTTCCGGGTGGAAAAAATGCTCGGATCGTCTGACTGGTTTCAACCTGCGAGATGAACATGACCCGATCATCCCTCTCAATCCCGAGGTTTGCGGTTTCGCCAGTTGATCGCATCAGTTTTTGCATCACCGGACGGCTTCGCTGAAGGATATTGGTGCGGTTTAAAAATACGCTGCCAATACGGAAGGCACCGGCGCCGATAAACCACAGCTGTGTGTGCTCCTCGAATTCGACGATCTCGTGCGCTTGCAACGTCGTTAGTGCGCGATAGACCGTTGCGGAAGATTGCGCAGACCTTTCGGCCAAGGCGGATAATGAAATTCCATCGCTTTCGGCGAGTGATGACAATATGACCATCCCCCGGTCAAGCGATCTTACGATTGTGTTTTCGGTCTGGTCATTAAAAGAGCGTGGGCGACCGCGCGTGCGTTTGGGGTTTTCTACCATTTGTAACTTTTCTTTTTTTCGAGCTCTAGGTCGGTTTAATGCGAATCCAGCATAGAACGTGTCGAATTAAATTTGTAATAAAAAAATAGTTCACTATGTGAAAAAATGTAACCCTTTGAAGTTTATGATAAAAGCTATTTACTGGACATAATGAAATATTTTTTCGAAAAAATTGCGTATATTCACATGTCGGAATACGATGTCTCAAATCCAAATACGGAGAGAATCCTATGTCTGATCAAAATCCTGTTTTTATCCCCGGCCCAACGAACATTCCTGATGTTTTACGCAAGGCTTGTGACATGCCAACGCTAGACCACCGTTCGGCGGTCTTCGATACAATTCTAAAACCTGCGCTTGCCGGCGTGAAGAAAGTGCTGAAAACCGAAGAAGGCGAAGTTGTTATCTTTCCGTCTTCCGGCACCGGTGGCTGGGAAGCTGCTATCAGCAATACATTGTCCGCAGGCGACAAGGTGCTTGCTGCACAGCAGGGCATGTTCTCGCAAAAATGGATAGATATGTGCGAACGCCACGGGCTCGACATGCAGGTGTTCGAAGTCGAATGGGGCGAAGCTTGCCCGGTCGTTTCCTATGCCGAAGCACTTTTGGCTGACACCAACCACGAAATTAAAGCGGTGCTGGTTACACATAACGAGACAGCGACCGGCGTCCTGAGCGACGTGGCCGCAGTGCGCAGGGCTATGGATGCCGCCGGACACCCTGCGCTATTATACGTCGACGGAGTTAGCTCCATCGGCTCGATGGACTTCCGCATGGACGAATGGGGCGTCGACCTCGCCATTGCCGGATCCCAAAAAGGTTTCATGCTTCCCGCCGGACTGTCCATTGTCGGTATTAGCCAAAAGGCTATTGCGACAATGGAACAGGCGGATTTGCCACGTTACTATTTCGATCTGCGCGATATGATCGCTCAGCTGGCTGTGGGTGGGTACCCATACACGCCAGTTGTCGGCATGCTGAACGGTTTGGCCAAATCCACCGAAATGTTGCTGGAAGAAGGTTTGGACAATGTGTTCGCCCGTCACCACAGGATAGCTGAAGGTGTTCGCACTGCAGTTCGCGCCTGGGGTTTGGAAATTTGTGCGGTTCGCGAAGAAATCTATTCGGACTCGGTTACGGCGATCCTTGCACCTGAGGGATTTGATGCCACTGAACTGGTGAACCATGCCTCGAACAAATATGGTGTTTCCTTTGGTGGCGGCTTGGGTAAAGTTGCGGGCAAAGTGTTTCGTATCGGACACCTTGGTAGTCTAACTGACGTTATGGCGCTGTCGGGCATTGCAACGGCGGAAATGGCGATGGTTGACCTTGGGTACCCGATTACTCTGGGCTCCGGAGTTGCGGCAGCACAGGAATACTACCGCACAACAGCCGGATAAAGGAAACAATATGTATATTCCCACGTTTGACGATGTAAAAGTTGCGCGCGAGCGGGTCACACCGTACATCCACAAAACACCGGTGCTGACCAGCACGTTCATGAACAAACTCACAGGCGCCGAGCTGTTTTTCAAATGCGAAAACTTTCAGAAAGCCGGTGCTTTCAAAGTTCGTGGCGCGTCTAATGCTGTTTTTGGTCTAAGTGATGAAATGGCCGCCAAAGGTGTGGCGACACATTCATCAGGCAACCACGCATTGTCGTTATCATATGCAGCGGGCCGACGCGGTATACCTTGCCACGTCGTCATGCCGCGCACCGCGCCACAAGCCAAGAAAGACGCGGTTATCGGGTATGGTGGTATCATCACCGAATGCGAACCTTCTACCTCTTCGCGTGAAGCAGTTTTTGCCGAAGTGCAGGCCGCGACGGGCGCAGATTTCGTTCACCCTTACAATGACCCTCGGGTGATTGCAGGGCAGGCGACCTGTTCGTTGGAGCTGTTAGAGCAGGTTGGCGACCTTGATGCGATTGTTGCCCCGATTGGTGGTGGCGGGATGATTTCCGGAACCTGTTTGGCGATGTCAAACGTTGCACCAGAGGTAAGCATTTATGCTGCAGAACCGTTGAACGCCGACGATGCGGCGCGCTCGTTCAGGGCTGGTCATATTATTGCGGACGATGCACCGGAAACGGTTGCTGATGGCCTGAAAGTTCCGTTAAAAGATTTGACGTGGCATTTCGTTTCCAATCACGTCACAGATATCTTTACCGCGACTGAAGAAGAAATTATCGATGCGATGAAGTTGATCTGGAAACGTATGAAGATCGTTATGGAGCCGTCCAGCGCTGTGCCGCTTGCGACAATTTTGAAAAACAAAGACGTCTTCGCGGGTAAGCGCGTTGGGGTTATTGTTACCGGTGGAAATGTCGATCTCGACAGCCTGCCGTGGATGGATAAATAGGAGAGAAAATCATGACCGGAGTATCGAAATACGAAGGCCTCGAAGTAGGTTATAACGTTCCAGCCCTACCTGGCATGGACGAGGCGGACATCCAGACTCCTTGTCTGGTTCTGGACCTCGATGCGCTCGAGCGTAACATCAAGAAAATGGGCGACTATGCCAAAGCACATGGCATGCGCCATCGTGTGCACGGCAAAATGCACAAGTCGGTTGATGTTGCCAAACTACAGGAAGAGCTTGGTGGTTCCGTTGGTGTTTGCTGCCAGAAAGTCTCGGAAGCCGAGGTTTTTGCCCGTGGTGGCATCAAGGACATTCTGGTTTCCAATCAGGTCCGTGACCCGCTGAAAATCGACCGTCTGGCCCGCTTGCCGAACTTCGGATGCCGCACAATCGTTTGTGTTGACGATGTGGCTAACGTTGCTGATCTGTCGGCGG
The DNA here is from genome assembly GCA_002366645.1 of Rhodobacterales bacterium UBA3080. GTDB lineage: Bacteria > Pseudomonadota > Alphaproteobacteria > Rhodobacterales > Rhodobacteraceae > NORP23. The sequence goes on along the minus strand of DFBM01000190.1, from coordinate 2,338 downwards.
CTGCTGTCAAGCATGGCAACCAGATCGAATGTTTCGTTGAAATCGACTGTGGCGCTGGTCGCTGTGGTGTGACGACAACGCCTGCTGTTGTTGAAATTGCAAAGGCGATCGAAGCTGCTGACGGGCTGAAATTCTCCGGTATTCAGGCCTATCAGGGTGCCATGCAGCACATGGACAGCTATGCCGACCGCAAAGCGAACCTTGATATTGCCATCGCCATGGTAAAAGACGCAGTTGCCGGTCTCGAAGCTGAAGGCATGAAAGCCGAATTGGTTTCCGGTGGTGGCACCGGTTCTTATTACTTCGAAAGCAACTCGGGCGTGTTTAACGAGCTTCAGGCTGGTTCCTATGCTTTCATGGATGCCGACTATGGTCGCATTCTGGACAAAGACGGCAACCGGATCGATCAAGGCGAGTGGGAGAACTCCTTCTTCCTGCTGACCTCGGTTATGAGCCACGCCAAAGATCATATCGCTGTGGTTGACGCTGGCCTGAAAGCCCAGTCTATCGATAGTGGTCTGCCTGTTGTTTACGGTCGTGACGACGTTGAATACGTCAAATGTTCGGATGAACACGGTGTTGTTGCTGATCCGAACGGCGTTCTGAAGGTCAACGATAAGCTGAAGCTGGTTCCAGGTCACTGCGATCCAACCGCGAACGTTCACGACTGGTATGTTGGTGTGCGTAACGGCAAAGTTGAAACCCTGTGGCCGGTTTCGGCGCGCGGCAAAGCTTACTAAGCTCAGCTAACACAATTCTCCGCGTCCGGACTGCTCTGGGCGCGGAACTAACGTTTGAAGGAAATGCGATGATTATTGTTCCAGAAAAAATTATCCCCGAGCTTATAGATCGAAAGACTTCTTTTGATGCCGTTGAGGCGGTTTTTGGCGCAATGGCGCGCGGCGACGCTTACAATTTTCCGGTGATCCGCGAGGACATCGGATATGCGGATGCGTTGTATGGTTTCAAATCCGGCTTCGACAAGGCTGGCTTGGCACTGGGTTTGAAATCCGGTGGCTATTGGCCGGGTAACGATGCAAAAGGTTTGACGAACCACCAATCCACGGTGTTTTTGTTCAATCCCGACACTGGCCAACTGAAAGCGATTGTTGGCGGAAACTATCTGACAGCCGTTCGGACAGCAGCGGCATCGGCCGTTTCGATCAAGCACTTGGCGCGACAGGATTCTAAAGTTCTCGGGATGATCGGGGCAGGGCACCAGTCCGCTTTCCAGATGCGTGCAGCACTGGAACAGCGATCGTTCGAAAAAGTTATCGGTTGGAATTTCCATCCGGAAATGCTCTCGCGTCTCGCGGATACGGCAGAAGAGTTTGACCTGCCGTTTGAAGCGGTTGATCTTGACCAGCTTGGGGCGCAGGCCGATGTGATCATCTCGATCACGTCCAGCTTTGACCCAATCCTGAAAGATGTGCAGGTTAAAGCCGGTACGCATATCGCCTGCATGGGAACAGACACCAAGGGCAAGCAAGAGGTCGAAGCGGCACTTGTAGCAAGAGCGACGGTTTTCACTGATGAAATTGCACAGGCGACTACAATCGGCGAATGCCAGCACGCAATTGCTGAAGGTCTGATGGCCGAAGGCGATATCACAGTGCTAGGTGCGGTGATCAATGGCGAGCATCAGGGACGGACGTCCGATGACGAGGTCACCCTATTTGATGGCACCGGCGTCGGGTTGCAGGATCTGGCAGTTGCTTCCGCAGCTGTTGAGCTTGCGGTTAAAGCTGGAATCGCCATTGAGGTAGATCTCTAAACGAATAGTTACATCGTGATTGTGACGTGACCACACCGTGCCAGCTTGCACGGCGTGAGAAAAATTGGCGCAATCTATAGGCCGCTATACCGTTCGTAGGAAAGCTTTAAGGGTCGTGCGGGAGGCTGAGTTTTTTAAGCATCCAGTTTTGTGGCTCCGGTTTTCCACCCTACCTTTCGGTCATCATAGGGCGATCATGGCTCATGGCTGGGCAACGACGGTGCTGACCAGCGTAGATGTCTAGGTTCGGTAGTTATGCAGCCCAGCCCTGCAACTCCGTACAAATGATATCACTCAGCAAATCGACAGCAAGTTCGCTATCGTTTAAGCTAGGGACATGGGAAAAATGTTCGCCGCCTGATCGCAGGAATTTATCTGCAGCGAGCATCCGGGTCTCTTCAAGTGTTTCGACACAATCCGGTGCAAAACCCGGGGTCAAGACCGTGACATTTTTAGTGCCACGTTGCGCTAATTCACACAGTGTTTCTTCAGTGTCCGGTCCGATCCAAACCGCGCGACCAGTTCTGGATTGATAGGTGAGAAGCAGTTCTTTCTTGTCCATTC
>DFBM01000164.1 GCA_002366645.1 Rhodobacterales bacterium UBA3080 | reverse complement strand
GCGCATTTCGTGAAAAAAGGTGCCGAAGCCGCGCAGGCCGTGCAGATGGTTCTAACGCAGGCTGCCGAACTCTGACGCAAATCTGTTGGCGCGCTGGCGTAATTGCGCTAGCGTTCCGCAGCTTTGAACTGAGGAGGGTGGAACATGTGGAAAGACCGGCGACTTTGCGACCTTCTGGAAATAGACCACCCGATTATTCAAGCACCTATGGCAGGTGCCTCGACCCCTGAAATGGCCATTGCGGCGGCAAATGCTGGCGCGATGGGCTCGTTAGGTTGTGCGATGCAGACGTCAGGGGCGGTTCAAGCCGATATGCGCCGTGTTCGAAGCGGTACGAACCGGGCGGTCAATCTGAACTTCTTCGTGCATACAGCCCCACGGACCAATCCTGAACGCGCCGTTGCCGCCCAAAACAGGCTGGCGCATTGGTACGATCAGCTGGATGCGGGCGACATTCCCGCTGCTGTTGAAACGCATTACCCATTCGATGCCGAGATGTGCGATGCCGTCGCAAGATTAGCGCCAAAAGCGGTCAGCTTTCACTTCGGCTTGCCTCATAGTGCGATGATCAAAACGCTGAAAGCCGAGGGGATCGTTATCCTGTCATCGGCAACCTCGGTGTCGGAAGCTCGGTTTCTAGAGGAAAACGGGGCGGACGCCATTATCGCGCAAGGCTATGAGGCAGGCGGACATTCCGGTTGGTTCTTACCGCGCGGTGCGGCCGAGGTCGCCGGAACAATGGCGCTGGTTCCGCGGATCGTTGATGCGGTAAGCGTTCCGGTGATCGCAGCCGGTGGAATAGCAGACGGACGCGGAATCGCGGCGGCCTTAATGCTTGGCGCAGCCGGTGTGCAAATTGGAACAGCTTTTCTTGCGTCACCGGAATCGTCGGCTAGCGACACCCACAAACGCAGTTTATTGGCGGCCAGTGGTGACGACACAATGATGAGCAAAGCGTTTTCAGGCCGCCATGCCCGCACCCTCGTGAACAAATACGCCAGCGAGATGGACAAAGTTGACGACTGGCCGGATTTTCCGGTGATGAATACGCTTACCGGCCCATTACGCAAAGCCTCGGCCAAGGCGGACAGCGGGGACGCCATCGCGCTCTGGTCAGGTCAGGCGGTGGGCCTGATCCGAGCAACTTCGACTGCGGATGTGATATCGCAGCTGGTGGCACAGACCGAGGCCATTCTCGCCCGCTAGTTCAGGAATCCGCTTTCTGACCGAACAGAATTTTCTGGGCTTCTTTGCTTTGGCCTGCTTCCATGCGGTTATCCTTGGCAACCGCACGTCCGGCTTTTACTGCTGGGCGGGCGTACATACGATCCAGCCACGCTTCCATATGCGGGAACTCCTTAATGTCCTGCTGTTGACCTTCCCACAAACACGCCCACGGCCAAATCGCCATATCGGCAATCGAGTATTCGCCTGCAACGTAATCCCGCCCCTCAAGACGGCGGTTCAGTACGCCATAAAGACGGCCGGTTTCGTTGCGGTAACGGTCTTTCGCATAGGGCAGATCCTGTGGCGGATTCATCATAGGCGCGTATTTCAAGAAGTGGTGTGCCTGACCGGCCATTGGTCCCAAACCACCGATTTGCCACATTAGCCACTGGTCAACTTCGATCCGGTTGCGTTCCGACGTGCCGCCGAACTTGCCGGTTTTGCGCGCTAAGTACTGCAAAATAGCCCCGCTTTCGAAAATCGCGATCGGCTCTCCATCCGGTCCATCCGCGTCAATTATCGCGGGCATCCGGTTGTTGGGTGCGATCTTCAGGAACTCCGGCTCAAACTGCTCGCCCTTGCCGATATCCACGAGATTGACGTTATACGGCAGCCCCATTTCTTCGAGCGCAATTGTGATCTTCCAACCATTCGGGGTTGGCCAGTAATATAGTTCGATTGGTTTGGTCATTTCTGAAGCTCCAGCTTTGTTCGAAGTTTGAGAATGGAGGTTTTTCGCGAGAGATCAAGCCTCGTCGCGTATTCGTGACCGTACGGAACTTCGTGCGCTAGGCCTGACCAGCTCCGACGGCATGTCCCGACAAGGGGCCTTCCTGTGCAGCAATTCAAGAAGTGTCATTGTCACCCTTCACACTTGCCTGTTCGTGACAACAGCGCCGTTGACGCTAGCGGTCATTGGCATTATCAAGCGTCGATGTGGCGCTTTGTAAGACTGGATTGCGGGCCACTCTAAATATTCCGCTAAAGAGGTCGAGGCCCATAAAGCCCCGATCAGGGTATAACAGAAGGGCCGGAACTTCCGGATATTGATATGACAGACACATGGAAAACACGCACTAAGCTTGTGCATGAAGGTACGCGACGCAGCCAGTATGGCGAGGTCTCGGAAGCGATCTTCATGACGCAAGGCTACGTCTACCCGAGCGCCGAGGCTGCCGAAGCACGCTTTATTGATCGCGGCGATGACGAGTACATCTACTCGCGTTACGCCAACCCGACGGTATCCATGTTCGAAGACCGCATTGCAGCGCTTGAAGGCGGTGAGGCGGCCTTTGCCACCGCTACCGGCATGGCCGCCGTCAACGGCGCGCTTTTCAGCACGCTTAAGGCTGGCGACCACGTGGTTTCCGCCAAAGCATTGTTCGGTTCCTGTCTCTACATCCTCGAAAACCTCCTGCCGAGCTTCGGCGTCGAGGTTACCTTCGTCGAGGGTACGGACCTCGAACAATGGCGCGCTGCCATGCGTCCCGAAACCAAAATCGCCTTTGTCGAGGCGATCTCCAATCCGACACTGGAAGTTGCCGACATTTCGGGCATCGCCGAAATCACACACGCATCCGGTGCGAAGCTGGTGGTGGACAATGTATTTGCCACGCCGATCTTCCAGCGCACGCTGGAACTCGGCGCCGACGTGGTCGTGTATTCCGCCACCAAACACATCGACGGGCAGGGGCGTTGCCTTGGCGGAGTCGTCATTGGCGACGAAGAATTCATTCGCGGTGATTTCGAGACCTACCTGAAACACACCGGCGGCGCGATCAGCCCGTTTAACGCGTGGGTCATGCTGAAGGGTTTGGAAACATTGGACCTCAGATGCCGCGCCCAGGCGGATTCGGCTCTGGCCATCGCAACGGCGCTCGAAGGGCATCCGGCGGTGAACAACACCATCTTCCCGGGCCTCGAAAGCCATCCGCAGCATGCACTTGCCGCACGGCAAATGAGCGCAGGCGGAACGGTGATTGCCCTCGATATCAAGGGTGGGCAGGACGCGACGTTCAAATTCCTGAACGCACTCGAAATCATCTTGCTGTCCAACAATCTGGGCGACGCCAAAAGTCTGGTCACGCATCCGGCAACCACTACGCATCAGCGGCTATCGCCGGAAATGCGTGCGGATCTGGGCATTACGGACGGTTTGGTGCGGATTTCTGTCGGATTGGAAGACAAGGACGACCTGATCGCGGATATTTCGCAGGCGCTGGAACAAATAAATTAACTCTACCTTAGGGCGAATATAATAATTTCATTAACCTTATGGTAACACTTTGTTAACACTTTGGTGAAAAAGTAAATAATGTGTTAATAACGGGGTTTGTCAGATGGTTAACTTGAAATTGGCTTTATGTCGCCCCAAGTTTGCTTTGATAGGAGAGTTGCGACGTGAATGTTTATGACCCGGAAATACTAGCGAATGATGACGAGTTGATCATCGAACGGCCGTCCCGCGAGGAAGCCGAAGAAGCCGTGCGCACCTTGTTGCGTTGGGCGGGCGAAGATCCAAACCGTGAAGGTCTGCTGGATACCCCGAAGCGCGTGACCAAAGCCTATGGCGAGTGGTTCCGTGGCTATTCCGAAGACCCTGTCGACATGCTTCAACGCACCTTTGGTGAGGTTGAAGGTTATGACGAAATGGTCGTTTTGCGCGACATCCGCTACGAATCTTATTGCGAGCATCACATGGCACCGATCATCGGTGTGGCCCATATCGGCTATATTCCAACGGACCGCGTGGTAGGTATTTCCAAGCTCGCCCGCGTTGTCGATGCTTATGCAAAACGCCTTCAGGTGCAGGAAAAGATGACGGCACAGATCGCGCAATCGCTGTTTGACGTGCTCGAACCCCGCGGCGTCGCCGTTGTACTGGAAGGCGAGCATCACTGCATGTCGACCCGCGGTGTCCATAAACCGGGCGTCTCGATGGTGACATCGACGATGCTAGGCGAATTCCGCGAGGATCGTTCCTTGCGCAAAGAATTCCTGAACACGATCGGCAATCCGGTAAATCGCGGTAGCTGAATCCAACAATAGATCGGCAGGCCAGACTTGCCGGTTTACTTTAAATCACAGAACATCAGCACGGATTTAAGGCTTCTGCTTGACAGTTTAGCGGTCAAAGGCCAAGCCTTGGCTATGATTGATTTTAGACCCGTTGGATATATCATCGGCCTGCTGGTCGCGGCGCTTGGCCTGACAATGCTCGTGCCCTTTGCCGTCGATTTCCTGTCCGGAGCCGAAAGTGCCGGCACATTTGCACTATGTGCGACGATTACAGTCGTCGCCGGCGGTTTGCTGACACTGTCCACTGCCAACGCGCGGCTCGACTCACTATCCCTGCAACAAACCTTTCTGTTAACCACGTCGAGCTGGCTGGTGCTGCCGATATTCGGCGCGCTCCCTTTTTGGCTAGGCGAGCCGAATGCCAGCTACACCGATGCGTTTTTCGAAGCGATGTCGGGTCTGACCACCACCGGTTCGACTGTGTTTTCAAACCTCGATACCCTGCCAAAAGGCACACTGCTCTGGCGTGGCCTGATGCAATGGTTCGGCGGCGTCGGTATTATTGTTGTTGCGATGGCCTTCCTGCCAACCCTCAAGGTTGGTGGTATGCAGATCTTCCGTTCCGAAGGGTTTGACACCATCGGCAAGGTTCTCCCCCGCGCAGGTCAGATCGCCAGCTCTATCGCCGTTGTTTATCTGCTTCTGACTGTTGCCTGCGTTTTTTCCTACGCCGCCGTCGGCATGCAGTTTTTCGACGCGGTCGTACACTCCCTGACCACTGTCGCCACCGGAGGCTTCTCGAACTACGATTCCTCCTTCGCCGGTTTCGGCGGTGGTGTCGAATACGTGGCAACAGTGTTCATGATGCTCGCCAGCCTGCCATTCATCCGCTACGTGCAAATGCTGAACGGCAGTGCCCAGCCGTTGTTTCGCGACTCGCAAGTCTGGGCATTTTTCGGCTTTTGGACTCTGCTGGTCATCGGCATGGCCCTTTTCCGGCACTTCGATGCGGGTGCAGGGGCCGAAGGCGCATTCCGGCAATCCGTTTTTAACGTCACCTCGATCCTGACCGGCACAGGATATGCCAGCACCGATTATGGACTCTGGGGCGCCTTTCCGGTGATGCTGTTCTTCCTGATGGGGTTGGTCGGTGGCTGCGCGGGCTCGACCTGCTGCTCGATCAAAATCTTCCGGTTCCAGTTGCTCGCCGCCGCCATCCGTAGCCAGATCCAGAAAATCCATAGTCCGAACGGCATCTTCACACCGCGGTATCAGGGTCGGCGGGTCGGCGAGGACATCCTTAGCTCGGTCATGGCGTTCTTTGTGGCTTTTATGCTGACACTAGCGACGCTGACTATCATCCTCGGCTTGCTCGGCCTCGATCCCGTCACCGCGATTTCTGGCGCGGCGACTGCGCTGGCTAACGTCGGTCCGGGGTTGGGCGAGGTCATCGGCCCATCAGGGAATTTCGCACCTCTGCCAGATTCTGCGAAATGGGTTTTAAGTGCCGCGATGCTGATCGGTCGTCTGGAACTAATGGCAGTCTATGTCCTGTTCACAGCTGCCTTCTGGCGGCATTAGGAGGGGGCCGATGTCGATTTCAACACTCGATCCAGACGATTGGGACGCCTTTCGGGCCGCCGCGCATAAAATGCTCGAAGCGTCGCTCGACAAGATGCAATCGGCCAGTGACGGTCCGGTCTGGACACCACTTCCCGACGACCTCAAGCAATCCCTGACGCTGGATTTGCCCACCAAAGGCGAAGGCATCACGGGCGCGCAACAGGCTGTTCAGGCGCTGTTGCCCTATGGCGTTGGCAATACCCATCCGCGGTTTTTCGGCTGGGTCCATGGTTCCGGTTCCCCGGGCGGCATGGTCGCGGAAATCGCCGCAGCGGCGATGAACGCCAATCTGGGTGGCCGCGATCACGGCGCGATATACGTCGAAAAACAGGTGGTCGAATGGGTCCGGCAGATGTTCGATTTCCCCACAGGCTCCAGCGGCCTGATCGTTTCCGGCACCTCCATCGCCACCATAATCGCACTAAAAACAGCCCGTGACGATCGTATCGGACCAAACAGCCGCAAAGCCGGTTTAGGCGAGGCCAAGCTGGTCGGCTACACCTCCGCACAGGCCCACAGCTGCGTTTCACGGGCGTTCGACATGCTCGGTTTGGGCAGTGACGCCTTGCGACTTGTGCCCGTCAACGCCGCCTTCGAGATGGACACCGAAGCCCTTGAGGCCGCGATTGCCAGAGACCGCGCCGCCGGTTTCGAACCCTTTTGCGTCGTCGGAACTGCCGGCAGCGTCAACGTCGGTGCCATCGACGACCTCGAAGCCATCGCCGACATTGCCGACCGCGAAAACCTCTGGTTCCATATCGACGGGGCATTTGGCGCCAGCGGCGTGCTAAGCGATCATCTTCGCGGGCGGCTGACCGGTATAAACCGTGCCGACTCCATCGCTTTTGACTTCCATAAGTGGTTGCACGTGAATTACGATGCCGGATTTGTGCTGATCCGCGACGAAAAACTCCACCGGGCCGCTTTCACGGAACGCCCCGATTACCTGAAAGGGGCTGAACGCGGGCTGGCCGCTGGAAACCCTTGGCCAACCGAATATGGCCCCGAACTGTCGCGCGGGTTTCGTGCGCTGAAAATCTGGTTGCAGTTTGTCGAGCATGGCACCGAAAAACTCGGCGCAGCGATTACCAAAAACTGCCTGCAAGCCAAACAACTCGAACATCTCGTTCTGGCACAACCGCAACTGGAGCTTTTAGCGCCAGTTGCCACCGGAATTGTCTGTTTCCGTTTTACGGGCAACTCTGTCGGCCTTGACCAGTTGAACGAAAACATAGTGATCGAACTACAGGTTCGGGGCATAGCCGCACCGTCGACCACCAAGGTCAACGGACAAACCGCCATTCGTGTGAATATAACCAACCACCGCACTCGTGACAGCGACCT
>DFBM01000181.1:10387-10613 GCA_002366645.1 Rhodobacterales bacterium UBA3080 | reverse complement strand
CCTTCATTTTCCTGATAGTAGCGACGCTCGCTCCAGCGCTGGTGATAGCTTCTGAAGTAAAAATCAAAGATTTGGTGGAATATGACGGTGTACGCGGCAATGATCTTGTGGGTTACGGGTTGGTCGTAGGGCTTAACGGAACCGGCGACGGGTTGAGAAATTCGCCTTTCACAGAAGAAGCGATGGCGAACTTGTTGGAGCGTTTGGGGATCAACGTTGCGGGGGA
>DFBM01000181.1:0-10286 GCA_002366645.1 Rhodobacterales bacterium UBA3080 | reverse complement strand
ACGGGAATATCTATGCGGTTGCGCAGGGTTCAATTATTGCGGGCGGCATTTCAGTTTCTGGAGAAGCAGCCGAGACGGTTAAAGGTGTGCCGACAGCGGGAGTGATCCCGTCAGGTGCCCGCGTGGAGCGCGAAGTGGAGTTCGTTTTGTCGGAAATGACTGAATTGCGGATTGCATTGAGAAATCCAGATTTCACAACCGCAGTTCGAATAGAGCAGGCAATTAATAGACGTTTTGACAAATCAATCGCGACCATGCTTGATTCAGGAACCGTCCGACTGGACGTTCGGAAGTCCGGCGCAGCTAGTCCTGCACATTTGATAGGAATGCTGGAAAACATTGAAGTGGTGACCGCTCAAAAGGCCAGAGTCGTTGTTGATCAACGGTCGGGGACGATAGTGCTAGGAGACGATGTACGCATTTCACGGGTTGCTGTGTCGCAAGGAAATCTAACACTAAGGGTGCAGGAGACACCCTTGGTGGTTCAACCGAATCCGTTCTCTGGAGCAGGGGAAACAATTGTTGTTCCACGCACGGATGTCGCGATTGAAGAAGAGCCTGGAACCGGGTTGGCACTCGTTGAAGATACAGTTGCGTTGCCCCAACTCATCGAAGGGCTAAATGCGTTGGGAGTGTCGCCACAAGATATGATCGACATATTAAAGGCAATCAAAGCGGCAGGTGCGCTACATGCTGAATTTATTGTCCAATAGGTAGAACAAGTACTTCTATCAGGAGCTGTTAACGTTCAAACTGAATATTGTGGCCGAGTGGCCTTCTTACAGTAGATTTCGATGCTTCAATGTCTGACCTTTTCCACACAACCTCGACAATCGCACCAGTGGGCCTAGCGAACTCGGGAGCACCGAGAGGTGGTTTCGCCCGCTTCCCCGGTATTTCCGAGCCGTTCGCGAAAGTTAGTCTTGCGCCTGATCGCTCCAAAAGGGTTTTGGCGATGAAAAGCCCCAGCCCCATACCTTCATAGCCGGGGCGACCAGATTCGGATTTGAGGCTGGTTGGCCGTTTTCGAACAAAGGGGTCGCCTATTTTTCCGATAAGTTCTGGCGGATACCCTAGCCCGTCGTCACCGACATGTATTCTGAGCTCGCGGTCGTCCCAGTCTATGTCTATCCAAACTCGGGCAGCGGCGAAATCGACGGCGTTTTGCACGAGGTTCCGAAGGCCGTGAATAATTTCTGCCTGTCTCGGGATTTCTGGCTGATCGGGTACGGTTTCAGTTTGCGGGGCACCTTCAATACGGATCATGACCATTTTACCCCGATCCAAGTGCGGTGCAGCGGCCTCTTCAACAACTGCGGAAATCGGAGCATGCTGCAAGTGGGTGTCGTCCTTGCCGGTTTGACCCATGTCCCTTAGAATTTCATGACATCGGTCTGCTTGACTTCCGATCAATTGGGCGTCGTCCAACAAATGAGGTTGATCCTGAAGCTCGTCTGCCAGTTCGGCCGCGACGAGTTTTATTGTCGCTAATGGTGTTCCAAGTTCGTGAGCCGCGGCTGCGACGACGCCACCCAACGCTGTCAACCGCTGCTCCCGACCCAGCGCTAGTTGAGTTGCTGTTAACGCTTCGGACATAGAAAACGTTTCGACGGTGACGCGATGCGTGTAAACGGAAAGGAAAATTCCGGATATTACCAGTGCAGCCCAGGTTCCGTACATTAAAAGGGCGGGCGGCTGGATCAGATCGCCGGAAGTTGTGGTGAGCGGGATATGTAGTGGAACCAACAACGAAATCAGCGATACAAAGACTAGACCGATAATAACGGTTGCCCGCGTTGTCAGGGCAGTCGCCGATATTGTGATTGGTGCAAGTAGTAACACCGAGAACGGGTTTGACAGTCCGCCAGTTAACGCCAGCAGGGCGGCGAGTTGCAACAGATCGAAAATCAGGGTTAAAATGGCGTTCTTTTCGGACAATCGATTGTTTTCCGGAAAAACGATTGTGGTAACGATGTTTACTGCGGCAGAAATACCCATGACGGTTACACAAAGATCTAGGCGAAGGTCGATTTCGAATAATCGGCTGGCGATGGCAATTGCCGCAACCTGCCCGCCGATCGCTAGCCAACGAAGCCAGATCAGAGTGCGTAAGCGTAACCATTTGCTTCTGGCAGAGCTGTTAAACAGGTCTAGAGGCGTATCTATCATAGGGTATAGTTAACAGGACATAGGTGTTGGTCCAACAGAAAACAGGTTGCGGCTTTATGGCGTGTTGAATATCCACGACACGATCCCGACCTAATGGGCGAATAAGAAAACAAAAGGAATATTCGAATGTCACGCATTATCGCAATTTTGGCCGGTCTGGTTGTTTTAACGGGATTGGGAACAGCCCTATTTTTTGCTTTTCGACCAGCGCCGGGAGACCAGTTTGCAGATTGTCGGACCACCGCAGTAGCTGGCGGAAGCGCAGCGATTGGCGGGCCTTTCGAATTGACGGATCACACCGGTATGCGGGTTACGGATGTTGATGTGATCGATGGACCAACGCTTATGTACTTCGGTTATACGTTCTGCCCCGACGTTTGCCCGTTAGATACGTACCGCAATGCCGAAGCCGTTGCCTTGATGGACGAGCGCGGTATCGATGTTAAGCCGGTGATGGTCACGATTGACCCAAGCCGCGATACTCCGGAATCGATGGCAGCATTTGTCGGGTATTTGCATGAGGATATGGTTGGCTTGACTGGTTCCTCAGAAGAGATCGCCGCAGCTATCAAGGCCTACAGAGTCTATGCGGCAAAGAATGGCGAAGGCGAAAACTACCTGATGGACCATTCGACCTCGACTTACCTGATGGCGCCAGAGTACGGTTTTTTAGAGTTTTTTGGTCGTGACGTAACCCCCGAAGAGATGGCCGATCAGGTTGCGTGTTTTGTCGATAAGCTGTAAAAGCTGGACTTAACGTCGCAGTTCCATTAAACATATAAAAAATGGAATATAATAAGGGGAATGTCATGGCGGAAAATGCGCTGCAAGAAATCGGTGACGATAATTCACTGCTACTGCTCGATGACGACGAACCATTTTTGCGTCGCCTCGCACGAGCCATGGAAAAACGTGGGTTCGAAGTTGTGGCTGCGCAGAGCATTGCCGAAGGCAAAGGGGCGGTAACCAACAAACCGCCGGCTTATGCGGTTGTCGACCTACGGCTTGAAGATGGTAATGGTCTTGATGTGGTCGAGATGCTTCGCGAAAAACGTTCAGACGCGCGCATTGTGGTGTTAACCGGATATGGTGCGATTGCGACGGCGGTTGCTGCCGTGAAAATCGGTGCGACGGACTATTTGTCGAAACCTGCGGATGCAAACGATATTACGAACGCCTTGCTCGCACGCCCTGAAAACAAGCCTCCGCCCCCTGAAAACCCGATGTCTGCTGATCGCGTTCGCTGGGAACATATCCAGCGCGTGTTCGAGCTTTGCGATCGCAATGTTTCCGAAACCGCGCGGCGTTTGAATATGCATCGCCGGACGTTGCAACGCATTTTGGCCAAGCGGAGCCCGCGGTAAAACTATGGCGGCACCTAAAACGCAGGCGAATGACGCAAGCGTTGAGGGTTTTCTTGCCGGGGTCGACAATGAACGACGTCGGGAAGAGACGCGGGTTATCGTGAAACTGATGGAACGCGTAACAGGTCACCCCGCGAAAATGTGGGGCACTTCGATTATCGGTTGCGATACCTATCATTACAAATACGCCAGTGGTCGCGAGGGTGACTGGATGATTTCGGGTGTTTCGCCGCGAAAAGCGGCGTTAACTATTTATGTAATGGCAGGGTTTAGTCGCTATCCCGACCTAATGGAAAAGCTGGGAAAATACAAAACCGGTTCGTCCTGCTTGTATGTTAACAAGCTTGACGATGTGAATATGGGAGTGCTCGAGGCGCTGATCACACGCTTGGTCACGGATATGCGGGAAATGTATCCGCCAGCTTAGAAGGTGTAGGATACGCCGACGTTAATTGCATTTGTAATGATATCGGTCTGGAGGAAGTTGTTGTCCCCTGGACCGTCGAGATCAACATCAAGCATTACATAATTGATTTTGTATTCCGTGAATACCGCCCAGTTTTCCGAGATGCTGTATTCAACGCCAGTATGAAATTGTGCAGCTGGTCCGCCAATTTGTGTTTCGTAAGTTTTTACGGCCGCGTCATTTACCTGAACTTCGACGTGGGGAAATGTAAACCCGAGGCCGGCGCCGACGTAAGGCGTCCATTTACTCGCATTCGGGAATCGGCGCACGGCGTTAGCAGTTAAGACGTTGATGCCATCGGTGAACTCGAGCACTTCAAAGCCGGTATCGGCCCGCGTTTCGTCATCCGAGTAAACTTTGGAATGAACGTAATCTAGCGAAAGACCCCAGTCGCTTGCACTCCAGAACGTATAGCGAAATCCATAATATGGCGGCATTTCAAAGGGCTTAGTATCCCATCCGGCAGTAAAGTCGAACGGATTGTTGTCATATTCGCCCGTAATAACGCTGTGCGGCGAAGACTGGTATCCGCCATAAACGGATAGCTGGGACTCGGCGGCAACGGCCGTTGAAGATAGCGCAACGGCGAAGAAAGAAAGAGCAAGGGATTTGTTCATTTGGGGTGATTCCATATGCAGACAATTTGTCAGTAAGTTACGTCGTGGAACCGCCTAGAGCAATTACCCAATTTGTCACAATGATAGTTAGACATTCAAATACTACCGGAGCTGTCTAATTGCCTCTGCCATAGCAATTCCCGCTGACATTGCTACATTCAATGAACGCCCGCCGCCAGGCATCGGGATAATTATTGCGGCGTCGGCGCGTTCGTGAACTTCTGCCGGAACACCAGCACTTTCGCGCCCCATTAAAACTGTATCGCCGTCTTGAAACTTGAAATCCCAAAGCGGTGTGGCACCTTCGGTCGTCATTAAAATGATCCGACCAGCCGGTTTGCTTTGCAAATAGGTTTCCCACGAGTCGTGGCGTGAAATATCGGCAATATCCGCGTAATCCATTGCACTTCGCTTTAATGCCTTGACGGAAAAAGGAAAGCCGCACGGCTCGATAACGTCAATCGGCACGGCGAAACATGCACTTAAACGAATCATCCCACCCAAATTTAGAGCGATATCTGGCTGATAACTGGCTAATCTTATGTTCATACCTTGAAAAAACACCTTTCTATAACCACTGCGGCGCAAAGTCCGCTGGACCGGAGGGGTTTGCAAGTGTATTCCCTCCACAATGGGCCTTCCTTTCGGAGGGCGTTAATGAATTTCTTGCCCCAATTCCGGGGCTGTTACTAGAGGAGAGTATCTTTTGTCTCATGCAGAAGACACAGGCTCGCGCCGCGACTTTCTTTACGTTGCGACCGCATCGGCTGGCGCAGTAGCCACAGGCGCTGCGGTATGGCCGTTGGTCAACCAGATGAATCCGAGCGCCGATGTTCAGGCTCTCGCCTCGATTGAGGTCGATGTTGCCGACATGGAAGTTGGCACACAGTTGACCGTCAAATGGCGTGGAAAACCTGTTTTTGTACGCCGTCGTACTGCTGAAGAAATTGAAGCAGGCCGTGCAGAAGACGTGTCCTTGCTTCCGGACGGCGCTGCGCGAAACGTTAACGTTGACGCAGAAGCTGACGCGAGCGATGAAAACCGTACGCTGGACGAAGCGGGCGAATGGCTGGTGATGATGGGCGTTTGTACCCACCTCGGTTGCGTTCCGCTCGGTGATGGCGCTGGCGACTTTGGCGGCTGGTTCTGCCCATGCCACGGTTCGCACTATGACACCGCAGGCCGTATCCGTAAGGGTCCTGCTCCTGAAAATCTTCCGGTTCCAGTCGCGAGTTTCATCTCCGGCACCGTGATCAAACTAGGCTGAGGGAGAAAACAATGAGTGGTATCCCACACGACCATTACGAGCCAAAAACTGGTTTCGAAAAATGGCTACACGAGCGTCTGCCGATTGTAAGCCTTGCTTACGACACGCTGATGATCCCTACACCGAAAAACCTTAACTGGTGGTGGATCTGGGGCATTGTGCTGGTATTCTGCCTCGTTCTTCAGATTATTACGGGTATCGTTTTGGCGATGCACTACACTCCGCATGTTGATCTGGCGTTTGCGTCGGTTGAACACATTATGCGCGATGTTAACGGCGGTTGGGCACTTCGTTACGCCCACATGAATGGCGCTTCGCTGTTCTTTATGGCAGTATATATCCACCTCTTCCGTGGTCTTTACTACGGTTCTTACAAAGCCCCGCGTGAAATCACATGGATCATCGGTATGTTGATCTATCTTGCGATGATGGCGACTGGTTTTCTTGGTTACGTTCTTCCATGGGGTCAGATGTCCTTCTGGGGCGCGACCGTTATCACAGGCCTGTTTGGTGCGATCCCGTTCATCGGAGAGCCTATCCAGACTTGGTTGCTGGGCGGACCTGCTGTGGACAACGCCACACTGAACCGTTTCTTCTCGCTTCACTATCTTCTACCGTTCGTGATCGTCGGTCTGGTTGCCGTTCACATGTGGGCTTTCCACACAACGGGCAACAACAACCCTACAGGTGTTGAAGTTCGTCGCGGTTCGAAAGATGAAGTCAAGAAAGACACGCTTCCGTTCTGGCCTTACTTCGTGATCAAAGACCTGTTCGCACTGGTTGTTGTTCTCGCGATTTTCGTGGCCGTTATCTGGACTATGCCGAACTACTTCGGTCACCCGGACAACTACACAATCGCTAACCCGCTGGTAACACCTGCGCATATTGTTCCTGAATGGTACTACCTGCCGTTCTACGCAATCCTGCGTGCGTTCACTTCGGACGTTTGGGCTGTTCAGTTCGCTAGCTGGATTACCGGTGGCATTATCGATGCCAAGTTCTTTGGTGTTCTTGCGATGTTCGGTTCGATCCTGATCATGGCACTTGCACCTTGGCTGGACACAAGCAAGACGCGTTCGGGTTCTTACCGTCCGCAGTTCAAGTTTTGGTTCTGGCTCTTGGTAATCGACTTCATGGTTCTTATGTGGGCGGGCGCAATGCCAGCCGAGCCACCATATTCGACAATCTCGTTGATTGGTGCGACTTACTGGTTTGCTTACTTCCTCGTCATCTTGCCAGTTCTTGGCCTGATCGAGAAACCAAAGTCACCGCCTGCGACTATCGAAGAAGATTTCGATGCCCACTACAAGCCGACTTCGGCTGAGTAAGAGACGAAAAGGAAACATAAAGATGTTTAAGAAAACAATCCTTTCCGCGCTCTTAGCGGCTGGCCTTTCCACCGGAGCCTATGCTGCCGGTGGCGAAAGCCACATCGAAGACTTCAGCTTCAGCTTCGAGGGACCATTCGGAACCTTTGATCAGCATCAGCTTCAACGTGGCCTTCAGGTCTACACCGAAGTTTGTGCGGCTTGTCACGGTCTTGAGTTGGTTGCTTTCCGTAACCTCGGTGACGAGGGCGGTCCGACGCTTGAAGTAGATCAAGTCAAAGCCTATGCGGCACTTTACGAAGTGTACGACGCAGAGCTGGACGAAGATCGCGCTGCCAAGCCCGCGGACAAGTTTCCGGGCTCCAGCTATGACGGTGCACCAGATCTCAGCTTGATGGCGAAAGCCCGCGCTGGTTTCCACGGACCTGTCGGTCTGGGGATCAATCAGGTCATTCAGGGTATGGGTGGTCCAGAGTATATCGCTTCGATCTTGACCGGCTACACCGGCCACGAGAAAGAAGAAGCTGGCACAACGTTCTACGAAAACACGGCCTTTCCGGGCGGCTGGATTGCTATGGCACCTCCATTGGAAGACGAGTTGGTAGAATACCAAGACGGCCACGACTCGGACGTCCATCACATGGCGCAAGACGTTTCTGCGTTCCTGATGTGGACAGCCGAGCCGAAGATGATGGCACGCAAAGAAACTGGTTTCCTTGCATTTGTCTTCATGGTCTTCCTTGCATCGCTTCTTTATCTTACGAACAAGAAGCTTTGGGCGCCACACAAGCACAAAGACTGATTGTTTCAGTATATAGATTTGAGAAGGGCGGGAGATATTCCCGCCCTTTTTATTTGCCCAAATAGCTCGCCAGCGTAACAGGTGGGTTTTCCAGCAAAGCCTCTGTCGGAACGGGCGGCGTAGCGACTCCGTCAGAAACCACTACGGTATTCTCGGCGACCCGCATCGCATCGTCAGGGTTATGCGTAACCAACAACACCGTCGCGTTCTGCGCCTGCTGAATTTGTGCGACCAAATCCAACATCTCATGCCGCAAGGCAGGCCCGAGCGCCGCGAAGGGTTCGTCCAGCATTAACACAGGACGATCCCGCAATAACGCGCGTGCCAAAGCAACACGTTGACGCTGGCCACCAGATAACTCCGAGGGCAGGCGTTTGCTTTTTCCACCAAGGCCGACCTTGATCAACGCATCCTCGACAAACTCGGCTTCGGCTTTTGAAAGCTTCAGATTGGTTCGCACACCCAGCGCGGTATTTTGAAACACCGTTAGATGCGGGAACAGATTATTTTCCTGAAACAAAAGCGTCACGGGGCGTTCGGCGGGGGCTGCATTTGTCAGGTTTCGCTCGCCAAAGAGTATTTTGCCTGACTCAAGGCTAATAAATCCTGCAATCGCTAGCAGTAAGGTCGATTTCCCCCCACCGGACGGACCGATAATTGCGGTTGTCCCTTTTTGGAGGATTAAGTTAGCCCGCAGCGAAAAGTCGTCTTGCCGGATCAGGATGTTCTCAAGATTTATGTCCAAGGCGACCTCCACGATCAAAAACCCAGAATAGGAATAGGGTCAATACAACCAAAATCAAGGCTACACTGGCGGCGTCGTCCATCCGGTAAGCCCCCATTAGCCTATACATAAGCAAGGGCAGCGTTTCGACATCTGGTGGCGCGAACAGCGTGATAATACCCAAATCTCCCATAGATAATGCAGCGGCCAATCCCGTTGAAAACCCAAGTGGTCGGCGAATGTTTGGCCAGACCGAGATACGAAAACGGCTCCAACCTGCCATCCCGAGGCTGTCCCCCAAACGGCCGTAAGATTTGCGGTTTTGCGTGAGCGCGGGCAAAATGGCGCGGAGCGAGAACGGCAAACTGATCGCCGCATTCACCAGCGCCGTAATCGGCAGTGCGAGCGCGAAGGGATCGGCGACGGGACGAACAATTATAAACAACCCCGTTCCCAAAACGAAAGGCGAGACGGCCAATGTTAACAGCCCGACGCCCTCAACAACCTTTGCAAGACTGTTCTGGTTTGATCGCAAAGCATCAACTAATCCCGCCAACGTTAACGCCAATAAGACAGAGAGGAGAGCGGAAAACAGGGCAACAGTCAGGCTATTCACGGCGGCCGATAGAACCGAGGGCGGCAGGTTTGGCAATGACGGGAACCCACGCGCTACAATGGCAAGAAGGGGAGCGCCAAGGAATACGGCAACGCTAGTCAGAACAATACCATCTTGCCATTTAAGCAACGGCGCGGACACGTCCCAGCGTTCAACCACTGTTGCAAGCCCGTCTCCGAAGTTTGACTGAACAACGGAACGTAACGACAGGAACGCCACCAGCGCGCAAATCGTGAACTGTACCAACCCGAGTAGGGCCGCTTTACCGAGGTCAAAATCAAACCGCAGCGCCTGATAAATGGCCAGTTCGATCGTCGTGGCTTTTGGTCCACCACCCAACGCCAACGCGACGGCAAAACTTGTGACGCATAACAGAAAAACGAGTAAAAACGCGCCGGGCAATATGCTGCGCAACATCGGCCATTCGAGTTGCTTGAAAACATCTGTCGGACGCATTCCCAGTTGTGCTGCCAGACGAAAATGTTCCGTAGGAATGCGCCCCCAGCCCTGCAGGATCAGGCGGGTAACCAGTGGTAGATTAAAAAAAACATGTGCGAGCAGAACGCCTGCCAAACCATAAATACTTATACGATCAGCGCCAACGGACATCATCAATTTTGACACAAGTCCAGACCGCCCCCAAATCGCGAGCAACCCCAATACGGCGACGATCACCGGCAATATGAATGGCGCACCTAGCAGGGTAACCAGTGCACCACGTCCAAAAAACTTGCGTCTGGCAAGTGCGCGCGCCACCGGTATCGCCAGAACCACACTAAGGATAGCGGATAGGGCGGCCTGTAGAATTGTAAACCTCACCGCGGCCCAATCCGCACCAGTCAGTCCGGTCGCTGTATCTGCCTTGAACCCAAGTGCCACCAGAGGTCCGAGTGCCAACAACGCCACAAAAAGCAGCGCCGCCAGCCCCGAAAC
>DFBM01000196.1 GCA_002366645.1 Rhodobacterales bacterium UBA3080 | reverse complement strand
CATAGGCGCTGACGTCAGACAGTCCAGAATGGTAACAACGTCGTCTTCTGACGTCGCGGGTCGAGCTTCTTTTCCCATAGCACCATATTCGCAGTCGCCTCCCTGAAATTCTAAACGCTCCGTATCAAGTATAATGAGCTCGTTTTCGCGGAATACGCGATCGACTAGCGCCTCATACCCACGATGAATGAACAACTCTCCAGACTTCGGCAGGTTCGAGCTAGTGGCCAACTCCCAATTTGATCCGAATTCAATCAGATGCGCGTATAGGTAGCCCAAACGGTCGTTGTTTGGGTTTCCTCTGAGCTTTGTTGCTATTACTTTCATCCGAGTTCTCCAACCAACTAATTTCAAAATGAAAATCACAAGTTCTTGTTTAAATTGCAACCACCAATTGCGTACAAATTCAACAATAAGACTGAAATGGAAATATGATGTGGAAGAATGTTGGGTAATGCAGTGAGTAATCGCGAAATATAGCGACGCCCAGGTCAAAGTTCGAATAATTCAGGCACATCTAAAATAAAGGCCCACACAATTAGGTGCGGGCCTCATTTTGTGGACCAATGTATTTATTGGCGGATATCACTATACCCCCCGCCAAATTGACGGGCCTTTCGATTACGTAAAGCAATCAGCTTACTGAGGCAGTTCGCCTTCAACGCCTTCGACGTAGAAGTTCATGCCAGCCAATGTGCCGTCGTCTGCGGTTTCACCTTCGGCCAGCCAAACAGAACCGTCCTGCTTGTTGATTGGTCCAGTGAACGGGTGCAGCGTGCCAGCAGCGATTGCGTCAGCAGCGGCTTGTGCTTCGGCTTGAACGTCAGCAGGGATACGATCGGAGAATGCACCGATTTCAACCATGCCTGGTGCGATACCGTCCCAAGTGTCCGTGCTTGCCCAAGTGCCGTCCATGACAGCCTGAACACGATCAATGTAGTAAGGACCCCAGTTGTCGATGATCGACGACAGGCGTGCTGTTGGGCCAAACTGCATCATATCAGATGCCTGACCGAATGCCATGATGCCTTTTTCTTCGGCGATCGTCATAGCGGCAGGGGAATCTGTGTGCTGCATGATTACGTCCGCGCCCTGCTCGATCAGAGCATTGGCCGCGTCAGCTTCTTTGCCCGGATCGATCCAAGTGTAAACCCAAACAACTTTGAACTTCACGTCAGGGTTAACCGATTTCGCCGCCAGATATGCCGCGTTGATGCCGCGAACAACTTCTGGGATCGGGAAGGACGCGATGTAACCAATAGTGTTGGTTTCAGTCATACGACCAGCAATCAGACCGATCACGTGACGGCCTTCATAGAAACGTGCCGAATATGTGGAAACGTTGTCTGCGCGTTTATAGCCTGTCGCGTGCTCGAACTTCACGTTCGGGAACTTGGCCGCAACGTTCAGAGTCGGATCCATGTAACCAAAGGAAGTTGTGAATATGATGTCAGCGCCACCAAGTGCCATCTGTGTCAATACGCGCTCAGCGTCAGCGCCTTCTGGCACTGTATCAACATACGTTGTTTCAACCGCGTCACCAAAAGCTTCTTCCACCGCAAGACGACCTTGGTCGTGCTCGTAGGACCAACCGAAGTCTGTAGGTGGCCCGACATAGATAAAACCGGCTTTAGTTTGGGAGACAACAGCGCCGCCGAAACTAAAGGCTAAAGCAGTTGCTGCTATTAGGGTTGTCGTAAATTTCATGGATAACCTCCGTTGATGGACTTTTGTCCGGAATTGGCCTCAATGCGAGGCATGGAAAATCTGGCCAAGCGAGGCCGGTGCGTTCAAACTTGCTCGTCTGCGGTCTGCAGACATTATGACCATCACAATAATGGTAATCAGGTAGGGAGTCATCGACAAATATGCCGCTGAAATGCCAATTCCTAGAGCCTGAAGGTTCAATTGCAGGATCGTAACCCCGCCAAACAGGTATGCCCCTAGAATCACGCGCCAAGGTTTCCACGACGCAAAGACCACAATCGCTAGGGCAATCCAACCAGCACCTGCTGTCATACCCTCGGTCCACTGTGGAACGCGAATCAAAGAAACGTAAGCCCCACCTAAACCAGCACAAGCTCCTCCAAACGCAATCGCTCCCATTCTGATCATCACTACGTTGTAACCCAACGAGTGCGCTGCATTGTGGTTCTCTCCCACAGCGCGCAATACCAGTCCGGCCCGTGTACGGTTCAAAAAGAACCAGACGCCAACCACGATCAGTAGCGAGAAGTAGACCATGAAGTCGTGCCTGAACAACATCTCGCCTACTATCGGCAAATCGCTAAGAACCGGAATGTCGAGGCGTAGCGATGAAGGTGGTTTCATGCCGGAATAACTTTGCCCCAGCAAGGCCGCCAAACCGAGGCCAAACAAGGTCAACGCCAGACCCGTCGCCACCTGATTGGACAGCAGGAACTGCGTAAGAAAACCAAAAATAAGGGCGAGGCTCGCGCCCGCCAGCACAGCGGCGAGCATTCCCAACCAAGGGCTGTCGGTTTCAACCGAAATCGCAAAACCGGCGATGGCGCCGATAATCATCATGCCTTCAACGCCAAGGTTTAGAACACCCGATTTTTCCACCACCAGCTCACCAATTGCAGCAAGAAGGATAGGTGTTGCCGCCATGATTAGACTGGCAATCAGCGCTACGGGGTTAAGGGTCGAGAAATCCATCACTTCACCTCCTTTTTCCACACGAGGCGGTAGTTAACAAAAACATCAACGGCCAGTAGGAAGAACAACATCATTCCCTGAAACACGCTGATTGCCGCAGCAGGGATACCCAGCGATAACTGCGCCAGCTCTCCGCCAATGTAAGTCAGTGCCATAAGCAACCCTGCCAGAACGATACCGATCGGGTTCAAGCGACCAAGGAACGCCACGATGATGGCCGTAAAGCCATAGCCAACCGGAAAGTTGGTGGTCAGCTTGCCCGCAGGCCCAGTGACTTCGAACAAACCCGCCATACCGGCGAGCGCGCCCGAAATGCCAAGACACACCGCAACGATAAACGCCGGATTGACCCCTGCGAACTTCGCCGCACGCGGGGATTCACCCGTCAGGCGGATCTGGAAGCCAAGCAAATGTCGCTCCATCATCACGTAGGCCGCTATGACGATCCCCAGCGCAACAAGTACACCTGCATGCATTCCCAACGGCTCGTATATCATTGGCAGATGCGTGCTGTCGACTGACGTAAAACTGCGCGATTCCGGAAAGCCGAAACCGTCCGGATTTTTCAGCGGACCAGTGACCATCGCCGCGAGGAAGTTGTAAGCCACGTAAACCAGCATCAATGAAACCAGAATTTCATTGGTGTTGAACTTGATCCGCAAGAGCGCCGGTATCATCGCCCATGCCATCCCGCCAATCGCCCCGACGACTGTCATCAAAGGAAGCACCCAGAAGCCATCGGCCGGATGTAGCGCCAGCCCAACCGCTCCGCCAGCAATCGCACCCATAACAAACTGCCCTTCGGCACCAATGTTCCAGACACCTGCCCGAAAACCTATGCTCAAGCCCGTTGCAATCAGTATCAGCGGGCCCGCCTTCACCATTAACTGGGAACGCGAATATGGACCGAAAGTTTCATGGAAGAACGGATCTAGGAAAATAATCCGAATTGCCTCAAACGGGTTCTTACCCATCGCGGCGAATAGCAGACCGCCCATAAACATCGTGATTGCCACCGCCAGAATTGGTGTCAGCCAACGCATGGTGCTGGAGGCTTGCTGTCTTGGTTCCAGTCTAAGCATTTGCCGACTCCTCCAGATTTCCGCCCATCATCAGGCCAATTTCCTCGACATTCAGCCCCACTGCCGAGCGAGGCTTGGAGAGCCTCCCCTCCGCTAGAACGGCAAAGGTGTCCGACATCTCCATAAGTTCATCGAGGTCCTGCGAGATAACCAACACCGCGGCTCCCTCCGCAGCAAGTGTTCGCAAAGCCTCGCGGATATCGGCGGCAGCAGCGGCATCCACGCCCCACGTGGGCTGATTGACCACCAGAACCGTCGGCTGTTGCAACACCTCGCGGCCAATCACAAATTTTTGCAGGTTGCCGCCGGAAAGCGAACGGGCGGCGTTGGAAATACCCGGTGTGCGGACGTCGAATTTTTCGATAATCTCGCGAGTGAAGTCGTCGCGTTTGTTGCGCAGTGTGAAACCGGATTTTTCCAACTTCTGCCGAATTCGCGCACTCAGGAAAGCATTTTCGGTAAGGCTCATATCCGGTGCCGCCGCATGACCAAGCCGCTCTTCGGGGGCGGCCAGCAATCCAAGTGCGCGGCGCGTGGTTGGCCCCATACCGCCAAGGCTAACGCCTTTTAATTTAATCATATCGCTGTCAGTGGTTCTTTCGCCCGACAGCGCCAGCAACAGTTCGTCCTGACCGTTTCCAGCAACACCGGCAACGCCCATAACCTCGCCAGCCCGAAGCGTAAGCGACACATTTGTAAGACTGGTTCCAAACGGATCGAGCGAGGCCAGTGACAAATTGTTGAGCTCCAACAAGGTATCGCCCGGCGTGAACTCCCGCGCGGTTGGCATCGAAAGCTCTCCACCGATCATCATCTCGGCCATTGAACGGGCAGTTTCTTCGGCCGGAATGCAGGTATCAACGACTTTGCCATGGCGAAGAACCGTAGCATGGTCACAAAGCGTTTTGATCTCGTCCAGTTTGTGGCTGATATAAAGGATTGCGACGCCTTCGGACGACAATTTGCGAAGCGTCAGAAACAGGGTATCGACCTCTTGCGGGGTCAAAACCGAAGTCGGTTCATCCATGATAAGCAGCTTGGGATTTTGCAGCAAACAGCGGACGATTTCGACGCGTTGACGCTCGCCAACCGACAGGTCACCGATCAAACGATCAGGGTCGAGCGGCAGGCCGTAAGCGTTACTAACCTCGCGGATACGTACGGCCAATTCAGCGCGGGGCGGCGCATGCTCCATACCAAGAGTGATGTTTTCGGCGACGTTCAACGCTTCAAATAACGAAAAGTGCTGGAAGACCATGCCAACACCCAGATTACGGGCTTCGCTAGGCTTATGCGGCATGTAGTGTTTACCGTGGAGAACCATGTCGCCCTCGTCCGGATGAACCAAACCATAGATCATCTTTACCAGCGTCGATTTGCCGGCACCGTTTTCGCCCAATAGTGCGTGGATTTCGCCCTGCTGGATGGTGAAGCTGACGTTGTCGTTCGCTTTCACGCCGGGGTAAGATTTACTTAACCCTTTGATTTCGAGCAATGTTTCACTCATGCGCTGACCTCCCTTATGGTTCGTTTTTCTGCCGCGCGTGGCTTAAGTAATTCGGCAACTACGCCGACCGCGATGGCCATCGGTTCTTTCCCGAGACTGCGGTCACCGATCGGACACTGGAGGCGCGAGGCGTCTATGCCCGCCTCCGAAAGGCGTCGTAAAAACCGTGTGCGTTTGGTGTCTGACCCGATCAAACCCAACTGCCCGAAAGGACGCGACAGGACGCGATGACAAATTTCCTGATCGATTGCATGGGAATAGGTCAACACCAGATGCACCGCATCGTCGGGCGCATGTTTTACGGCATCCGCCGGGTTGGCCGCGACCAACATATCGACCGGTGACGGGATTTCCTGAGGGAACCGGTCCCGAGCGGAGTCGACCCACGTTACGGCGAATGGCAAACCCGACAACACCAAAACCAAAGCGCGACCGACATGGCCCGCGCCATACACCCAGACGGGTTGATTTGGCGATACCAGGCGTTCGATCAGCCAATCGTTTTGAAGCGATACTCCGCAGCCGAGACCAGCGCGGTTTTCGCGACGATATTTCTGTACTTGCAAGGGTTCGATGGCTGGCATGCCAGATTGAATCGGCCGCGCGAATGCCTCATCAAGATTTTTGAGATGTGCCAGCTCAACTTCGCCATAGCTTTCCAGTAAAAGGTTTACCGCCCCGCCACAGCATTGCCCCAAGGAAGGGCCGAGTGGCACTTTGAGGAAAGACCGCTGCCAATCACCGGACTGGTTCAGCAAGGCTTTGGCCTTGGCAACCGCATCATATTCCAGCGCGCCACCGCCAATCGTGCCAAACTGACCGCACTCGGTAACATACATTGATGTACCGGCCTCACGTGGCGTCGAACCTTTGTGGTCAGCGATTACAATACGCACCACTTTGCCCGCTGTACGGACATGTTCTTCGATTTCAGTTTTGGCGAAACCATCTACCATGCGAAGCCTTTTTCCATGTCGACGGTTTTCAATACCCTCTCGGATGTCGCTGGTGCATCCATGTCGGGATAATTTTCACCGCAAGATGCGACAGCATCGGACAATGCAAGAAAGGCGGAGATACCCAGATTGAACGGTGGCTCCCCAACGGCTTTGGATTTGTAGATCGTATCCTCGCGATTTTCACCCCGCGCCCAGAGCGCCACGTTGAATTCTTTGGGGCGGTCAGAACAAGCCGGAATTTTGTAGGTCGACGGAGCGTGCGTCCAAAGTTTGCCTTTGTCATCCCAGACAAGTTCTTCGGTTGTCAGCCAGCCGGCGCCCTGCACATAGGCCCCCTCGATCTGACCGATATCGAGCGCCGGATTTAACGAGCGCCCAACGTCGTGCAGAATATCGGTCCGCAAAATGCGGTTTTCTCCTGTGAGCGTGTCGATAACCACTTCGGTTACAGCGGCACCGTAGGAGAAATAAAGGAATGGTCGCCCTTTTCCGGCGAAACGGTCCCATTTGATTTTCGGAGTTTTGTAAAAGCCGGTTGCGGAAAGCTGGACGCGCGCGCCGTATGCGGCTGCGGCCAGTTCGGCAAAACTCATCGAGGTTTCCCCGACTTTCACAATATTATCGCTAAAACGGATCTGATCTTCGGAGGTGTTCCAGTTCTCGGCAGCAAAAGCCACCAAGCGGGCACGGATGGTTTCGCAGGCCGCCTTGCAGGCCATACCGTTCAGGTCTGAACCTGACGAGGCAGCGGTTGCCGACGTGTTTGGAACCTTGGCTGTATCGGTAGCCGTGATTTTGACGTCAGCCAAAGACACTCCGAACACTTGTGCCGCGACTTGCGCGATTTTAGTGAACAAGCCCTGCCCCATCTCTGTTCCGCCGTGATTCAGGTGGATCGATCCGTCGGAGTATACATGCACAAGTGCGCCCGCCTGATTGAGGTGGGTCAGTGTGAAGGAAATTCCGAACTTGACCGGTGTCAGCGCAATACCGCGTTTCAGGATCGGGCTGGCTTTATTGTATTTGGTGATCTCCGCACGACGCGCCAGATAATCCGAGGATTCGACCAATTCGTCGACGATTTCAGGTGTCACATTATCTTCGACGGTCATGTGGTATGGCGTGATATTGCGGTCATCCGTTCCGTAAAAGTTCACGCGGCGCACTTCAAGCGGATCGACTCCAAGTTCATGGGCGATGTGGTCCATAACACGCTCGATGCCGACAATGCCTTGCGGCCCGCCGAAACCGCGATAGGCGGTGTTTGAAACGGTGTTGGTTTTAAGCCGGTGCGACGTTATCCGGACATTCGGCAAAAAGTAGGCGTTGTCCGCATGCAGCATCGCGCGATCGGCGACCGGCAGCGATAGGTCCATCGCCCAACCGCATCTGGCGAACTGCTCGAATATCACGGATTGAAGTCGGCCCGTTTGGTCAAAACCCGCCTTATATTTGATCCGGAAGTCGTGCCGTTTGCCGGTGATAACCATGTCGTCATCGCGGTCGTAGCGCATTTTGGCCGGACGATTGAGACGCATTGCGATAACCGCAGACGCCACAGCTAACGAGTTGCCTTGACTTTCCTTACCGCCAAATCCACCACCCATGCGACGCGTCTCAACGCGCACCGCGTTCATCGGCACTCCGAGCGCCTCGGCTACTTTGTGTTGGATCTCTGTGGGATGTTGGGTTGAGGAATGAACGATAACATCGCCCTCGTTTGGCTGTGCCGAAGCTGCCTGCCCTTCGAGGTAGAAGTGTTCCTGAGCGCCGATCTCCATTGCCCCTTCAACCGACCGGTCGGCACCGGACATAGCATCATCTGGCGAGCCGTTAAGGAACACCATCGCGTCCTCAAATTTGCTATCGGCTGCCATCGCCTCGTCAATTGTTAACAATGCTGGGAGCTCGTCGTATTCGATCTGGCCAAGTTGCGCCGCTACACGCGCGGCGCGGTGGCTTTCAGCCACGACCAAGAATATGGGCTGGCCCACAAAATGGACTGTTTCGACGGCCAACAAAGGTTCGTCATGCGCCGAGGGCGAAACGTCGTTGGCTGCCGGAAGGTCGGCCGCAAGCAGCACATCGATCACACCGGCAGCGGCACGAACGGCAGACACATCGACCGATACCAGTTTGGCGTGCGCTTTTTCCGACAAGCCGAACGCGAGATGTACGGGATTAGATAGCGGGATATCGTCGGTGTAGCGCGCAACGCCGGAAACATGTGCCGGACCACTATCGTGCGGGTTAGGTTTTGCTACGCTCATGCTGCGCCCCTTCCAACGATACGGGTTTCGGCCAGCGGGTTAGTGCTTTCATGGAAATACCGACGCAAAAGATTCTGCGCCGTACGCAATCGATACGCCTCGGTTCCGCGCACATCGGCAATCGGCGTATAATCCTGCGTAAATGCAGCGCAGGCTATTTCGACCGTCCCATCGTTCCATTCCTGACCGACCAACGCCCCCTCAACCGCGCTTGCACGTTGAGGCATCGCGGCCATCCCACCAAAAGCGATACGAGCAGCAGAAACCCGGCCATCCTCAACAAAGACGTTGAAGCATCCGTTCAACGCCGAAATATCCTGATCGAACCGTTTCGAAATCTTGTAACAGGCCAGCACATCCGGCTGGTTGGGAATAAACAGGCTTTCGACAAATTCACCGGCTTGGCGATCTTGTTTGCCGTAAGAAATATAGAAATCTTCCAACGGGACCTCGCGCTGTACTTCACCCAAACGCAGGGTCAGTACCGCCCCTAAGGCAATTAACGCCGGCGGACTGTCCCCGATCGGCGATCCATTGGCTATATTCCCGCCGATGGTGGCAGAATTACGGACCTGAACCGAACCATACCGGCGCAGCATCTCCGCAAAATCCGCATGGCGATCGATCATAGCGCCCCGGAGTCGTGCAATTGTAACCCCTGCACCGATCCGGATACCTTCGGGCAATACTTCGATCTGTTGCAACTCCTCTAAACGGCCCACATATACCGTCGGCAGGAGGTTACGCATCAATTTGGTGACCCATAGACCAAGATCAGTCGCCCCGCCAACAATCGTCGCATCAGGGTTTTCAGCGTACCAATCCGCAAAACTGTCTACGCTAGCCGGCATAAACGCGCCATCAAGGGTGATGTCTTCGCTGCCCTTCAAAACCCGCAGCCGGTCGGCTTCATCCGTCAGCCAGTCAGGTTGAGGTTCTTTCGCTGCTGCTTCGGCCGCACGAATGATCGGAGCATATCCTGTACATCTGCACAGATTGCCCGCCAGAACATCATCAAAGTCCTGCCGCCCGTCACGGTGCGCCGTATACATGGACGTCACGAATCCCGGAGTGCAGAATCCACATTGCGAGCCGTGATACTTTACCATCGCTTCTTGGACCGGATGCAAACGCCCGTCCGGCGCAGCGATCCCCTCGACGGTGCGCACGGACTTTCCGTGAAGCTGCGGTAGAAACAGGATGCAAGCGTTCAGGGCGCGGTGAGTAAGACGGTCACCTTCAAGCGCTGCGACAGACACCGTGCATGCGCCACAGTCGCCCTCGTTACAGCCCTCCTTTGTGCCGGAAAGCTTGCGCTCTTCTCGCAGCCAGTCCAGCAGAGTTTCCGTCGGATCAGGATCGCTCAACGCCACGTCAACGCCATTAAGAAGGAAACGTATCTGCCCCATCAGCTGCCCCTGTATGTTGAATAGCCAAATGCCGACAACAACAATGGCACATGGTAGTGGGTGTCTTCGGCAATGCCAAAGCGCAAAGGGATTACATCAAGGAATTTTGGCGACGGCAGGTCTTGCCCGGTGTTATCGAGATATTCACCAGCATGAAACACCAGTTCGTATTCGCCGAACCGGAATTCCTCCAGATCAAGCATCGGTGCATCGCAACGGCCGTCATCATTTGTGACAGTTTCCAAAAGCTTCTCGCGCCCGTCATCCAGACGAAATAGTTCAATCCGTAAACCTTGCGCAGGCTTCCCGAGCCCTGTGTCGAGCACATGCGTCGTAAGACGTCCCATAACTTCCCCGTTTGTTTTGATTCTTTTGACAATCAAGCCTCAATCCATGGGTCTCTAGCAAGAAGAATATTCGGCACTAGCAGGACGAAACCACCTTTTGCCTAAGATTTCCCTCGGGTATGCTTACACAATGAGCAGCCAGCAAACCCGATTCATTCATTTACGCCTCCATTCAGCTTATTCTTTGCTGGAAGGCGCGATTCAGCTTAAAAAATTGCCTCAAATGTGTGCGGACTGGCATATGCCCGCGGTCGCGGTGACGGATTCCGGCAATCTTTTTGGCGCGCTGGAGTTTTCGGAAACCGCTGCGCGCGCCGGGATTCAGCCGATCGTGGGTTGCCAGCTTCAACTAAAGTTTGAAACTGCTTCAAGGCCCGGAGATCGCGATCCGGCCCCCAAAGCAATTGTTTTGCTCGCCCAGAACGAACGCGGCTACGAAAACCTGATGAAGTTGAACAGCTGCAATTTCCTCGAATGTGGCGACGAAAACCCGCATATTACGATGGCGCAACTGTCAAAACATGCCGATGGACTGATCTGTTTGACGGGTGGCGCGCTCGGCCCAATTGGCCAGCTTTTGCAGGATGGTCAAAAAGACAAAGCCCGCCTGCTGCTAGAACACTTCCAGCGCCTGTTCGCCGACCGCTTATATATAGAAATTCAGCGCCACCCCACAGACGAAGGCAACCGCACGGTCGAAGAAAGTGCCACGGAGCCCGGTTTTGTGCAGATGGCGTACGATATGAACATCCCGCTTGTCGCCACCAACGACGTTTATTTCCCCAAGCGCGATATGTACGCCGCCCATGATGCGCTCATCTGTATTGCCGAGGGCGCATACGTTGACCAGCAGGAACCGCGCCGTCATCTGACGCCCGAGCACTATTTCAAAACGCCCGAGGAAATGGGCAAGCTTTTCGAAGACCTTCCTGAAGCGATCGAGAACACCATCGAGATCGCCCAGCGATGTGCCTTCAAAGCCTACCTCCGCGACCCGATCCTGCCCAAATTCGCCGACAACGAGGTCGAGGAATTGCGCCGGCAGGCCAAAGAAGGTCTCGCCGACCGCCTCGCTGTCATTCCTCATGCGGCCGAGGTCGAGGAGTACGAAAAACGCCTCGAATTCGAACTGGGGATTATCGAGGGCATGGGTTTCCCCGGCTACTTCCTGATCGTTGCTGACTTCATCAAATGGGCGAAGGACCAGAGTATTCCGGTTGGGCCTGGTCGTGGCTCCGGTGCGGGCTCGCTGGTGGCCTATGCATTGACCATCACCGACCTTGATCCCCTGCGTTATTCGCTGTTGTTCGAACGGTTCTTGAACCCCGAGCGTGTCTCGATGCCGGATTTCGATATCGACTTCTGCATGGATCGCCGCGAAGAGGTCATCCACTACGTTCAGGAGAAATACGGTCGCGATAAGGTTGCCCAGATCATCACCTTCGGTGCGCTTTTGTCCAAGGCTGCCGTGCGTGACATCGGTCGAGTTTTGCAGATGCCCTACATGCAGGTTGACCGGTTGTCCAAACTGATCCCCGTGGATGGTGTAAAGCCCGTTTCTATCGAGCAGGCCCTGAAAGACGAACCACGCCTCAAAGAAATGGCCCGTGACGAAGAAGTCGTTGCCCGCCTGCTGGATTATGCCCAGCAAGTCGAAGGTTTGCTGAGGAACGCTTCAACCCATGCTGCGGGCGTTGTGATCGGCGATCGCCCGCTCGACGAGTTGGTGCCGCTATATCAAGATCCGCGTTCGGATATGCCAGCGACCCAATTTAACATGAAGTGGGTGGAACCTGCGGGGCTGGTGAAGTTCGACTTCTTGGGTTTGAAGACCCTTACGGTCATTCAGAATGCGCTCGATTTGTTGAAACTGCGGGATATCAATATCGACATCGGGGCCATCCCGCTGGATGACGAGGAGACTTACGATCTGTATGCCTCGGCCAATACGGTCGCTGTGTTTCAGGTAGAGAGTTCGGGCATGATGGATGCCCTGCGCCAGATGAAACCGACCTGCATCGAGGACATCGTGGCACTGGTGGCACTCTACCGCCCCGGTCCAATGGAGAACATTCCGAAGTTCTGTAAGGTGAAGAACAAGACCGAAGAGCGCGACTTGCTGCATCCGTCGATTGACCACCTTCTCGACGAAACGCAGGGCATCATTGTTTATCAGGAACAGGTGATGCAAATCGCGCAGGAGATGGCGGGTTATACCCTCGGCGGTGCGGATATGTTGCGTCGTGCGATGGGTAAGAAAATCAAAGAAGCGATGGACGCCGAGCGCCCAAAATTCTGCGAAGGCGCCGCCGAGAATGGTGTCGACGAAGCCAAAGCCACCGAGGTTTTCGATCTGCTCGAAAAATTTGCAAACTACGGCTTCAACAAATCCCACGCAGCGGCTTATGCGGTGGTGTCCTACCAAACTGCTTGGCTGAAGGCGAACTATCCGGTTGAATTCATGGCCGGTGTGATGAACTGCGATATCCATTTGACGGACAAGCTCGGCATTTACGCCGACGAAGTTCGCAAGTCCGTCGAGCGTGGCGGTCTGGGTATCGAAATCATCCCCCCTTGCGTCAACCGATCCCGCGCGACGTTCAGCGTGACAGATGGTAAGATCGTATACGCGCTTGGCGGCCTGAAAAACGTCGGTGCCGAAGCAATGAAGCTGATCACTGCGGCACGCGACGAAGGCGGGCAATTCAAGGATTTGTTCGACTTTGGCCGCCGCGTTGATTTGAAACGTGTAGGCAAGCGACCACTTGAAATGCTGGCGCGATCAGGTGCATTTGACCAACTGGACGCAAACAGGAACAAGGTTTTGGAGAGCCTCAACAAGCTCGTCGCTTTTTCCGCTGCCCACCACGAAGAAAAGAATTCAAACCAAAGCAGTCTTTTCGGTGATAGCGGCGAAGACCTGCCCGTCCCCCGCTTACCGATGCCCGAAGACTGGCTACCGGTTGAGCGCCTGACGCAAGAGCATATGGCATTCGGATTTTATCTAACCGGCCATCCACTCGACGATTTTATGCCCGCTCTGAAGCGGGAACGGGTTTTGACCTTGGAGGAAATCACCCACAAGGCGCAAGGTCGTCGCGTTGGTGCGAAAATGGCCGGTACGATTTCGAGCGTGCAAATCCGCAAGTCTGCCCGTGGCAACCGTTTTGCGTTTGTGGCCTTGTCCGACCCGAGCGGTCACTTCGAAGTGACCGTGTTTGCCGACACGCTGGAAAGCGCACAAGAAATTCTGAAGTCCGGCGAGAACGTGGTTTTAGCAGTCGAAGCGGATATGGAAGGTGGGCAGTTAAAACTTCTCGCCCGCAGTTTTGTACCGGTCGATTTGGCGATTGCCGATACCGCGTCGGTTGGCTTGCGGGTGTTCTTGAATGATGCGGAGGCTGTGCCGTCGGTCGCGTCCCGCCTGTCTCCGGAGGTCCAGCCACGTACTGTCAAAGGACCGGTCAACATCATTCTGGTCCATCCCGACCTGCCCGGCGAAGTCGAAATAACCTTGCCCGAGCAATATGCCATAAATCCGCAGATTAAAGGCGCGATCAAGCATATCGGCGGTGTGATGCGGGTCGAGGAATTCTAAGGCTATCCAGTCGTATCAAACGCGCCGGTCTTCAAGAAATTTACCGTAGCCTCAATCACGCGACGGTCCTGCATCATGATGACGTGGGCCACCGGAAAGGCGATACGCTTATTTTCGACGGCATTCCCCCAAGCGCTGATGACGGAGACTTTGCCATCGTTTTCACCTTCGATACCGGTGATCAAACCATAGGCAGGAATCGCTGCGGTACCCGCAATCGCGCCGATATCCAAACCCGCAGTGTCTTCGCCCGAGTGCGGCACCAACTCCGCCAGCGCAGGACCAATGATGCTACCGAACACCGCTGCGCGCGCGGCGATCTCGCTCCCGAAATTGGGTGCACCTATTTGGACGATGCGACCACGCCGTGCAGCGGGCAACATTTTGGCCAGACGGACGGCCAGCACGCCGCCCAGTGAATGTCCGACGAAATGCAGCTTTCCTATGGTAGGTAGGTCGGCGAATATCCCGTCGGTCAGGTTTTCAATCGTTTCTTTGCTAGACGGATAATCAACGAG
>DFBM01000124.1:2721-10061 GCA_002366645.1 Rhodobacterales bacterium UBA3080 | reverse complement strand
CGGATAATGCTGGATATTGTCGCTTTAGCGGCGAGCGAAGCCTGAAATCTGAAGCTCGATCAGTTTTGCACCGGTTTCGAGCAAATCGAAGTTGCGGTTATTCAACGACCAACGCATAGCGAGCCCTTGAATTAAAGCCATAATCAAATAAGCCGCATCGTCAGGATCGGTATTCGGATCAAAAGCACCTGTTTCAATGCCTTTTACAAACAGAGCGGACAGGTTTTTATGCCGCTGCGCCATTAGTCCCGCAAAGAACGCGCGCAGTTTCTCGTTTTCGGAGTGCAGTTCGCGGGAAAACAGGATGGCCGGAACGGCGGGTGTTATTTCAATAAACGCAAGCTGTGCTGCGACGAGTTTACGGAGCCGATCAGTGGGCTCGGTCGCCTCGACAAGGGCGCTGCTTTCGCTCATCAGGCTGCAAATCCGCTCGCCAACGGCTTGCCAAATATCTGATTTCGTAGAAAAATGCCGAAATATTGCGGGCTGCGAGATACCGATTTCCCGAGCGAGGCTTTCGGTTGATAGACGTTCAGGCCCACATTCCGCAGCGAGCCGAATCGCCGTGTCGACGATCTCGCGTTTGCGTTCTGCACCGGGTTTTCGGGTTCTGACAGTCATGTTGTTCCTGTGGGTTTGTGCGACATTCCTACAGTCTATATAGGCACGCCGCACAAGATGTTAACTAGTTTTCTTCAGCAGCCACATCAAAGCGGTAAGCTTCGTGGCAGGATGTACAGCGTAACATCAACTCGCCAAGTTGCGCGAGAACGATGTCTCCATTACCCATATCGGTTGCTTCCATCGACAGATCGTCGAAGGCTTTGTGGGTTCCCATGTCGTCTGCGGCGATCGCCTCGATGATGGTTTGCACACCTTCAAGGAATGTCCGCATTTCGCCCAGAACCAGATCGCGTTCCGGTGTGGTCATTATAATCGCGGTGCGACCGTCGTCGGTTTCCTCGACACTTCCGGTAACAAATTTAAAGCCAACGAAGGCCAGCATTAGGGCTAGGACGGCCGTGATGGTCCAACTGATTTTTAGTGATGTCATTTTTTATATCTCCCTATAAGTTATTTGTAACTAACTTGTTCGGGATGCGTCAAGCGTCGGGTTCATATCCACGTGGATTGCTGTCCTGCCAGTTCCAGCTGCTAGCGCACATTTCATCCAGACCGAGTTCGGCACTCCAGCCGAGTTCGGCGCGCGCACGGGTGGGGTCAGCGTAACAACTGGCGATATCGCCCGCGCGCCGCGCCGCAATCTCGAAGGGAATATCCCGACCGCTGGCCTTGGCGAAGGCCTCTATCATTTCCAGCACCGAAACGCCCTGACCGACACCCAGATTAAAGGCACGAGCACCTTTGTGATCTTGTGTCCAGTCAAGCGCGGCGACATGGGCACGCGCCAGATCGTTCACATGTATATAGTCGCGTACACCGGTCCCGTCAGGTGTGTCGTAATCGTTACCGAATACCTTCACCACCTCCCGTCGCCCGACCGCCACCTGTGCGATCATCGGCATCAGGTTGTTCGGAATCCCCATCGGATCCTCGCCAATTTGCCCACTTTTATGTGCACCAACGGGGTTGAAGTATCGTAGGATCGCAGCAGTGAATTCCGGTTTCGAGGCCGCCAGATCACGCAACATTTCTTCGATATGCAGTTTTGAGCGGCCATAGGGATTTGTGGAGCGCAGCGGGTGGTCTTCGGTTATCGGCAGGAAATCGGGGTCGCCGTAGACGGTTGCGCTCGAAGAAAAAACGATGTTCTGGCAATTGGCAGCTTCCATCGCATAGAGCAGGTTGATCGTACCCTGAACGTTATTCTCGTAATACTCCAGCGGTTTTTCAACGGATTCACCAACGGCTTTCAGTCCGGCGAAGTGGATCACCGCATCGGGTGCGAAATCTTTGGTACGTTCGATCAAACTCTCGCGGTCGCGCAAATCGGTGTTTCGGAATTCAAAGGTGCGGTTGGACAGGGCCTTAACCCGCTCCATTCCTTCTGGGGAGCTATTGGAAAGATTGTCGAATACGCATACTTCGTGACCGGCAGCCAGAACCTGAAGCAAGGTGTGCGTGCCGAGATATCCGGCCCCGCCAGTGATTAATACGCGCATTTTTAAACCTGATTTTTGAATAGTTATCTGCTCGGCGAAATACTACCTATACGTATTTCCGATTACAATTGTTGGTTGAGAAAATGGCGATTATGTAATACCTACAAAAAGATACGGCAGATGAAGGAGCCCGAAGTGCACGTTGGTATAATCATGGATGGCAACGGTCGTTGGGCAACCAAACGGGGGCTTCCGCGCCTGATGGGGCACAAACGTGGTGCCAATCGGGTGAAGGATATCGTGAAGGCCAGCCCCGATCTGGGTGTCGATACCCTTACTTTATACGCTTTTTCCACCGAAAACTGGAAGCGCGCGGCGCATGAGGTCGAAGGCCTGATGAAG
Source organism: Rhodobacterales bacterium UBA3080 (assembly GCA_002366645.1). Lineage (GTDB taxonomy): Bacteria > Pseudomonadota > Alphaproteobacteria > Rhodobacterales > Rhodobacteraceae > NORP23. The sequence continues at coordinate 7,596 of DFBM01000124.1, read as the reverse complement.
CTGTTCCGTGGTTACCTGCAGAATCATTTTGTCGAGCTGAACGAGAAAAACGTCCGCGTCCGGTTTCTGGGTGACCCTTCGCCGCTGGCCGCAGATATCCGTAAACAGATGGAACTTCTGACCGATCTGACCAAAGATAACACGCTGATCACCCTGAATATCGCGATCAACTACGGCGGTCGGGACGAGTTGGTGCGCGCCACCCGCAAGATCGCGACTTTGGTGAAAGATGGCGCGCTGGACGTTGCCGATATTAACGAAGACACAATTTCAGCGCATCTCGACACGTTGCAAGGCGACGACCCGGACCTGATCATCCGCACCGCTGGTGAATTGCGGCTATCGAACTTCATGACGTGGCAAAGTGCCTATTCCGAACTGGCGTTCGTAGAAAAATCCTGGCCCGAGTTTACGCCGAAGCTGTTCGCCGAAGTTCTGGCCGACTACCGCAGCCGCACGCGCCAGTTTGGTGCCGTTATCCCCAAAACAGCCGACATAAGCGACACGTGACACGCGCGGAATTCGATACCTATTGCGGTTCCCTGAAAGGGGTGGCGCATGTTGTGCAATGGGGGAACGCTTCGGTCTGGAAAATCGGCGGGAAGATCTTCGCCATTTGCCCGAACTGGGGGGAGGGCGACGGCCCGATGTTTACCTTCAAATGCAGCGATCTGGCGTTTAACGTCCTGTGCGATCAGCCGGGCATCAAGCCTGCCAAATATCTGGCGCGGGCGAAATGGGTACAGCTCGAAACCCCCGAAGCCATGAGCGACGCGAACCTGAAGCTCCACTTTCAGGCAGCTTATGAAATTGTCGCGGCCAAGCTGACCAAAGCCAAGCGCGCGGAGCTTGGTATCTAATATATTGGTGCGGCAAAGCAGACGGATTGGGAAAATCCCTGCAAGAAGGCTTCGATTGATTTGTAACTTTCGCCAAAGGCCTGTAATCCTAGCGCAAACATTCCTTTTCGGATCAGACCAATGACCAACAAAACCACCCACTTCGGATTTAAAACCGTAGACGAGAGCGACAAGGCCGGCATGGTCCACGGTGTTTTCACCAATGTTGCCTCGAAATACGACGTTATGAACGATGCCATGAGTATGGGTGTGCACCGCATCTGGAAAGACGCGATGATGGATTGGCTGGCGCCGCGCAAGGGCATGAAGCTGCTGGATGTAGCGGGCGGCACCGGCGATATTTCGTTTCGTTTTCTGAAACGCGCGGGCGGTGGGCATGCGACGGTGTTCGACATGACCCAATCCATGTTGGACGAAGGCCGTAAACGGGCCGAAGCCGAACAAATGCAAGACAGCCTCGATTGGGTATGTGGCGATGCGATGGCCCTGCCGTTCGAGGATAATACCTTCGACGCCTACACGATCAGTTTCGGCATCCGCAACGTAACGCGAATTCAGGACGCCATTAACGAGGCGTATCGTGTTCTGAAACCCGGCGGTCGTTTTCTGGTGCTGGAGTTTTCGGCCATCCCGAATCCTGCGATGCAATGGGCCTATGATCGCTACAGCTTCAATATTATCCCGCCGTTGGGCGAGATAATCGCCAATGACCGCGACAGCTACCAATATCTGGTGGAATCAATCCGCAAGTTCCCCAAGCAGGAACAATTCGCGCAGATGATCCGCGATGGCGGTTTTGAACAGGTTAAATACCGCAACCTTTCGTTAGGGATTGCGGCGCTACACTCGGGTTGGAAAATATGAGGGGCCCGCACAATATCTGGCGGCTGATCCGCACGGGGGCCACGTTTGAACGTGCTGGCGCAATGCGTCTGGCGTTGGAGGCGATGGACGCCCCGCGCTCGATCCGTATCGCAGCACGGGTTATCGGATGGCCGGTGCAATGGCTGGGCCTGCGTGGCGACCCGTCTGAGCCGCCGCTTTTAAGGGCACTGACCGCACTTGGTCCCGCTTACATCAAGTTCGGGCAGTTGATGTCCACCCGCCCAGACGTTGTCGGCGTCGAACTGGCGCAGGAATTGCGCGTTTTGCAGGATAAACTGCCCGCCTTCGACACCGATCTGGCCAAGGCCGAGATCGAATCCGAACTAGGCATAAAAATCGACGAAATGTTCGAGGAATTCTCGGAACCCGTCGCCGCCGCCTCGCTGGCGCAGGTCCACAAGGCAGTTGTGCGCGCAACCGGTAAGGTTGTGGCGGTCAAGGTTTTACGCCCCGATGTTGAGCGCGCGTTTATGAAAGACGTCGACGCCTTTTTCCTCGCGGCGGCTATTATCGAAACCCTTTCTCCAGCTTCCCGCCGCCTCCGCCCGCGTGCCGTTATCGAACATTTCGCCGGAGTCGTGCGTGGCGAACTCGATCTGCGGATGGAGGCTTCTGCCGCTGACGAATTCGCCGCCAACACCAAAGACGACGAAGGTTTCAGCGTGCCGGCACTGGTGTGGGAGCTGTCCTCGCGCCGCGTCCTGACCACCGAATGGGTCGAAGGCATATCGCTTGGCGATGTCGAAGCCGTGCTCGCAACCGGCCAAGACCCCACCGAATTCGCCGCCCGCATCCTGCAAACCTTCCTGCGCCACGCCCTGCGCGACGGGTATTTCCACGCCGACATGCACCAAGGCAACCTGAAACGGGGGCCAAACGGCGACCTGATCGCACTCGATTTCGGGATCATGGGGCGGATCGACACCTATACACGCAAGGTCTACGCCGAAATACTGATGGGTTTCTTGCAACGCGACTACCACCGCGTCGCCGAGGCGCATTTCGAAGCAGGCTACGTGCCCGCCGACCAAGACGTTGACGCCTTCGCCCAAGCTCTGCGCGCTGTGGGCGAGCCGATTTTCGGCCAAGACGCGGCGCATGTTTCGATGGCCCGTCTATTTGGCCACCTATTCGACGTAACCGAGCGTTTCGGTATGCAAACCCGCACCGAACTGATCCTGCTTCAACGCACCATGGTCGTTGTCGAAGGCGTAACCCGCACCTTCGATTCCAACATGAACATGTGGGACGTATCCGCCCCGATAATCGAACGCTACATTCTGGACCACCTCGGTCCGCGTGCCGTCGTCCGCGATCTTAGCGCAACGATGCGGGTGTTGTCGCGGTTCGGCCCGCGCCTGCCAGCCTTGGCCGAGACGGCGTTAATGAATCTTAACGAACACCCCGAGCCACGGAAAAACACTACCCCCGGCTGGCTTTGGGGCCTGACCGGCGTGGCAACCGGCATCGCAATCACCGCACTATTTATCGTTTGAGTTAAATGCTCGTTAATACTCGAGGCGTAACGTCCTCCTCCTGACCAAGGAGGAACGATGACCGCATTTGATTTGATTCGCGAAGGTTTCAGCGACTGGCAGCAAGGCACATCTGATGGCAGTATTTATACGTCGCCGTTTGTTTTTACCTTGTTGTTTCTGTTCGGCTTTTTGGCAACCGCATTGGTTAAAAACACAACCAATACTCGGAACCTTTCGACGGGTGGAATTTCGGACGAAGGGCGTGAGATCATTGATAACGCGAACACCGCCCGACTTCTTGAGCTTGAAACCGAGGTCGCCGATCAAAGAGCGGTTTCAAAAAGGCTGACCGAAACACTGTCCACAACGTTCGCACATCTGTCGGCGGGCCTGGCGATTTTCGACGCAGATCGCTCGCTGCGTCTGTTCAACCCTGCACTTTGCGACTTGCTTGGGCTCGATCCGGTCTGGCTGGCCAGACGTCCGCAAATCGCCGATTTTCTATCGAAATTGCGTGAAAACCGGACGACGCCCGAAATGAAAGACTTCCTGAACTGGCGCCGGAAATTCACCGAGTTTCAAAGCTCGCTAAGCCAGACTAACCACGAATCCGAATGGGTTCTGAGTGACGGCCGTATTTTTCGCGTTACCTTGCAGCCGCATCCATTGGGCGCGGTTGCGGTGCTGTTCGAAGATATCTCGGCGCAAGTGACGGTGGAGCGGCGACACCGGCAAGAAACGGAGCTGAACCAATGCATCCTCGACCAGATATCGGACGCGGTCTTTGCCATCGACGCCTCGGGCGCGGTATTGATGGCTAACGACGCGTTCGAGCGTATTCTTGGCGTGGATATTTCGGAAACCGTTATGAATTTCGATCTATCTGACCTGAGTGAATGCTGGATTCTAGCACCGGAGAGCACCGGTTTCTGGACGGAACTAAAAACCTATACCTCGCGTGTCGAACGCAATGGAGCTTGGGAAAAGCGACTGCAAATCCTTGATGGCGGCAATATGTTGGCAAAAGTTTCGCCGATGCCGGACGGTTCAACCTTGGTCACCTTGCGCGACCTTCAGAAGTCGAAGGTTCGCGAAGTTTTGCCGGGCGATCCATTGCGCCTAAATGATCTGCAAGCGATGCTGGACCAACGAAAGATGGCGTTGGATACGACGGGATTTTCGCTTGATGCAAGCACAACCGGCGACCCGATCAAGTTGCGTCGGGCGATCTGGTATTTGGCGATTTCCGCATCTCACCGGTGCCGCGAGGGTGGCAGTGTTACGCTAACCAACTCGGCTAACGGGCCGTTAACCACAATTTATTGCGATATTCCCGATGCTCACAGAACTACAAGCCAGAAGCCGGACCTCTCCAGTGGGCTGCTCCGCCAACTTGTTACCTTGCCCGATGAAACCCGAAACTGGTCCTTTGTCGACGGCCAACTACCTTTGACGCTAACGGTTGAGGTCCGCAAACCGCTGCTGCTTAGCGCGCGGTCAAACACCGGCTGACCGCGTCTTTCCAGCCGCGATACTTTTCGTTCCGATCGTCGGTCGCCATTTCGGGCGTAAACTGGCGGTCGAGTTGCCAGTTCTTCGCAAATCCTGCCTTATCCGGATAAAACCCTGAATGCATACCGGCCAACCAGGCC
>DFBM01000124.1:1402-2544 GCA_002366645.1 Rhodobacterales bacterium UBA3080 | reverse complement strand
GCCTCCGCATCCCAGTGTGGCGCGCCAAGGCCGGTAAACGCAGGCACCATATAAATGTTTTGGCGTTCGTCAGCAGCCATCGCCATCGCCTCGGTCTCGTTGGCCTGACCAATCACCCCGAGACCATCGCGCAGCCACTGCACCACCGCGCCGGCAATAAAAATCGACCCTTCGAGGGCATATGTAACCTCTCCGCCGAGCTGATACGCAATGGTCCCGAGCAACCGGTTCTTCGATTGCACAAGTTGGTCCCCGGTGTTCAGTAACGCAAAACAGCCGGTGCCATACGTTGATTTCAGCATTCCGGGCGAAAAACACGCCTGCCCGATGGTGGCCGACTGCTGATCCCCCGCAATCCCGTGAAGCGGCACCGGCCTGCCGAACAAAGCCGTATCGGTCTCCCCGAAATCCGATGCGCAATCGCGAACCTCCGGCAGCATATTCATCGGGATGTCCAGCAATTGGCAAATGTCTTCGTCCCAGCAACCGTTGCGGATGTCATACAACATAGTCCGCGCGGCGTTCGTGGCATCGGTCGCGTGCACCTTCGATCCGGTCAGTCGCCAGAGCAAGAAGCTGTCGATAGTCCCGAACAGCAATTTGCCAGCATTGGCCCTTTCGCGCACACCGGCAACATTGTCCAAAATCCAGCGAATTTTAGTCGCAGAGAAATACGGGTCCAGTAAAAGACCTGTTTTTTGCGTCACCATAGGCTCATGCCCGCCCGCCCTTAACGACTTGCACAAATCGGCGGTTCTGCGGTCTTGCCAGACAATGGCGTTGTGGACCGGCTCGCCAGTTTCCCGATCCCAGATCATGGTTGTTTCGCGCTGGTTTGTAATGCCGATTGATACGACGTCGCCAGCATCTGCGTCTGCAATATTCAAGACTTCCCGACAGGTTTCCAGCGTCGAGGTCCAAATTTCTTCGGGGTCATGCTCGACCCAGCCGGATGCCGGATAATGCTGCGTGAATTCCTTTTGCGAAACGGCGGCGACCTGCATCCGCTTATCAAACAGGATCGCGCGGCTGGAAGTGGTGCCCTGATCAATCGCCAAAATATACTTCATCACGCCCTCGACAAAATTTCTACCTTGTTAAGCTAGCAGATGATCCGGCGAGGCGAAGAGAAAAGTTGTGGT
>DFBM01000124.1:0-1258 GCA_002366645.1 Rhodobacterales bacterium UBA3080 | reverse complement strand
CAAAGCTTTCGACATCAAAGCTATATCGGCCGGACGGGGCTGGACCCTCTCCTGAGGTTTCGCCGTTCCAGAAAGTGGTGTTAGCAGATGTATCGAGTGCTTTTTCAAAGACAATATTGGCGTTTCGATCGCGCACAACCAATCGCGCCGCGTCGGCGGAAGCGGGAATTGTGACGGCAACTTCGATTGGCCGATTGGTGAATTCAGTTGAACCTTCGCGCCGGACTTCTTTGCCGATCCAGTCCGTCAGGGTGACGGAACGATTGCCGCCATTCATACCAATTAGCTCGGCCAGTTTGGTGTTCGTTTCGATTTGTTGCTCAACCGCAGAAAAGCTCGCGAGCTGGGCGACGAATTCGGTCGAATCCATCGGTTTCATCGGGTCCTGATTCCGCATTTGAGCAGTCAGCAACGTCAGAAACGTTTGAAAATCACCACTGCCTGATGTGGCAGGTTTTGTGGAAGCGGACGTAGCGGTTGAAGTTGTCTCGGAAATACCGGTGGTTTCCATGGTTTCCTCACTTTCACAGGCGAATATCAAGTCCGCCGAGTTGCGTTGCAATTGATTGCGCAGCGGGCGACGCGACGGCGTCTTCGTCAATAACGTCCGACAATCCGAACTTTCGTTCGGGCGCGGGGTTTTGCGAGGACTGTTCCTGATGCGCGAATTTCAAAGTTGCGCCCTCAAAGCCCGCTTTGGAAAACTCCCGTGCGAGCAGGTCTGAGTTGCGGCGCAGCAACTCGCCTATGTCGGCTTTCTCGGTCGTAATCACCGCTGATAGCCCGCCGTCCGCCTGCGACATCGATACATGCACCCGCCCTAGCTCCGGTGGGTCGAGACGTAATTCAATCGTCTCGCCAGCCCCGTTTGAAATCGCCGCAACGATTTGCGAAGCCACTTGTGGTGCGTGTGGTTTGACCGGAATCGCATGCAACTGGTTCGGAATTGCGGAAACCTGACGCGCCTGCGGTCGATCAAACTCGATGCCAACCCCTGCCTCCACTACCGTTGCGGTATCGGTTTGCACTTGCGCGGTAGTTATTTTTTCTACCGGCTGTAAAGGTGCCATTGGCGTAGTGGGCGCAACGTCTTGCCTCAGTTTCGGCGCCTCGGTTGGCTCGGGTTTAGGTGGTGTTCTCAACGGTGTTTCCGCTGAAATATTTTCGAGGGCAGCGGCCTGCGCTTGTAATTTCGGCTCTGTAACACTTGCCTGATCGACCGTTAGGGGGGCGTTAAAGGCAGTGGATTTAGCGATTT
>DFBM01000071.1 GCA_002366645.1 Rhodobacterales bacterium UBA3080 | reverse complement strand
CGTTTTCATGCCGTGCTCTTGCGCTTTTTTGCCTGCATCTTCAGCAGCCATCTGCGCAGCGTAAGGTGTAGACTTACGCGAGCCTTTGAAACCCATAGTACCAGCGGAGGACCACGAAATCGCGTTGCCCTGTGCGTCAGCAATAAGAATTTTTGTGTTATTGAAAGAAGAGTTAACGTGCGCAACACCAGTCGAGATGTTCTTACGTTCTTTTTTCTTCATACGAGTTTTTTCACGTGCCATTAGATCAACCCTCCCTTATTTCTTCTTACCGGCAATGGCCCTTGCGGGGCCTTTGCGGGTGCGAGCGTTGGTGCTGGTCCGCTGACCACGCACAGGAAGGCCACGACGGTGACGTAGGCCACGATAGCAACCAAGATCCATCAGGCGTTTGATGTTCATCTGAACTTCACGGCGGCGATCACCCTCAACCTGATAGTTCGCATCGATGTGCTCGCGCACAGCTAGAACTTCCGCGTCGGACAATTCGTTAACGCGACGCGGGCCTTCAATGCCAACTGCTTCGCAGATAGCCTGAGCCGACGTGTCGCCGATACCGTGGATGTAAGTTAGGGCAATTACTACCCGTTTGTGTGTGGGGATGTTGACCCCTGCAATACGTGCCAAAAAACGGCCTCCAATTCTCTCGTTTGCGGATCCGTAGGACCGGAACCTTTTTTCACAACTAAAGCCCACCGTCCTTGTTTAGGCTGGCGGGCCTTTTTGCCCAGTAGTTGGGCCGAGCATCCGTTATTCCGAATCGAAATACCGAACGACTCTCCTCTCGGAAAGTTCGCGAATTATAGGCGCATCCGCAGCACCGTCAACCCCGATCTACAAGGCTAATTTCTAAGCGTCGAGCGCGTTGCTTACGCGCGCTGCAACTTCATCAATTTCCCCCAAGCCATCAATGCGCTTTAACTGGCCTTTGGCGTAGTAATAGCCAATCAGAGGCGAGGTATCACGGTAGTAATTCATCAGGCGAGTGCGAAGGGATTCTTCGTTATCATCTGCACGACGTTTAAACTCGGAACCGCCACAAGTATCGCAAATTCCTTCAACGGTCGGCTTACGGGTTTCGTCGTGGTAAACCGCACCACAGTCGCCGCATGTGTAACGACCTGTGATCCGCGAAACCAAGGCGTCATCGTTAACCTTCATCTCGACAACCGCGTGCAATGTCTGCCCTTTGCTTTCGAGCAGTTCGCCCAAAGCATCCGCCTGCCCTAAGGTGCGGGGGAAACCATCAAAGATGAACCCGTTGTTGGCGGCGTCGCTGTCCAGTTGCTCGGCAATAAGGCCGATGACGATTTCGTCGGTAACGAGATCTCCGCGATCCATAACAGCCGCAACCTGCTTGCCCATTTCGGTGCCGGACGTCCGCGCAGCGCGCAACATGTCACCCGTCGAAAGTTGAACCATACCGCGCTCGGCTACTAACCGATGCGCTTGTGTTCCCTTACCAGCGCCCGGTGGGCCAAGCAGAATGATATTCATTAACGACGTCCTTTTGCCTTCGAGCGGTTTTTACCGCGCAACTTCGACTTCTCGATCAACCCCTCATACTGGTGCGCCAGCATATGGGACTGAACCTGTGTGATAGTATCCATCGTAACGGACACAATAATCAACAGCGAGGTGCCGCCGAAGTAGAAAGGAATTGCAGTTTTCGAGATCAGGACTTCCGGAAGCAACACGATCGCGGTCAAATAGGCGGAGCCCAGCACCAGCAAGCGAACAACCACATAATCCAGATATTGCGCCGTTTTGGCGCCCGGACGAATACCCGGAACAAAGCCACCCTGCTTTTTCAGGTTGTCAGCAACATCTTCCGTCTTGAAGGCAACGTTTGCGGTGTAGAAGTACGTGAAGAAAACAACCATTGCACCGTAGAACAGCATATAGAGCGGCTGTCCGCGGCCCATATATGCGGCGATAGTAGCGGCAATACCGGTGCCGTCAGCGCCCGAGAAAGTCGCGACAGTTGTCGGCATCAGCAATAGCGAGCTAGCGAAAATTGCGGGGATCACACCAGCCGGGTTTAGCTTAACCGGAAGATGGCTGCTCTCGCCGCCATAAACTTTCATACCAACTTGGCGTTTCGGGTACTGGATGTGAATCTTACGCAAGGCGCGCTCGACAAACACCACGATGGCGATAACGACGACAACCATTACCATCACACCGATAATCACAGCGGGGCTAAGCGCGCCGGAACGGCCGGATTCGAAGAATTGCACCAACGCACGTGGAAGTTCCGCAACGATGCCGACGAAAATAATCAACGAAATACCGTTGCCGATGCCGCGCGCGGTGATTTGCTCGCCCAGCCACATCAGGAACATAGTGCCGCCAACCAGCGTGATCATGACGGTCGCACGGAAGAACATACCTGGATCGGACGCAAGACCTTGCGATTCAAGACCGGCTGCCAGCGCATAAGACTGGAACATCGCCAGAAATACGGTGCCGTAGCGCGTGTACTGATTGATTTTCTTGCGGCCCTGCTCGCCTTCTTTTTTCAAGGCTTCCAGCTGTGGAACCATCGAAGTCAAAAGCTGGATAATAATCGAGGCCGAAATATAGGGCATAATGCCGAGCGAGAAGATCGCCATACGGCTGACCGCGCCACCAGTGAACATGTTCAGCATGTCACCGATACCGCCACGCGTGGATTCAAAGAATTCCCGCAGTTGTGTCGCGTCGATACCCGGAACGGGGATGTATGTTCCCAACCGGTAAACCAGCAATAAACCAAGCGCGAACAAGATGCGCTGCTGTAGTTCTTTGGCTCTACCAAATGAACCCCAGCTGAGGTTCGCTGCCATTTGTTCTGCTGCCGATGCCATTCGGATGGCCCTCCCAAAACTGCGCCGCCGACTCCCGATTCAGGGAACTCCAGCGGCGCGAAAATGTTTCACTGTCTTAGATGTAGAGCGCGACGGGCGCGCCCACAAGACTTTAACGCCACTCTTTTGGCCTTAAGCCGGAAGAGTTACCGAACCACCGGCTTTTTCGACTGCTTCAACAGCAGATTTCGAAGCACCAGTAACAGTCAGATTAACCTTCGAGGTCAGCTCACCTTTGGCCAGCAGACGAATGCCGTCCAGTTTACGACGAACGAGACCGGACTCAACAAGTACATCCTCGGTGATGTCTTTCTTGGCGTCGATCTTTTTCGCATCGATGAACTTTTGCAGGATACCGAGGTTGATAACTGCATGTTTCTTGGGGTTAGGAACGTTGAAACCGCGTTTTGGCAAACGCATGTACAACGGCATCTGACCGCCTTCAAAACCGTTAATGGCAACACCCGAGCGGGATTTCTGACCCTTGATACCACGGCCACCCATTTTACCTTTGCCGGAACCTGGTCCACGGCCAACGCGCTTGGCGGTTTTGGTTGCACCCGGGTTATCGCTAAGTTGATTCAATTTCATGACGCTATCTCCTTTGGCCGGAACTACCCCCCGATTGCGTCTAAAGGGGTAAACACGGCATTACGATTTGATTCTGAGGACTCGTGTCCACCGCGTGCGTATAGACGGGTTGGAGAGGGTTATCAAGAGGGGTTGCGAGCAGACAAGCGCACCACGTTAACCTTTGGCAAATCGGCCGGATTTTTCGGTACACAATGCGTACACAACCCGTACACAATGCGTATGTACGTTTTTGTGGGTGGGGGTGTTAAGATTTTGGGCGATGGGGTGGCGGTTTGTGGGTCGTGATGAGGTGAGTGTGATTGAGGGGTTCGATATTTTGGCAAAACATGTGGGTCGAGGACGATCCAAAAAATCCTTTACGACTCCTTTCAAGGTATTAAAGTATAATGCCAAGATGGCCGGAGGCTTATTTGATGAAATCTTTCTTTCCAGACACAATGGCTTCTTCAGTTATCTATGCGGCGGTTAAGCTTGAAGTCCTTGTGGAAAATAAGACTGTCAGTTGGGCGACAGGATTCATCATCGACGAAAAGGACTTCCTATCGCTCTACACGTGCTGGCACATTGTGACAGGTTGCGATCCACATAAACTTCCAAAGACACTTCCTGAAAAGAGGACTAGGTTAAAAATTCATACCCAAATAGAAACCAAACAAAATGAAAGCGTCACGTCATATGGCGGAAGTACTCAATTAAGCATCGACCTTTACGATCAAGGTTCCAAACCAATTTGGTTTCAGGGCGAGCCACAAGAAGGGACTGAAAACGGGGAAATTCCTGTTCCCAACTGGGACTGCATCAGAATTAACATAAATCAGTTTAGAAACGACTTGATCGGTTGGTTTCATCCTACCGATCAAATCACTCGCCGGATTGATGTGTGTCACCCCGTCCATATTGTTGGGTATCCATACGGATATTCAGCGAATGAAAGTGGGCCAGAACCCGTATTCTTAGGAAGGCATGTGGCGAGCAGTACTGGACCTAGGTTTTATACACTTTTAGACGGTGCGGGCGCACGAGGCATGTCAGGTTCTCCCGTGATTGCCAAACACGAGGGAAAGTGGAAACTCATCGGAATATATTGCGGCACCATTTTTCCAGAGAGCGCTCATTTTCGCGACGACCTTTACGGAAAGGACGGGAAAAGTGATTTACCACTAGGCAAGTTTATCGATTCAATTATCGCCAGAGGTGTAGTTGGCGCACCAGTATATGAAAAAAATTAACGCCCCGAAGTTTCCCGCGAGGCGTTCTTAATTTCCGCTGGGTGTGCGGTCCGCTGTGCACCCTACATTTCGTCAAAACGGGTGGGTTTGCCTGCTCTAACTTACTTCCCTTTTCGCCAAGGCCGCTAGTTGGTCTTTTTTCAGCTCGACCGCCGCAAGTACGATGCGGGTTGTTTTTTCGGGGAGGTCCAGCGCGAGGGCGGCTTGGTGGCCGGTGGTCGACATCTTAAGTAACGTTTTGCCGACGATGTCGATCAGTTTGTCGTCGTCGTAGTGGCTGTATTTGGCGACAAAATCGTCCCAGTAGTACCCCAAGAAAACCACATCAACGACATTTTCCAGCGCTTGGGAATCCGGGTGCTTCTTTAGCTGCTCTTTCCTTAGGAACGTACCAACTTGCGCAATGTCTTCTTCGGAGTACCCATGCTCGGCCATAATGCCGCCAACGAGTTCCGAGTGCATTTTGCGCAGGGACAGGCGCCATTTTTGGTAGCCTTCGCGCCCCATCGGGTGGGAGTCGCGCGGGATGTCCCAGCGGCGGATATGTTGCGAGCGGGCCGCGATGCGCAGTAGCTCGGAGGCGTTTGGATAGATTTGGTCCAGCGTCGCGGTCATACGTTCGGCATAAACGGTTTCGTAGGGCCGCGACTGGCCGTCGACCTCGGTTGAACGGGGGTCTTGCGCGTTAACAGCGTCGATAGCGGCGATCACCGCGTTGAAATCTTGCGAGGGTTCAAATGTCATACTGTTCTCCTGTGGCACGGTTGTACGCCAATAAAAAGCGCCCCGCAATGTCTTGCGGGGCGTTTAAAATTTGTAGGGTGTGCGGTCTCCCGCGCGCCGATGCTTTAGCCTTTTTCCTCAACGATCTCGACCATGTGCGAGACCTTGGAAACCATGCCACGAACGGAAGGTGTGTCTTCCAGCTCGCGTGTTTTGTGCATCTTGTTCAAACCCAGACCTTTTAGCGTAGCTAGCTGGTCTTTCGGGCGGCGGATCGGCGAGCCGGTCTGCTTTACAACGATAGTTTTAGCCATTGCTCAGTTCCCTTATGCTTCTGCAACTTCGGCAGTTTCTTCAACTGCTGGAGCCGCGTCAGATTTAGGCAGAATGTCCGAAACCTTTTTACCACGACGCTGTGCAACATTACGTGGGCTGGATTCCTTGCGGAGACCATCCATTGTTGCGCGGATCATGTTGTAAGGGTTCTGCGAACCGATCGACTTCGAAACAACGTCCTGAATGCCAACCATTTCGAACACCGCACGCATAGGACCACCGGCGATGATACCAGTACCCGCAGGTGCTGTACGCATCACAACCTTACCAGCACCGTGACGACCATTCATGTCGTGGTGCAAAGTGCGGCCTTCACGCAGAGGAACACGGATCATTTGGCGTTTGGCTTGCTCAGTGGCCTTCCGAATTGCTTCAGGAACCTCTTTAGCTTTACCTTTACCAAAGCCAACGCGGCCTTTCTGGTCGCCCACAACTACCAAAGCAGCAAAGCCGAAGCGCTTACCACCTTTAACAGTTTTGGACACACGGTTGATCGCAACTAGACGATCAGCGAATTCCGGTGTTTCTTCGCGATCGCGACGTTTACCCCGGCGATTATCTTCTCTTGCCATAGTCGCTCTCCTAGAACTTCAGGCCGCCCGAACGGGCCGCCTCTGCGAGTGCTTTGATTTTCCCGTGGAACAGGAAACCGCCGCGATCGAAATACACATCTTCCACACCAGCTTTTTTGGCACGTTCGGCAATTGTCGAACCTACTTTAGCTGCTGCTTCCATGTTGTTTTTGCCCACGAAGCCCAAGTCTTTCTCGAGAGTCGATGCCGATGCGAGGGTTACACCCTGCACGTCGTCGATCAACTGAACCGAGATGTTCTTGGAAGAACGGTGGACGCTAAGACGTGGACGACCATTAGCCGTCTTACGTAGTTTGCTCCGGGTGCGCATGCGACGCTTAAGGAACAATTCTCTTTTAGAAATTGCCATATCGTGCGCTCCTTACTTCTTCTTACCAGCTTTTTGGAAGACATATTCGCCAACGTAACGGATACCTTTGCCTTTGTAAGGCTCGGGTTTGCGCCATTCGCGAATGTTCGCCGCTACCTGACCAACAGTTTGTTGATCGAAACCTTCGACGATAATCTGTGTCGGTTTCGGACAGGTAATGGTGATCCCTTCCGGGATGTCAAAGTTCACATCATGCGAGTAACCAAGCGCCAGCTTCAGGACTTTGCCCTGAAGTGTTGCACGGTAACCAACACCGCGGATTTCAAGTTCTTTCTTGAAACCTTCGGTCACGCCTTGCACGAGGTTTGCAACCTGTGTGCGGGACATGCCCCACTGTTGGCGCGCCCGTTTGGACGAACCACGTGGTTTGATGCTCACTACGTTATCTTCCACTGTGATGGTTACATCATCAGTAGCACGGAACGAACGAGTGCCCTTAGGGCCCTTCACTTCGATGGTCTGGCCCGAGACGGACGCCGAAACGCCGCCAGGAAGCTCGACCGGTTTTTTACCAATACGAGACATACCAGACTCCCTAGAAGATTGTGCACAAGACTTCGCCACCGACATTGTCGGCACGAGCTTGTGCATCGGACATGACACCTTTTGGTGTGGAGACAATCGCAATTCCAAGGCCCTGACGGACTGTGGGGATGTCTTTCACACCAACATAAACGCGGCGACCAGGGGTCGATACACGCTTAAGTTCACGGATCACCGGTTCGTCATCGTAGTATTTCAACTCGATTACGATTTGCGGTTTGCCGTCGGCGTCTTTTCCAGATTCATAGCCACGGATGTAGCCTTCGGATTTGAGCACGTCCAGAACCCATGCACGCAACTTGGAAGCTGGTGTGTGAGTGGAGGATTTGCCACGCAATTGTGCGTTACGAATACGTGTCAGCATATCGCCGAGAGGATCGTTCAAGTTCATGTTCTTACCTCCTTACCAGCTAGATTTAACCATGCCGGGGATCTGACCAAT
>DFBM01000038.1:431-7105 GCA_002366645.1 Rhodobacterales bacterium UBA3080 | reverse complement strand
CACCCAAATCCGGCATGCGCGCGGCTGGATGGGTTGGGGACTTGGGCCACTCCATCATCATCGGTGCCGCACCGTCCAGCGGGATCGCACCGTCGTCTCGAACGGCAAAACGCCAAGACATGTCGCCACGTGTTTGTGTCGTCGGAACGCCGAGGTCGACGCCGAGGGACTTTGCGATTTCCAGATCGGTATCGAGGTCATCGGAGTTCAAAATCCACGACAGCGGTCGAGGCGTCGGAAAGCTGGTAGCGTCGAGCCCAAACCAACGGCTGCGCGAAGGCTTGGGCGCAGACGGGTTTATCGCAATTACTTCGAAAAACGTATCGTCGCCGAGAGTCATAACCAGATTGTGGGTTCCCATCAGCGGGTGTTCCCCGCCGGCAGGTACCGTCAAACCGGTTTGCTCGGCCATATACGCGGCCCCCTGTTTGAGGGTCGCGCATCCGATTGCGATATGGTCAAAACGAAGCATGGGGCCGGGCGCCTTGCGGTTTATAGATCCATCAACAAACGACGAGGGTCTTCGAGCGCTTCTTTGACCCGCACGAGGAAGGTCACGGCGCCTTTGCCGTCGACGACGCGGTGGTCGTAGGAAAGTGCCAGATACATCATCGGGCGGATGACGACTTCGCCGTTAACCACTACGGGGCGGTCCTGAATTTTGTGCATGCCCAAAATGCCGGACTGCGGTGGGTTCAGGATTGGCGAGGACATGAGCGAGCCGTAGATGCCGCCGTTCGAAATGGTGAACGTGCCGCCCTGCATTTCGGCCATCGACAGTTTGCCGTCGCGGGCGCGGCCACCGAGCTCGCCAATTTTCTGTTCGATCGCGGCGAAGGACATTTGGTCGGCGTCGCGGACAACCGGAACCACTAGGCCCGTCGGTGTTCCTGCGGCGATGCCCATGTGGACAAAGTTTTTGTAGACCACATCGGTGCCGTCGATTTCGGCGTTAACTTCTGGAACTTCTTTTAGGGCATGACAGCATGCCTTGGTGAAGAAGGACATGAAGCCGAGTTTCACGCCGTGCTTTTTGAGGAACAGGTCTTTGTATTCGTTCCGAAGCGACATCACCGCGGTCATGTCGACCTCGTTGTAGGTGGTCAGCATGGCGGCTGTGTTCTGGGCCTCTTTCAGGCGGCGCGCGATGGTTTGGCGAAGGCGGGTCATTTTTACGCGTTCTTCGCGGGAACTATCGTCGGCGGAAACCGGTGCGCGTGGTGCCGCAGGTGCCGGAGCAGGTGGAGCTGCCGGCGTTGCAGCTTTGAGGACGTCTTCTTTCATGACGCGGCCATCGCGGCCCGAGCCGGTAACCTGATCGGACGTCAGGCCTTTTTCTGCCATCAGTTTCTTGGCGGAAGGGGCGTCTTCGACGTCTTTGCCAGAAGCCGGAGCAGCTGCGGTGGCTGCAGGTTGGGCGGCTGGTGCTTCAGCCTTGGCAGGTGCGGCCGCAGCGGTCGCGCCTTCCTCGATGTTGGCGAGCAGGGCGTCGACGCCAACGGTTTCGCCTTCCCGAGCTACGATTTCACTTAGGACACCAGCGGCAGGCGAGGGAACCTCGACCGTTACCTTGTCGGTTTCAAGTTCGCACAACATTTCGTCAACGGCCACGGCATCGCCGGGCTTTTTGAACCATGTTGCCACGGTGGCTTCGGTGACGCTTTCACCTAGGGTTGGGACGCGAATTTCCGTCATGGGTTCAATTCCTTTACAGTGTCAGCGCGTCGTTAACGAGCGCCGTTTGTTGTGCTTTATGTGTTGATCCAAGGCCCGTTGCCACCGACGCAGAAGATGCGCGACCGACGTAGACTGGCCGTTTGGCTTTGGCGCCGATGCGGCCCAAAACCCATTCAATGTTGGGTTCTACGAAGGTCCAGCCACCCTGGTTTTTCGGCTCTTCCTGACACCAGACGACGTCGGCATTCGGGAAGCGCTGAAGTTCGGATGTTAGCGACATAGCCGGGAACGGATAGAATTGTTCCAGCCGCATCAGATAGATATCTTCGATGCCGCGTGCGTCGCGTTCGGCCAGCAAGTCGTAATAGACCTTGCCCGAACACAAAACCACACGTTTGATGTCAGCGTCGGGTTTAAGCGTCGTTTCGGACTGACCCGACTGGGCGCTATCCCAGAGAACGCGGTGGAAGCTGGAACCGGTTTGCAGTTCTTTCATCGTCGAAACAGCGCCTTTGTGACGGAGCAGCGATTTCGGCGTCATAATAATCAGCGGCTTGCGGTAGGTCCGGTGCAACTGGCGACGCAGGATGTGGAAGTAGTTCGCCGGTGTAGTGCAGTTTGCAACGATCCAGTTGTCTTCGGCCGAAAGCTGAAGGAAGCGTTCGAGGCGTGCGGAGGAGTGCTCCGGTCCCTGTCCTTCATAGCCGTGCGGTAGCAGCATGACCAAGCCGGACATACGCAGCCATTTGCGCTCGCCCGAACTGATGAACTGGTCGATCATGATCTGCGCGCCGTTGGCAAAATCACCGAACTGGGCTTCCCAAAGGGTCAGTGCGTTCGGTTCCGCCAGCGAGTAGCCGTATTCATAGCCGAGCACCGCATATTCCGAGAGCATGGAGTCGATGACTTCGTAGCTCGCCTGACCTTCTTTGATGTGGTTCAGCGGAAGATAACGTTCTTCGGTTTTCTGATCGATGATGCCGGAGTGACGATGGCTGAACGTGCCGCGCGTACTATCCTGACCGGACAGGCGCACGGAATATCCCTCCAACATCAGGGTGCCGAAGGCCAAAGCCTCGGCCGTGGCCCAGTCAATTCCCTGACCTTCGTCGAGGGTTTTTTTCTTGGAGCCCAGCATCCGCACAACAGTTTTATGCGGATTGTAGTCCTCCGGCAGGCGGGTCAGAGCGTCGCCAACCTCTTTGAGGCGAGCCTTTGTGGAAGATGTCTTACCACGCTCAAACTTCTCTTCATTCTTTTTGTCGAGGTGTGACCAGCGGCCGTCCAGCCAATCGGCTTTGTTCGGTTTGTAGTTCTTGCCGATCTCGAATTCTTCATTCAGATGTGCCTGGAACGCGGTTTTCACGTCCTCGATTTCCCCTTCGGGGATCAAGCCGTCGCGGATCAACCGGTCAGTGTAAAGCTGAAGCGTTGTTTTCTGCTTTTTGATCGCGCGATACATTTGCGGCTGCGTAAACATGGGCTCGTCGCCCTCGTTGTGGCCGAAACGACGATAGCAGAATATGTCCAGAACCACGTCTTTGTGGAACTTCTGACGGAATTCGGTCGCGACTTTCGCTGCGTGCACGACAGCTTCGGGATCGTCGCCGTTCACGTGGAAAATCGGCGCTTCAACCATCATTGCGATGTCGGTTGGGTACGGAGAGGACCGCGAGTTATGCGGCGAGGTCGTGAAGCCGATCTGGTTGTTCACAACGATATGAACCGTTCCGCCTGTGCGATGGCCCTTTAGCCCTGACAGACCGAAGCCTTCGGCGATAATCCCTTGACCAGCAAAAGCCGCGTCACCGTGCAAGAGGAGCGGAAGAACGGCGGTGCGCTCTTCGTCATTATGCTGCGATTGTTTGGCGCGAACCTTGCCCAAAACAACCGGATTTACCGCTTCGAGGTGGCTGGGGTTTGCCGTTAGCGACAGGTGGACGTTGTTGCCGTCGAATTCGCGGTCCGAGGAAGCACCAAGGTGGTACTTTACGTCACCAGAACCCTCAACGGTATCCGGTTTGTAACTGCCGCCCTGAAATTCGTGGAAAATCGCGCGGTAGGGTTTACCCATGAAGTTGGCGAGCACCGAAAGACGGCCACGGTGAGGCATGCCGAGCACGATTTCCTTGACGCCCAACTGGCCGCCCCGTTTTACGATTTGTTCGAGGGCGGGGATCAGAGCCTCGCCACCGTCCAGACCGAAACGCTTGGTGCCCATGTATTTGACGTGCAGGTATTTCTCGAAACCTTCAGCTTCCACCAGTTTGTTGAGGATGGCCTTGCGACCTTCTTTGGTGAAGTTGATTTCCTTGCCAAAGCCTTCGATGCGTTCTTTCAGCCAGCCAGCTTCTTCGGCGTTGGAGATGTGCATGTATTGCAACGCAAAGGTGCCGCAATAGGTGCGTTTCATCAGCTCGACGATTTCGCGCATCGTGGCGGTTTCAAGGCCCAGTACGTTGTCGATAAAGATCGGGCGGTCCATGTCGGCTTCGGTGAAGCCGTAGGTTGCGGCTTCGAGTTCCGGCATCGGCGCGGGTGGCGTTAATGCCAACGGGTCGAGGTCGGCGGCAAGGTGGCCGCGGATACGGTAAATCCGGATCAACATCAGGGCGCGGATCGAATCCAGCACGGCCTGTTTGACCTGCGCTTCGGAGATCGACGCACCGACTTCTGCCGCTTTGGTCTGGATTTTCTTGGCAATTTTCGCCGGTTCGGTCGCCCACTGGCCATCAAGCGCGGCGGTCAGGTCGTCATGTGGGGTAGGTGGCCAATCGGTGCGTGCCCAGCTTGGCCCCGCAGCTTCGGCGCGTGCGGCGTTTGGTTCTTCGCCTAATGCGCGGAAGAACCGTTGCCAGCTTTCGTCGACCGAATTCGGATCATCGGCAAACCGCGCTTGCAGCTGCTCGACGTATTCGGCGTTGTGCCCTTGCAAAAAGGACTCGTTGTGAAATTGTTCGTTGGTGGATTGATCTGTCATTTATATTCTCCAGATACATCGTGGCATCAAACCTCAAAGGGTCAGTCAATAATATTTCTTAAGAGTGAGAACCCAATTTCAACCCGAACTGGTTGCCCGAAAAAAGTCGATCCAGGTTGATATTGGCCATACAGCACTTCTACCGATACAGTTTTTGTTGGATCGTTTTCGTGTTTGCTAGAGAATCGGCTGACCCATTTCCTGATGTGTTGGTTGGGGTGAACAGCGCCGGTCATTTCATCCATTTGAGCTAAAGATTCAATTGACGACTTTATCTCATTTCCCGCAGGTCCAGCATAAATGCAGTGGATTGCATTTGGACCGATATCGGTCCGAGCGAAAACTGAAAGAACTGAAGTGGCGTTCTGGGCGTCTACATAAATTAGCCCGTTTGAACCCACCAATGGCGAGATAGAAATTTTTTCACCTATTTTGTTTGCTTCGCGCGACGCCTCCAACCAATCGATTTTATCATCCGGTCCGCCGCTCGATGTAGCTAGAAACCCGTGGGCAAAAAGTTTCGAGAATGTAGTTCTAGTATCATTCGAAACCGGAATCCAACCGATGTTAATAAATGCGTCATTGAGAGTGACATCTATCGAAGAGGCGTTTGCACAAATGTCCCACGTATTTTCATCCAAACTGCCTGCACTGGCGGACAAGGGGCCAAAAAAAGCGATAAGCAAGACTCCTGCGCGTAGCAAAATTTGGGGGCGCAAATAATGCGTTCCATTCAAAAGCGCTAGAATCCAACCCCTTTCGGGATTGGTGTTTCTTACCTCTTTCATAGGGCAGTTTAGTGTTTGGTTGAAATTTATTTTGTCCGCTAACATCGTTACCCAATCGCTTTCAGTACAGCCTCACCCAGATGGGCAGGGCTTTCGGCGACTACGAAACCGGCGGATTTCATAGCTTCGATTTTGTCTTCGGCGCCACCTTTGCCGCCTGCAACGATCGCACCGGCGTGGCCCATGCGACGGCCCGGAGGGGCTGTGCGGCCAGCGATGAAACCGGCGATTGGCTTGGAGCGACCGCGTTTGGCTTCGTCTTTGATGAACTGCGCGGCGTCTTCTTCAGCCGAGCCACCGATCTCGCCGATCATGATGATCGACTGGGTTTCAGGGTCCGATAGGAACAGTTCGAGCGCGTCGATGTGCTCCATGCCTTTGATCGGATCGCCGCCGATGCCGATGCAGGTCGACTGGCCGAGGCCCGCGTCGGTGGTCTGCTTCACGGCTTCGTATGTCAGCGTGCCGGAGCGCGAAACAACGCCCACGGAACCACGTTTGTGGATGTGGCCCGGCATAATGCCGATTTTGCATGCGTCAGGTGTGATAACACCCGGGCAGTTTGGCCCTATCAGGGTGGATTTGGAGCCTTCAAGCGCGCGTTTCACACGCATCATGTCCAGCACTGGAATGCCTTCGGTGATGGCAACGATCAATTCCAGTTCGGCGTCGATTGCCTCAAGAATGGCATCGGCGGCAAACGGGGGCGGCACATAGATCGCCGTCGCATCGGCACCAGTCACATGACGGGCTTCGTGGACGGTGTTAAAGATCGGCAGGCCGATATGGCTTTGCCCACCTTTACCCGGCGTCACGCCGCCGACCATTTTGGTGCCATATGCAATCGCTTGCTCGGAGTGGAAAGTCCCCTGCGAGCCGGTAAGACCCTGACAGATTACTTTGGTGTTTTCGTTAACTAGAACGGCCATGGATCAAACTCCCTTCACTGCTGCAACAATTTTCTTGGCAGCATCGCCCAGATCATCCGCAGCAATAACCCCGAGGCCGCTGTTGTTGATAATCTCTTTACCTTTTTCGACGTTTGTACCCTCAAGGCGCACGACGAGCGGAACCTTAAGGCCAACTTCGGCAACCGCAGCAACCACGCCCTCGGCGATCACATCGCAACGCATGATGCCGCCGAAGATGTTCACGAGGATGCCTTTGACGTTCGGGTCAGAAGTAATGATCTTGAACGCTTCGGTAACCTTTTCTTTGGTAGCACCGCC
>DFBM01000038.1:0-338 GCA_002366645.1 Rhodobacterales bacterium UBA3080 | reverse complement strand
GTGATGTAGTTGAGGTCGTACTTGGAGGCTTCCAACTCTTTCGCGTCTTCTTCGGTTTCGTCGCGAAGGGCGACGATGTCGGCGTGACGGTAAAGGGCGTTGCCGTCGAAGCTCATCTTTGCATCAAGGCATTTCAGGTCGCCGTCAGTGGTTACGATCAGCGGGTTAATCTCCAGCATCTCCATGTCTTTTTCGATGAACATGCGGTAGAGGTTGCTGATCATCTGAACGCATTGTTTGACTTGCTTACCTTCAAGGCCCAGCGTGAAGGCAACGCGGCGGCCGTGGAAGGCCGAAAGACCGGACGCCGGATCAACCGAGAAGCTAACGATTTTTTC
>DFBM01000002.1 GCA_002366645.1 Rhodobacterales bacterium UBA3080 | reverse complement strand
AAATCGTTTTCAATCTGCGGGCCCTCGGCGACGGAATAGCCGAGGTCTGCGAAAATCGCGATGATCTCCTCGGTCACTTGGCTGATCGGGTGGATCGTGCCAGTTTGGGTGGGGCGTGCGGGCTGCGTGACATCGAGCCACTCAGACCGCAGACGCTCTTCGAGCGCCGCATCGGCCAACGACGCCTTGCGCGCAGAAATCGCGGAGTTGATCTCGTCCTTCAACGCGTTCAGCGCGGGGCCAGCGACCTGCCGTTCCTCGGGCGTCATCTTGCCGAGTTCCCGCATCTTCAAGGACACTTCGCCCTTTTTACCAACGGCGGTAACGCGCACGGTCTCGATTGTGTTTTCATCGCTGGCGTCCGCGATTTCAGCCAGATATTTGGCCTTGAGTTCCTGAATTCCGTCCATGTGACCCTCGATCAATCTCGTTTGGATTTGGTTACGGCGCGGGCGGCAAAATTGCAAGCTTTCACACCCCCAAATGCAAAAAGCCCCGATGTTTCCACCGGGGCTTTTGTTTAACCTATAACCGACTTTAAAGTGCGGCTTTGGCCTGTGCGACGATTGCACCAAATGCTTCCGGCTCGTGAACGGCCAGATCAGCGAGGACCTTACGGTCAACCTCGATGCCGGCCAAGTTCAGACCGTTGATAAATCGCGAGTATGTCAATGTCTCGTCTACCGAACGAACAGCCGCGTTGATACGCTGGATCCACAAAGCGCGGAAGTTGCGCTTGCGAGCCATACGGTCGCGTGTAGCGTACTGCATTGCCTTGTCGACCGACTGCGTAGCAGTACGGAAATTGCGGTGACGTGCGCCGTAGTGGCCTTTAGCGGCTTTAACTACTTTGCGGTGACGGGCGTGGGTCGTAGGACCGGATGTAACTCTCATAGATCAGACTCCCTTAGCGCGCGTACGGCATGTATTTTTTGACGATACCTTCGTCTGCTTTGCAAAGCACTGTTGTGCCGCGAGCATTACGAAGGAATTTGTTTGAACGCTTGATCATGCCGTGGCGTTTGCCTGCCTGACCAGCTTTGATACGACCCGAGGCCGTAACCTTGAAGCGCTTTTTGGCGCCTGACTTAGTCTTCATCTTGGGCATTTCCATCTCCTTATTAAGGCGTGGTAGTAAGTGCTCCTCGGCATACCCTTAGGCCGGAAGCACCAGTGAAGGTGGCGTTGTACGGATTCGCAATTCATAACGCAAGTGGAAAACCCGATAATTCGTCTATTCGAACATAGTCTGCACGAACTTAATAAAGACGCCCGGAATATCGCCCGGTACAAGTCCGTGCGAAGAATTGATATCAGCAAAATACAACAGCACACCACCTAGCAAGAAAATCGCCAGACTTTTCTGAATCGGTTGATCTTGCGTTGCCGCCGTAAAGAACAAAAGTACGGCGAGAACGATCATACTGCTCCCGCCGAGTAAAAATAACTCGTATTGTGACATTTCAAGCCCCCTTTAAAATGCGAGGGCTATGTTATCACTCAGGTTCGCCTTCGTATATCAACTTTTCGAGAACCGGTGCGACGCGCAAAATATTGGTGGTTCCGGGTACGTTGAACGGAACACCGGCCGTCACAATAATCTTGTCATTGCCGGACGCAAACCCATCCTCTCGGGCGACTTTTGCGGCGGCGACAACCGCCATCTTAAAACGCTCGACTTCCTTGGTCACGGAACAGTGCAGGCCCCAGGTCAAAGCCAGCCTACGCGCGGTTTTCACCTTTGGAGTCAAGGCGATAATGGTAACCCTCGGTCTTTCACGAGACATAAGTTCAGCGGTGGTACCGGAGTGTGTAAAACAGCAAATCACCTTCACATTTGCGGTTTCGGCGACCTGCCGTGCGGCCACCGTAATCGCATCCGAAATCCGGCCGCGCGAGGGGGTGCGCGATGATTCAATTACCTGACGATAGATGAGATCTTTTTCAACGCTTTCAGCAACGTTGTTCATCGTGGTCACAGCTTCGATCGGGAAATCGCCGGCTGCTGATTCTGCCGATAGCATAACGGCATCGGCGCCTTCATAAATCGCCTGTGCCACATCCGAAACCTCGGCGCGTGTCGGTACAGGAGAGGAAATCATGCTTTCCATCATCTGGGTCGCGACAATCACCGGCTTACCTACAGCGCGACATCCGCGAACCAAACGTTTCTGGATAGGTGGCAAATCCTGCACCGGAAGCTCAACCCCCAGATCGCCGCGTGCGACCATGATGCCATCGGAAACTTCCAAAATCTCGTCAAAAGCATCAACAGCCGCCGGTTTTTCGATCTTCGCCACAATTGATGCGCGGCCATTAACCAACAAACGTGCCTCATGGATATCTTCGGCCCGCTGAACGAAGGACAGCGCCAACCAGTCGACGCCGAGATCACAAACGAACTCTAGATCGCTTAGGTCTTTCTCCGACAATGCCGCCAACGGCAACACAACATCGGGAACATTCACACCCTTGCGGTTGGAAATTTCGCCACCAACGACGACGACAGTATCGGCATGCTCGTTCGAACATTCGATTACTTCGAGCTTGATACGGCCATCGTTAACCAACAAAGTCGATCCGACTTTCAGTGCTGCAAAAATCTCGGGGTGAGGCAGGCAAACACGTGTCGCGTCGCCCTCCTTAGGGTCGAGGTCAAACCGGAAACCGTCGCCCTCCTCCAGTGTTTCATAAGCCTTGGAAAATACGCCGCAACGTAGTTTAGGCCCCTGTAAATCGGCAAGAATCGCGACCGGTCGGCCCAATTCTTCTTCAATGCTCCGGATCATTGCATGGCGTTCGCGTATATCGGGGTGTGCGCCGTGGCTCATGTTCAAACGGAACACATCAGCACCGGCAAGGAACAAATCCCTTATCATTTCACGGGTATCCGAGGCCGGGCCAAGTGTCGCCACGATCTTTACGTTTCTTTGTCTGCGCATCTTTTTTATCTTTCATTCATCAAGTTCGGGCGGGCCTGCGTGCGATATAGCGGATTATTCGATAAATGTCCGTAATAAACAGGGAAATTTCCTGTCTTTATGGTCGCAACATCTGGTTCATGCTTGCGACAAGGTTTATCTACTAGGCTTAGATAACAGGAATATGACATATGCCAGACTATCCCGCATTCGAAATACTCAACCCTGAAGGGAAAACGCCGGTGTTGCTGGTGTGCGACCATGCCTCGAACGCAGTTCCGGATTTGGTGAGCGGTGGCACGTTGGGACTGCCGGATCATGATATGAACCGCCACATCGCCTACGACGTTGGTGCGCGCGGCGTGACCGAGCATCTGACCGAATTGCTGGACGCCCATGCGGTCGTTTCGCGATTTTCGCGACTGGTGATCGACCCAAATCGGGGCGAGGATGACCCGACTATTTTGATGAAGCTTTATGACGGCTCCATCATTCCGGGTAATCGCTATGCTGATGACGTTGAAAAAGAACGCCGTCTAGATCTGTTCTATCGCCCCTACCACGCCGCCCTGCATCGCCAGATCGACATGATGGTGGCCGAGGGGCGGACACCGGCGCTGGTCTCTATCCATTCGTTCACCCCGCAGCTTAAAAACCGGAAACCCCGTCCTTGGCATCTGGGGGTTCTTTGGGCGAAAGACGGTCGCTTGGCCAAACCGTTTATGGAATTCTTTGCCAATGATCCGGATGTTTGCGTCGGCGATAATGAGCCGTATACCGGCGAGCTTGAAGGTGACACCATGTTCTTCCATGGAACCCGCCGCGGTTTACCCCATATATTGATCGAAGTGCGCAACGACCTGATTGAAACCCCCGAAGGCCAGTTCGAATGGGCCGACCGTATCGCGCCTGCCCTTTGGGTCGCACTTGAAGAGCTGAACAAGGAAAACGAAAATGGATGACCAAACCCGTCTTGAAGTAGAGGCCGCCGCTTTCCGCAGTGTCCTCAAGCACCTGCAAGGCCGCACGGATGTGCAGAACATCGATATGATGAACCTGACCGGCTTTTGCCGTAACTGCCTAAGTCGCTGGTACATGGAGGCCGCGAACGAACGTGGTGTCGATATTTCGAAAGAAGAAGCCCGCACCCACGTGCACGGAATGCCGTATTCGGAATGGAAGGAAAAATACCAGACCGACGCAGACGACCAGAAACAAGCCGATTTCAAAGTTGCATTTGCGCGTACCCACGACAAATAACCCTATTGTTATAATGTAACATATAGACTAGAAGGCGACAACATTTACAGGAGTCGCCTTCATGAAACTAATTACATCTCTGTTCCTTCTCGCCTTCGGCGCCACCGCAATACATGCCGAGGTCCCGCGTGTCGTTACAAGTATCGCACCGGTTCAAGGTCTCGTTTCAGAAATCATGGCAGGTGTCGGCACACCCGAATTGCTGCTGTACGAAGCGATCTCGCCCCATGATTTTGCCATGCGCCCGTCGCAAGCGCGTGCAATCGGGGATGCCGACGTAATCTTCTATGTAGGGCAGCATATGGAGCCGTGGTTGGAGAAAGCCCTGCAATCGCGCGAGCAAAACGAACTGATCGTAGCACTTGGCGACATGCCAAGCCTCCACCGCCTTGAAGCGCGCGAGTTGAACGATTTTGGCGCTGCACACGACGAACACAACCACGATCAGGTTTTTGACCCGCATATGTGGCTCGACCCGGAAAACGCCCTGCTTTGGCTGGACGTTATTGCGGGTGTTCTGGAAATCGCGGATCCCGAAAACGAAGCCCTTTACCGCAGGAATCTGGAACAAAGCCGCGCCGAGATTGTCGCCACAAACATTTCGCTCCAGTCCGACTTTAGCGCTTTAGAGGGTATCGAAATGATCGTGACCCACGATTCCCTACAATATCTTGAAGCAGCTTTCGGGCTAAAAGTAATCGGAGCCTTCACCGCAAGCGACGGCCAAGCCTCGGGCGCGCGGAACATGAGTGAACTGCTCCAACATCTCGATTCGAACACCTGCATCGTCGAAGACCTGACGCATCCAAGCCGGATCGCCGCGAGCCTGCCCGAAGACGTTAATCACGTTGTCGTTGACCCCTTGGGATATGCCGCTGTCGGTCAAACCGGATACTATTCCAAAATGCTATCCGACATCGCACAATCTCTTATGGAATGTCGCGACTGACGCTCTTTCAATTACCGAAAATTCAAGGCAATATCCCACGATGCCTAAAGACCCGATCGATCGAACCGGCCTGCGCCGCGAATTCTGGAAACGTTTCTCGTTGGACGAACTTCCCCTGCACGAATGGGAGGCCCTTTGTGACGGCTGCGGCCGTTGCTGCATGTTGAAGTTGGAAGACGAAGAAACAAGCCGGATCGCCTATACGAACATCGCCTGCCGGCTGTTTGACGACGAGACCTGCAACTGTGGGAACTATCCACTGCGCAAACAACTCGTCAAAACCTGCGTGATCGTACGGCCCGAAAACCTTGACGAAATCCTGCACTGGATGCCAGCAACCTGCGCCTACAAGCTGATCGACGAAGGCAAACCTTTATTTGACTGGCACCCGCTGATCTCCGGAAGCCGCGATAGTGTTGACGAAGCCGGCATTTCCATGCGCGGGCGCACGGTCCCCGAATTCGAAGTCGACGAAGATGATCTGCTCGACCATACCATAGAAGGAATGAATTAATGTGGTTCACATCCGATAACGCTGGCCCTGTAGCGCCAGAAGTCTTCGAAGCCATGTCACGCGCAAACGAAATTTATTCCAGCTCCTACGGAGCCGACCCGATCATGGACCGCGTTCGCGACCGTATCCGCGAAGTTTTCGAAGCCCCAGACGCTGCTGTCTATCTTGTTGCCACCGGAACCGCTGCGAATTCACTCGCGCTCGCGTCGATGGTTCAACCTTGGCAGACGGTTTATTGCCACCGTCACGCCCATATCCAGGAAGACGAATGTGGCGCGCCGGAGTTTTTTACTGGCGGCTCCAAGCTGGTATTGCTCGACGGCAAGGACGCAAAGATTGATCTGGCGTCCTTCCAGCAGGCCGTGGCGAACACCGGTCAAGTAGGCGTGCACAACGTCCAGAAAGGCGCGCTTTCGATCACCACCGCGACGGAAAATGGTGCGGTTTATACGGTCGAGGAAATCACTGCGCTTTGCGATGCCGCCAAAACCAACGACATTCCTGTGCATCTCGACGGCGCTCGTTTTGCAAACGCCTTGGTTCGCCTTGGTTGCACGCCTGCCGAAATGACGTGGAAGGCCGGTGTCGAAACTGTCAGTTTCGGTGGCACCAAGAACGGCCTGATGGGTGTCGAAGCAGTGATCCTGTTCAATCCGGACCGCGCATGGGAATTCGAACTCCGCCGCAAACGTGGCGGGCACCTTATATCCAAGCACCGTTACCTTTCGGCGCAAATGGAAGCTTACCTAACGGACGATCTGTGGTTAAAATTGGCCAAACGCTCGAACGAGATCGCCGATAAGCTTTCCAAGGGTATCCTGGCGCTACCGGGCGCGACATTGCTGCACCCCACAGACGCGAACATCGTTTTTGCTGGCTGGAGACGTTCCGGCCACCGTGCGGTCCAAAAGGCGGGCGCCCACTACTATTTCTGGCCGTTCGATCAGATGCTAGAGGGCGACGACGATGAAATCCTGACCGCGCGGCTTGTGTGCAACTGGGCAACCACCGACGAAGACGTCGATAACTTCCTACGCATCATCGCCGAATAAAAACGACCGAATGGCGGCGACCACTACGGAAGGATGACTTATCGGTCCCATATGAGCGGCAGCTTGAAAAACCTGCCGCTCCACGTTTGGCAGAGTATCTTCCAACAGATCATTCACGCGGTGGATCACTTCAGGCGAGCGCGCGCCTTCCATCAATAAACAAGGCACGTCAACACGAGCGACGTCGGCCAAGGATAGTCCGCCTTCGTGAAGCTCGATAATTGTGTGGTTGCTTTCGAGGATCAAAGGAATCGTCTTCAAAACATACCTCTGCTGAACCTCGGGCATCGCGGCAAATCCACCCTCGCCTCCCCAATTTTTCAGAAACAAATCCGCGGCCTTCGGCCAGTCCTTCGCCAATAAGTAGGCGTTAAACTCCGCCGACGCTTCTAGTTCTTTGGCATAGGCCGCCGGATTTCCGCTGGCTAGCAGCGAAAAATATACCGGTTCGTACAGGCTTAGACTAGCGACCAGATCCGGACGCTCTACTGCGCATCGAAGGGCAACTGTGGCCCCGAAACTATGCCCGATGAAATGGGAGGGGCCATCGGCGCGCTCAAGAATCGCAGTCGCAGTTTCGCAGGCCTGATCCTGAATATCGATGTTTGTATCAAACTCGCTTTCGCCATGACCGGGCAAATCAAATGCGGTCATGCACAACCGGTCATTCAAACCAGCCATCACACCACCCCATGCACCGGAATGTGCCAACGAACAATGCGCCAGCAATGTCGGCGCGCCTGTGCCGGTGCTACGAATGCCAATTCTGCGGCCCTTAACCAATTCTACCGTCACGCCTACATCCTAATAAAAGTGTCACAAACTCGCATTTTACTACCCTACAGACTTTGCAAGCGCGAGCACTTTTGTTACACCCCGAACAAACCAAATTCAGCGATTCCTGCAGCCCATGGAAAGGTCCCACCACATGAGCACCCAGATTCCTCCAAAACTCATCTCGGGAAATGGCAATAAACCATTGGCCGAAGCTATCGCTCGACGCATGACCATCCATCAGGGTCGACCGGTAGAACTGGTCGAAGCGCGGGTTGAGCGCTTTAACGACGGCGAGATTTTTGTCGAAGTTTTCGAAAATATCCGCGGCGAGGATATGTTTATTATCCAGTCCACTTCGAACCCTGCAAACGACAATCTGATGGAACTGCTGATCATCACCGACGCCCTGCGCCGCTCGTCAGCCAAACGCATCACCGCCGTGATCCCTTATTTCGGATATGCCCGTCAGGATCGACGCACCAAAGCCCGCACACCGATCTCGGCAAAGCTGGTCGCGAACCTGTTGACCGAAGCTGGCATCGAACGGATTCTAACGCTTGATTTGCACGCGACACAGATTCAGGGTTTCTTCGATATTCCGGTAGACAACCTCTATGCCGCGCCGGTTTTCGCGCTGGATGTTAAACACCAGTTCACTAACCTCGACGAAGTCACCGTAGTTTCGCCCGACGTAGGCGGAGTTGCCCGTGCCCGCGAATTGGCCAAACGCATCGACGCTGGTCTGGCGATTGTCGACAAACGCCGTGGCGCGCCGGGCGAAGTTGCCGAGATGACTGTGATTGGTGACGTAACCGACCGCATTTGCGTAATCGTTGACGACATCGTGGACACCGCCGGAACGCTTTGCAAAGCGGCTGATTTGTTGAAAGAAAAAGGGGCGAAAGAAGTGCACGCCTATATTACGCACGGTGTTCTTTCCGGTCCGGCTGTCGAACGCATTCAGGCGTCGTCGCTGAAGTCTCTGGTCGTAACAGATTCCATTCAAGCGACTGCGGAAGTGAAAGCCGCCTCCAAAATCCGCTTTGTTCCAACTGCGCCGATTTTCGCGCAAGCGATGTTGAATATCGCGAACGGAACGTCGGTGTCATCGCTATTCAAGAACAAAACACTGGTGCCGATTTACGAAGCGTTCTACCCCGCCGACTAAACGTCCCAGACTTCGTCGTTTTCAACTTCGCCAATAGCCATCCAATTGGCCCGCATGCGCGCGACCTTTGTGTCGCCCCATGTCCGGAAAACCACGGAAAACCCCGTCTCGTCGATATCCTCGGCGCTTATATCTACACGTGAATTTGTGGTGCTGGAAATATCCCACATCGCAAATCCGACTTGTACCGTTGGCGGGGTTAAAAAAGGCTCCGAAAATGCGATTTTCACACTTCTAGAACGTTTTCCTTCGGCGGACCACATCTCTCCATTATCGGCAAAGTCCGAAAAAACATGCGCTGTGCCCGAGTCGACACCAATTCTATGGCTATTAAGTTTTTTCATACCAATTAACAAAACCGCAAAATATTTCCAATACGATATAGATACCCTTCAATCACTCCCCTGAAAAGAAAAAAAGCCCCGTCATACAGACGAGGCCATTTCAATTTCTTGGTCTTAAACCTTAAAGGCTGTGACGCAGGAGCAACTCTTTGTGACCCGCGACACGGCGCGCCGCCTCGGCGTTTTCATGTGCTGCGGCCTTTTCAAGTTCAGCCTCGGCCTTCTCTAGAAGAGCCTGCAGTTTTTCCTTGGTCGCTTCACTTTTCAGTAATGCTTCCTCAGCCAGAACAGTCGTGCCTTCGGCTGAAACCTCGGCAAAGCCGCCGGTCACAACGTATTCTGTCACATCGTTGCCGTTGTTAACGGACACTATGCCAGGGCGCAGTGTCGTTAGAAACGCAGCGTGGTTTGGCATGGCAGTAAGATCGCCTTCCATACCCGGAATGTTGACGCTGGTTGCTTCGACCGAAGCGAGTTTACGCTCCGGTGAAACAAGGTCAAATGTCATCGTGTCGGCCATAATTGGACCTTTCGATTAAGCGGCTGCAGCAGCCAGTTTCTCGGCTTTTTCGATCACGTCCTGAATGCCGCCAACCATGTAGAAGGCTGCTTCGGGCAGGTGATCGAACTCACCAGCAACAACGCGTTTGAACGAGTCGATTGTGTCTTCCAGCGGAACCTGAATACCAGGCGAGCCAGTGAACACTTCGGCCACGTCGAACGGCTG
>DFBM01000101.1 GCA_002366645.1 Rhodobacterales bacterium UBA3080 | reverse complement strand
GGCGTTAAAGGAGGCCGGCGCAACCGTCCTGCCCGCTACAAAGCCTACACAGATCGTGCGAAGGCGGACTGGAACGCATGGCTCACGTAGAACGCTTTGCTCCTTCGCCGACCGGCTTGCTGCACCTCGGACACGCATTTTCTGCCTTGACCGCGTGGGACAGATCACAAGCTGTTGGCGGAGAATTCCTGCTGCGCCTGGAAGATATCGACAGCACGCGTTCGAAACAGGAATATGTCGACGCAATATTCGAAGACCTGTCCTGGCTTGGAATCGCTTGGCCCCGGCCTGTGATGCTGCAATCGACTCGTATGTCAGCCTATCAATCGGCATTGCGTCAGCTGGACAAACTGGGCGTTACGTATCGCTGCAATTGCACACGACGCGATATTGCTGACGCGCTGAGCGCGCCACAAGAAGGGGTTCAGATTGGACCTGACGGGCCGGTTTATCCGGGCACCTGTAAAAGTCGCTACATTTTAGATGAACATGCCGCTATTCGATTGAATATGGAGGCGGCGATCGAACTGCTTGGTTCGCAGCCGATCGCGTTCGAGGAACTTGGAGAAGGTCCTAACACCGAAACTGGTCATATTGTGACTTCAGCCGAACAAATGATCTCCGGCATTGGCGACATTGTTTTGGCCCGAAAAGATATTGGTACATCCTACCACCTATCGGTGGTTGTCGATGACGCGGCGCAGAAAGTAACTCATATTACGCGCGGTCAGGATCTATTCGAAGCGACGCCTATTCACCGTGTCCTGCAAAACCTCCTCAGATTGGCGGAGCCTCGATATTACCACCACCGCCTGATCCGCGATGAAAACGGAAAGCGGTTGGCCAAACGCGATGACTCGCGGGCGATCCGGAAATACCGCGCCGATGGGGCAAGCCCTCGGGATATCAGAAAAATGGTTGGCCTAAACCATCGGTGAGGAAATCTCGACCTCGGAACCATCACGAACGGCTGTGTAAAAACAGCTACGGCGGTTGGTGTGACATGCGGGCCCAGTCTGGCGCACAATCATCAACAAACAATCCCGATCACAATCCACCCGAAGCTCGACCAGTTCCTGGATATGACCGGAGGTTTCACCCTTGCGCCAATATTCGGAACGCGACCGAGACCAATAGGTGGCCCGTCCGGTTTTTAACGTTTCTTTGATGCTTTCCGCATTCATCCACGCCATCATCAAAACCTCGCCGGATTCATCTTGCGCGATCGCAGGGATTAATCCCGCTGCGTCATATTTCAAAGAAGTGACATCAAATTTCGACATTTCTTGACCTTTCAGGTTTCTTTCCGGCTTTCACCTCCTTATCTAATTCGCAGTAACGGAAAAGCAAAGGGCATAGACGTTGAGCAATTCTGACCTGATAAGCCTCTACTCAAAGCGCATTCTTGCGCTGGCCGCATCAATTCCACATACCGATCGACTTGCGGAGCCAGACGCAACTTCGCAAAAACGTTCTCCTTTGTGCGGATCGAACGTAACGGTGGATATCTGCCAGCGCGACGGCATCGTCACCGCTTTTGGTCAGGACGTAAAAGCCTGTGCATTGGGCCAGGCCGCCTCTTCCGTTGTCGGCTCAGTTATCTTGGGTCGAAACGTTGAGGAGCTCGAAAAAGCCCGTGATCAACTTCTAGCGATGCTGAAAACTGACGGTCCTGTGCCAGACGCTCCCTTCGACGGATTCGAAGTTCTCCTACCGGCCCGTGAGTACAAGAACCGCCACGCCTCCATCATGCTATGCATCGAAGCCAGTCTTGAAGCCCTGAAAACCGCAAAAAAAACGCCGCAACCCTAAAAGGGCGCGGCGAAGTAAAGGCGAAATACGAGCCTGAAGGTGTTCAGAATTCCAGAACGTCCGAGGCTAAACAGGGTTCCAGACAACTCTCGCAGTTCACAGGCGATTAGGTAAGGGCGGGCAAACAAAACCCTGCAATGATGATCACGCTGATTGCAGCGAGTCCTAAAGCGTCTTCCAGCAAAGTTCGTGGAGCTAGCGATGTAACGTTCTTCAGAATTGCAGCCATTTTATTGATCCTCGCAGGTTGTTCTCTTGTGTTGCCATTATGTTCTCTTTTTATTCGCATTCTGTCAAGAACATTTTAAGAACTTTCTGCATTTTGCAAAACTCAAACCCGAATCAACCGACGGATAACAACCGAATCGCCTTGTCTTGCTCCATCAAATAAAGAAGCGTTCGAACGGCTTGACCGCGCTCACTGCTAAGGGTTGGGTCACTTTGCAGGAACATTCGCGCGTCGTCCTGTGCGATCTTCATCAGGTCAGCTTGTTCCTCTAAGTCGGCGACCCGGAAGCGCGGCAATCCCGATTGTGCCACTCCTAATAGGTCACCCGCCCCGCGGAGGCGAAGATCCTCCTCGGCGATCCGGAACCCGTCGTTAGTTTCCCGCATAATCGACAAGCGCGCCAACGCCGTCTCTCCGAGCTTTCCACTATAAAGCAAAAGACAGGTGGAGGCCTCATCGCCGCGACCAACCCTACCCCGCAGCTGGTGCAACTGGGCCAATCCGAAATGTTCCGCTTGCTCAATCACAATAATCGTGGCTGTCGGTACATCGACCCCGACTTCAATCACGGTGGTGGCAACCAGAACTTTGGTGCGACCGGCGATGAACTCCTCCATCGCCTTATCTTTTTCGGAGGGCTTTAACTGGCCGTGGACCAGTCCGACAACACCTTCGCCCAAAACGGCGCGTAAATGCTTGAACCTGTCCTCGGCGGCCGTCATCTCGACCAACTCGGACCCTTCAACCAACGGGCAAACCCAATAGGCCTGCCTTCCTTCCGCGATCGCCGCACGCAAACGGTCAACGACCTGATCCAGACGCCCTGCGGAAACCATCACCGTCTCGATAGGTTTTCGCCCCGGAGGCTTTTCATCCAGAACCGAAATGTCCATATCACCGTAGTGCGCCAGCGCCAAAGATCGCGGGATCGGCGTTGCTGTCATCACCAGAATATCAACCGCCCGACCCTTGGACCCCAACTCCATACGTTGCTGAACGCCAAAGCGGTGCTGCTCGTCAATAACAGCTAGGCGAAGACTTTGAAATTCCACATCCTTTTGGAACAGAGCGTGCGTCCCAACCATTATGCTAATTTCACCGTTAGCAAGCGCTGCCAGTTTCTCCGCGCGCTCCGCTCCTTTGTCGCGTCCGGTCAAAAGCTCCAAACGAATGCCTGCTGCCGCCGCCAACGGCATCAAACCCGCCAAGTGCTGACGTGCCAAAATTTCCGTCGGGGCCATCATTGCTGCCTGCCCACCAGCCTCCACCGCTGCTAGCATCGCCATCAAAGCCACCAGCGTTTTTCCTGATCCTACGTCCCCCTGAAGCAAACGGTTCATCCGAACAGGCTTTGCCATATCAGCGTGTATTTCGGAAATTGAACGTGTTTGCGCGCGGGTTGGACTGAACGGTAGGCTGTTCAGGACTTTCTCTTGCAAGCTACTATCACCATGCGTTTCCAATCCTTTAGACCGCCTGACACTTGCCCTCGCAATCGCGAGTGTCACCTGATGCGCAAACAATTCATCATACGCCAGCCGCTCACGAACCGCCGTGCTTGGCGAAGTATCCTGCGGACCCAAAGGTGCGTGTGCCTGCTCCAAAGCATTGCGCCAGTCAGGCCAATTTCGTTCAGCTTTTAGATTTTGATCCACCCACTCCGGCAACTCCACCGCCCGTGACAGCGCCGAATGCGCGGCCTTAAACATCAGTTTTTGACTAATGCCGGCGGTCAGCGGGTAGACTGGTTCAAATGCCGGCAAATCAGCATGCTCATCTGGTCGCAATATATGGTCAGGGTGGACCATTTGCGCGACCCCATCAAAAACCTCAATCTTTCCGGATACTAAACGCCGCTCGCCAGTAGGTAAGTTCCGGCGCAACCAGTCCTCACGGGCATGGAAAAACACCAACTGAAAGTCCATTTCAGCGTCGCGCACCATTATCCGGTACGGCCGCCCGCGCGAAGCCGGCTTCTGGTGCGCGCCAACTTCGACTTCTACCGTCACGATATTTGGAAAGGTTAACCCTTTAATACTAGTCCGCAACCGCCGGTCGATACAGCCATGCGGAAGCGTGAACAACAAATCCCGAGGTCGCTCCACCTGCATATTTACAAAATTCAATGCAGATTTCGGGCCGACCCCATCCAGAACGGTCAGGTCAGCAAACAGCGGAAACAGAATCTCTGGGCGCGAGCTTGTCATCCGGCTATTTCACGCGACAATCGAGGCGCGATCAAGCAATAAGCGAAATCCATTCGTCCTCACTCAAAACTTCGACACCCAGTTCTTCAGCCTTTTTGCGCTTCGATCCAGCCCCCGGCCCCGCGACGACAATATCGGTTTTTGCTGAAACCGACCCCGAAACCTTGGCACCCAGACTTTCCGCTTTCGCCTTTGCCTCGGCACGCGTCACCTTCTCCAAGGTTCCAGTAAAGACGATCGTTTTACCGACCACTTTACTTCCTTCAACAGAAGGTGGACGGACGGTTTCAATGCGCAAATGTTGCACCAAACGATCCAGCGCAGCCCGCGTTTGCTCCTGATGAAAGTAGTCAACCAGTGCTGCAGCCATCACCGCGCCGACTCCGTCAATGGCATTAAGAGCGTCCCAATCCGCCCCCGAATGATCGCGCGCATTCTCCATGGCACTGGAAAAATTGGGCCAGCTCCCGTAATGCCGCGCCAGAGTCATCGCCGAACTTTCACCGACATGCCGAATTCCAAGTCCGAAAATCAATCGGTTCAAGGGGATATTCTGTCGTTCCTTAATCGCGCTAAACAGCTTTTCCGCTGATTTTGCCCCCCAACCCTCACGGTTTTTCAATTGCTGTAGACTGCCATCGCCATACCTCACCGGCAGTGTAAAAATATCGGCTGGCTCCTGAACCCATCCGTCGGCATAGAAGGTCTCGACTTGCTTGGCACCAAGGCCCTCGATGTTAAAGGCAGTTCGCGACACGAAGTGTTTCAATTTCTCAACTGCTTGCGCAGGACATATCAACCCGCCAGTACATCTGGAAACAGCTTCGCCCTCTTCACGAATGGCGTCCGAACCGCATTCAGGACACTTTTTCGGAAACTCATACGGCTTGGAATCTTTCGCGCGTCGCGAGATATCCACGTCTTTCACCTTCGGGATCACGTCTCCGGCACGATAAACCGTCACCCAGTCTCCTATCCGAATATCGCGTCCTTCGCGGATTGGCTGGCCGTTACTATCACGTCCCGCGATGTAATCTTCATTATGCAATGTTGCGTTCGAAACGACGACACCCCCGACGGTCACTGGTTTCAATCTCGCCACCGGTGAAAGCGCGCCGGTCCGCCCAACTTGAATTTCAATGTCTTCGATGACAGTCGAAGCCATCTCGGCCGGGAATTTATGTGCAATTGCCCATCGAGGTGTGTTAGTTCGATACCCCAGCCGCTCCTGCAAACCGAGGTCGTTAACCTTGTAAACAACACCGTCGATATCATAGCCGAGCAGCGCGCGTTTGGCCTCGATATCACGGAAATGTTCCAGCAACTCGCCCGTATTAACGCAAGTTTTCGTCAATGGATTCGTCGAAAACCCGAACTCGGTCAAATGGTCAATTGCAGCTGCTTGCGTCGTCGCCAGCGGGGCAGAAAGCTCACCCCACGCATAAGCAAAGAAGTGTAAAGCTCGCGTCTTTGTAATACCGCTGTCTAACTGACGCAAAGACCCGGCTGCCGCGTTTCGTGGATTAGCGAATAATTTGTCCTCATTGGCAAGCTGATCCACGTTCAATTGTGCAAAATCATCATGGGACATATAAACTTCGCCCCGCACCTCGAGAACTTCGGGCGCTCCAGAAATTTCTTTCGGGATATCCCGAACGGTTAACGCATTCTCGGTTACGTTTTCACCGGTTTCTCCGTCGCCACGTGTTGCCGCTTGCACCAGACGTCCACTTTCGTAACGAAGCGACAAAGATAAGCCGTCAATCTTTGGCTCGGCTGTGTAGGAAAGCGATTTACCTGCCGGAATATTAAGAAATTTTCGTATGCGATCGTCGAACTCAAAAACGTCCTCGTCATCAAAGGCATTCCCCAGCGACATCATCGCAACCGCGTGTTTTACTTTCGAAAAGCCCGACGCAACCGGCGCACCTACTTTTTGTGAGGGGCTATCTTCATGCTTTAAATCCGGAAACCTCGCCTCAATCGCGAGGTATCGGCGTTTCAGGGCGTCATATTCCGCGTCCGAAATCTCCGGAGAATCCTTCTGGTGATAGGCAATATCAGCGGCTGCCAATGCCGGCACTAACCTCTGGAGCTCGGCTTTGGCCTGTTCCTTTGTCAGTAAGTCCACTTCTATTTCCACGGCAGCGCTCCCCTTTCAAACACTAAAAGGGATAGGCTGCAAACGTGCAGACGTCTAGTCCGATCTACACCGCAATTTTATGTTCTAGCGGTAGCTCTACCGGATCACGTAACACATAACCCCGTCCCCACACCGTCTCGATGTAGTTGTCGCCCCCCATCGCTTTGGATAGTTTTTTGCGAAGCTTGCAGATGAAAACATCAATGATTTTCAACTCGGGTTCATCCATGCCGCCATAAAGATGGTTGAGGAACATCTCTTTGGTCAGGGTTGTGCCTTTGCGAAGGGATAATAGCTCCAGCATCTGGTATTCTTTTCCGGTCAGATGCATCGGCTCCTCCGCCACTTCGACGGTTTTAGCATCTAGATTAACACGGATTTTCCCCGTTTCGATGACCGATTGGGCGTGACCTTTGGAGCGGCGTACAATTGCGTGAATTCGCGCCACCAGTTCCTCGCGGTGAAACGGCTTGGTTAAATAGTCGTCAGCACCCGACCCGAAACCACGAATTTTGCTTTCGGTGTCATCCATCCCTGACAAAATAAGTATCGGTGTTTCAATTTTAGCAACACGGAGTTGGCGTAAAACTTCGTGACCGGTCATATCCGGCAGGTTCAGATCCAACAGGATGATGTCGTAGTCATAAAGTTTGGCGAGATCGATCCCCTCTTCCCCGAGGTCCGTCGCGTAAACATTAAGGTTTGCACCGGCAAGCATCATCTCGATACTTTTGGAAGTCGTCGGGTCATCTTCTACTAACAAAACACGCATGCACTTTAATCCTTTTATAGTAACGCCCCACA
This sequence comes from Rhodobacterales bacterium UBA3080, assembly GCA_002366645.1. Taxonomy (GTDB): domain Bacteria; phylum Pseudomonadota; class Alphaproteobacteria; order Rhodobacterales; family Rhodobacteraceae; genus NORP23. The sequence goes on along the minus strand of DFBM01000101.1, from coordinate 9,442 downwards.
CGATCTCCGATAGTATTTCGTAAAAAGGTTAACCATAAGTTACCAACTTAAGGTTGTATATTATTTCTACCTAAGGTTGTCGATACTTCTTTAAGTGCGTGACACGCAATCCGCGGCGACCATGTTGCAACAACGCGGCCTCCCACGAGGCATATTCCTCCTCCGACAACCCATACATTTGGCAAGCCTCCTCCAATGTTAGCAACCCAGCCGTCACAGCCAACACGACCTTAACTTTGCGCCGGATAACCCATCGCTTGGTAGTTCTAGGTGGTAAATCACCGCGTGAAAGCACCGACCCGTCCGGCAGTTTCACAAACTTTGGTCCATTCTCTTTCTTGATAAGCATAGCGCCCCTCCTTTAACCCGGTCTCACCATTCAGGAACCGCGTTAAGCAGAGGTAAATCCACCCCTTGTTAGTGTGTAAACTTTTACTATATTGCAACGCATCCCGTAGGAGTTCAGATGTCCCACCCAATCAACAGTCTTGGCTTTGCCAAACCCGAAAGCGAAACCCGTGTGGTAGTGGCTATGTCGGGTGGTGTGGACAGCTCGGTCGTCGCAGCGAAACTTGTCCGTGAAGGCTATGATGTCGTTGGCGTCACTCTTCAGCTTTACGACCACGGTGCAGCTTTGGCCAAGAAAGGTGCTTGCTGTGCTGGTCGTGACATCCACGACGCCCGTCGTGTGGCCGAGGAAATGGGGTTTCCGCATTACGTTCTAGACTACGAAAACCGATTCAAAGAAAGCGTGATCGAGGAATTCGCCGACGCCTATCTGGCCGGAGCAACCCCCGTCCCCTGCATCCGTTGCAACGAAAAAGTTAAATTCCGTGACTTGCTGGAAACCGCTAAAGACCTGAACGCTGACTGTATGGCCACAGGGCATTACATCCAGCGGTTCAAGGGCGAAAAAGCCGAATTGCATCAGGCTGCGGATCATACCCGCGATCAAAGCTATTTCCTGTTCACTACAAAACAGGAGCAGTTGGATTATTTGCGTTTCCCGCTCGGGCACCTAAAATCCAAGGACGAAACCCGTGCGCTCGCCAACGAGTTTGGGTTGGCCGTCGCCGATAAACCCGACAGTCAGGACATTTGCTTTGTCCCGAACGGGTCTTACGCGGCGGTGATCGAAAAACTGCGCCCAGGCGCCGCCGACCCCGGCGAAATCGTTCATATCGACGGCGAGGTTCTGGGCAACCACAAAGGTGTCATTCATTATACCATCGGCCAGCGACGCGGGCTTGGCATCGGCGGACGTGAACCGCTTTACGTTGTGAAGCTCGATCCTGACTCAAAACAAGTAATCGTCGGCCCGAAAGAGGCGCTCGCCTTGCATCGGTTCCCGATTGCGGAAATCAACTGGCTTGGCGACACCCCTTTCGAGGACACCTCGGAAAGCTGGGAGTTGCGGGTCAAAGTGCGCTCAACACGCCCTCCCAAAACCGCGCGGATTTACCCGACGGGACCAAACACCGCCGAAGTAGAGCTGGATATTGCCGAAGAAGGTGTGTCCCCCGGTCAGGCCTGCGTTTTCTACGCGCCCGACAGCACACGCATTCTCGGCGGCGGCTGGATACAAAAAACCGCTTGACCAATCGCCGGACTGTGCCACTCTCCGCTGTTAGGAAAACAACGGAGCCATCATGTCCAATCTGGAAAACATCCTCGCCAAAGCCGACGAAAACCAACCGGAAGCGCTTGAACGCCTTTTCGAACTATTACGGTTCGAAAGCATTTCAACCGACATCGCCTTCGAAGAAGAATGTATAAAAGCTGCGGACTGGCTGGTCGCCCAACTTAACGACATCGGCTTCGCAGCCTCGCGGCGCGACACGGACGGTCGCCCAATGGTGGTTGCCCATTCCGGCGGCGAGGGTCCGCACATCCTGTTCTACGGCCACTACGACGTACAGCCGGTTGACCCGCTGGACCTGTGGGACCGTCCACCGTTCGAACCTGCGATCGAGGACACCCCCAAGGGTAAAGTCATTCGGGCGCGCGGAGCATCGGATGATAAAGGCCAGTTGATGACTTTCATCGAAGCCTGTCGCGCATGGAAAAATGTTACAGGCGAACTTCCGGGTAACATTTCGATTATCTTCGAGGGTGAAGAAGAAAGCTCATCGCCTTCGCTTGTCCCGTTCCTGACAGAGCATGCCAAAGAATTGAAAGCAGACTTTGCACTGGTTTGTGACACCGGCCTATGGGATTACGACACGCCCGCCATCACCACTATGTTGCGAGGATTGGTGGCCGAAGACTTCACCATCACGGCCGCTAACCGCGATCTTCATTCTGGTAGCTTTGGTGGCCCTGCGATTAATCCGATCCGTGTCCTGACCCGTATCCTCGGTGGCCTCCATGATGACACCGGCCGCGTGACTATCCCTAATTTCTACGATGGCGTGCCGGTTGTGCCCGACGACATCCGCGCTGACTGGGCGGCGCTAAACTTTGACGTAGACGGTTTCCTTGGTGACGTCGGATTGCATACTCCAGCTGGTGAGCAAGGCTATTCCCCGCTGGAGCAAATTTGGGCCCGCCCCACTTGCGATATTAACGGAATTAACGGCGGCTATACCGGTGAAGGCTTCAAAACGGTCCTACCCTCACAGGCACACGCCAAGGTCAGCTTCCGACTGGTCGGTACACAAGATCCGGCGGCGATCAGCAAAGCCTTCCGTCAGTATATCACCGAGAACCTGCCGCCCGATTGCTCCGTATCCTTCCACAGCGAGGACCATGCGGCGGCGACCAACCTTTCCGTCGATGCCCCCGAATTCACCCTCGCCCGCGAAGCCCTGAGTGCAGAGTGGCCAAATGACGCGATGTTCATCGGTATGGGGGGCTCAATCCCGATCGTAGGATATTTCCAGAAAATTCTCGGAATGGATTCGATCTTGATCGGTTTCGGACTGGAGGACGACCAAATCCACTCCCCGAACGAAAAATACGATCTGCGAAGCTTTGAAAAAGGAACGCGCAGCTGGGTGCGGGTATTGAACGCGCTGCTAGGATAGCGACCGTGAACGGCGGCCCTTGCGACTTGGCGGGGCCGTTATCGTATCACTGTCGGACTTCAGTATCGCAGTCATCGGATGATCCGGATGGTCTGACCCATAGTGGTCCAGCATTGTTTTGATATGAGCAACCGGATCCTCGGATGGCGGCACGCCCAAAGCCCAATCCAGAAACATCGTCCGGCAAGCCACTTCTTCTATGCCCTCGATCCGGTAGGCTTCAAATATCAAGCCGCGTGGGTCGCACGCCAAATCACCTTTTTGCATCCTACTTCCCTCGTGCATCTTTAAGACTCGCGGCCAGACTGTCCGTTAACGCCGCGACATCACCAGCAACCGATATGTGAGTAAATCCCAGCTCTGTCAAGGCTGCTGGCGTCCCAAGTGGAAATGTAACCGAGCCACTATCCAGTCCATACTTCTTCGCGACTTCTGCCACCTTGGCCGCTGCAGTCAGCGCCTCGGGCCCTTCAATCGAAATCCCAGCGTCGGCCGAATAATCCGACGGCCCGAAGAACAACTGCGTCACCCCGTCGATGGCGGCAATCTCTTCGATTTTATCCATACCGGCGACCGACTCAATTTGAACCGACACAAAGCCATTGTTATTCCATTCCTCGCGGTAGGCTTCCGACTTGCTGCCCCAACCGCTCGCCCGAACCACCCGCCGAGCATCCCCCCGTTCACCTTTTGGGGCATAATAGGCCCAGGAAACAATCTCTGCCGCTTGCGTTGCAGTTTCCACCTTCGGTACCATCACACCTTGCGCGCCCGCGTCGAGAACACGTTTAACCCAAGCCTCGGACGCTTCCGGAACTCGCACAATCGAACGGCAGTCGTTTCCAGCGATTGCCATCAACTGCAACTGCGCGGTCTCAACGCTGGCAGGGCCATGTTCCAGATCGACAACAATAAAGTCGAACCCCACCTGCGCCATCATCTCCGCGACCTGCGCCGAGGGCAAATCCAGCCAGCTTCCGTATTCCGCCATCACATTTCTCCCTTTCAAACTTTCAGCGTTTGATCAACAATTTCCGCCATGTCTTTTGCTGTGCTTCGCAACAATGCCTCCAGCGCGTCAATATCGTCGACACCCGCTACTTTAACCAGCAAATCGAGGAACCCCTGTCCTGAATTCTCCGGATCAATTGGGCCATCGACGGCCAGCCGTGCGACTTGCTGAATACCCATATAAAGTTTCAGCGCTGCCGCAATTTGATCGGCCTGCGCCTGCGTCAACCATCCAACGTCCACCAGTCTCGGAAGCATATCCAAAGGCCGCTCGACTTCGATAATGCCGTACAGCACGGCGCCGGTCTGTAGCAGTAATTCGATGTCCATCAGCCAGCCGGACCCCGACTTCATCTCCCACGGATTATCGGTTGCGTCGCCTTTCGCATCAGCCAGTTTGGCGCGCATGTCCTGAACATCGGAAATCACCTTGGCGCGGTCATGCGGCTGACAAACCGCCGCCCGCATCGCCTCTCGCACATCAATCGCCAAATCTGAACGACCAGCAACGACGCGGGCCCGCGACAGGGCCAGATGCTCCCAAGTCCACGCCTGATTCATCTGATATTCTCGGAACGCGTTGATCGACGTCGCAACCGGCCCCTGCTTGCCCGAAGGGCGCAGACGCATGTCGACCTGATACAGCGCGCCTTCGCTGGTTTGCACTGTCAGGGCTGACAGCAATGCCTGCGTAAGGCGGGCAAAATAGGTGGTGATCGCCAGTTGCTTCGGCCCGGTCGAGCTTTCCGCATCCTCCGCATCATAAACCACGATCAAATCCAGATCCGACGTCGCGGTCATCTCTTTAGAGCCAAGTTTCCCCATCCCGATAACCGCAGCCCCTTTGCCGGGCGGCGGTCCGTAGCGTCGGCTGAAGTTTTTGCAGACGACGGGGAACAGATTGGTCAGGCAGGACTCGGCCACATCGGAGTAGGCAACCGCTGCCTCGTCAGCGCTGGAAATCTGACGCAACAAATGCACCCCTATCCGGAATTGCTTTTCCTTCACCCAACGACGGGTTGCATCAAGCGCATCTTCGTAAAATTCTGTCGCCTCGATCTCATCAGCCAACTCCGCTTGCAAACATGGCAAATCCGGCAAACTCTCGAAAAACCCTTGTCCGACGACAGCATCAAACACCTGCGAATTCCGGCCCAGATAGCGTGCCAGCTCCGGCGCAGTGGCGCAAATATCAACCAGTAAATCCAGCAACGGTGGATTGGCTTCGAACAGTGAAAACAGTTGCACGCCGGCGGGCAGGCCTGACAAGAACGCATCAAACTGGATAAGCGCCTCTTCGGGGTTGGCGGAATCCGCCAAGCGGGACAGTATTTCCGGTTTCAGGCGTGCGAAAATATGGCTGGCGCGTTCGGACCGCATCGCTGGCAAGCTTGTCCACTTTTCGACGATGCTTTCAACGAACTCCGGTCGCGCGAAATCGACTCGTTCAGGCTTCGCTTCCTCTTCGTCGGTTGCGAAAAATTTCTCCGTCAAATCGTGGACGTTCTGACACCGCGCCTTGATATCAGCCTCGAAGGCATCAAGATTACTCGATCCGCAAAATGCTGCCATGCGCTCCCGCTTCTCGAGACTTTTTGGCATCTTATGGGTCTGCGCGTCTTCCAGCATCTGCAAGCGATGTTCGATTGTCCGGTGTGCAATGTAGGCGTCATTAAGATAGGTCGCCATATCCGGCTCCACCCAGCCCTTCTCGACCAAGGCTTTCAACGCTGGCAAAGTCTCGCGCTGGCGAATATCGACGTCACGTCCACCGCCGATAATCTGGCGCGTTTGCGTGAAGAACTCGATCTCGCGGATACCACCGAGTCCAAGTTTCATATCGTGACCCGGAACGTTCAAAGGACCGTGTAACTTCTTATGATCGCGTATCCGCAACCGCATATCGTGCGCATCCTGAATAGCCGCAAAATCCAGATACTTGCGCCAGATGAATGGCTTCAGGCGATCAAGAAATGCCCAGCCCGCTTCAATGGCACCAGCACAAGGGCGCGCCTTGATAAAAGCCGCACGCTCCCACGTCCGACCGAGGCTCTCGTAGTATCGCTCCGCTGGCTCCATCGCGATACATACGGGGGTCGACGACGGATCAGGGCGTAACCGCAAATCGGTTCGGAACACATAACCGCCGCCTGTAACCGCCGACAACAGTTTGACCATTTGTTGCGTGATCCGGATGAAACCGGCCCGCAGTTCACCGTAGTTTTCGGGATCGTGACGGGTCTCGTCAAACAGCATAATCAAGTCGATGTCTGAAGAGTAATTCAGCTCGCGCGCGCCCATTTTCCCCATCGCTAGCGCAACCATACCCGCCGCATCTGCCGCGTCCTCCGGTGTGCATCCGGGCAGCTTGCCACGCGCGATTTCCGCGCCAACCAGAAATACCAGACTGACCTGAACCGCCTTGTCGGCCAAATCGGTCAACGCGCCCGTTACCTGTTCCAACGACCAAAGACCGCCCAAATCAGCCAGCCCTGCCAGTAATGCGCCGCGTCGTTTTGCAGTCCTGAGGTTGTCGGACAACATCTGAAAATTGTCGCCCGAGATATCCTCCAGTATCGCGGCAAACGCCTGATCCAGATCGACCGAAACGTTGTCGCGCAACCAGTCAGCCTCGCGTTGCATCATCAGTTCAAGATATGGGCTGCACCCCGCGACCCCTTCGATCAGGTCGAGCAGGTTTGACGGCAATCCCTCAAACAGCGCTCGCGTTTCGGCGCCGCGTTCAGGGTCATATGGAATCGGCGAAGCCGTTACATGTTCAAGCGTAGTCATTCACCCAGAATGGCAGGTAAAACCGACGGGTCAAGCGGCGTTATCGTCCCTCGTAGTTCGGCGGGCGTTTTTCCATGAATGCGGTCACACCTTCAAGGAAATCACGGGTGTTCCCCGCCTCGCCCTGCAACTTCGCCTCGACAGCCAACTGCGACGACAGCGAGTTGTCCAGACTACCACGCAGCGCTTGTTTGATCAGGTGGTAGGACCGTGTCGGCCCTTTCGCTAGATGTGTAGCCCGCGCCCTCACAACTGCCTCAAAATCATCATCATCGACAGATTCCCAGATCATTCCCCAGTCATCAGCTTGCTGCGCAGAAATCCGGTCAGCAAAAAGTGCCACCCCCATCGCCTTCGCAAACCCCATTTGCCGCGGTAGCCAATAGGTGCCGCCGGCATCGGGAATAAGTCCGATCCGCGCGAAAGCCTGCATGAAAAACGCCGACTTTGTTGCGATAACCACATCTGCGGCCAAAGCCAGATTAGCACCAGCCCCTGCTGCCGCACCGTTTACGGCTGAAATTGTCGGGATGGGGCAGTTGTATATTGCCTGCAACATCGGTTCATATTCTTCGCGCAACACGCGCTCCAGATCTAGATCTTCCGCGCTTACATTGTCGCCAAGATCCTGCCCGGAACAAAACCCGCGCCCCGCACCTGTTATCACCAGAACCCGCGCTTCGTCGGCAACGCGGGTCAGAACCTCGGTAATTTCCGCACGCATGACTGCGCTCAGCCCGTTCATTACGTCAGGCCGGTTCAACGTCAGTGTCGCAACATCATCTTCAACGGAATATAGGACGGTCTGAAAGCTCATGAGATTTGCTCCTGTTTCGAGCAAGCCTATCTACATGCGCAGTTTCCCGAAAGCCTGAACGTCGCGTCAGTCCTTTAGAAGCGCGTCGAGCTTGTCCTGCTCCTCGTCACTTAAGCCGTCGGAACTAGTTTCCGCCTTGCTACGGCGGCGGATAAAGACGGCCGAAATCCAGCCGCCAACCAGCAACAGCGCCGGTCCCGCGAACCACAACATTGCGTTGCTCAGGCTGAACACGGGCTTGAGCAAAACATACTCGCCATAACGCTCAACGATATAATCTTCGGCTTCCTGATCTGTGTCGCCAGCAACCAGACGTTCGCGCACCAGCAGCCGCAAATCCCGCGCCAATTCCGCGTTGGAATCGTCAATATTTTCGTTCCGGCAAACCAGACAACGCAAACCTTTGGACAAATCCCGCGCGCGTTCCTCCAACACAGGGTCGGCGAGAATTTCATCGGGCTCAACGGCTAACGAGGGTGTCGCCAACATCAGGATAAGTAAAAGAAATCTAATCATGATCTACTCCGCCGCGACCGCGCCAACAGGGGCTCTACGAACCGCCGCTGCAACCCGATATCGCCTGTCCGTAATGCTGAGCACCCCGCCAAACGATAGCACCAGAACGCCGATCCATATCCAGCTGGTGAAAGGTTTCACGTAGGATCGAACCGCCCAGCTCCCGTCCGATTGCCGATCGCCAAGCACTACGTAAACGTCGCGTAGAATATTCTGGTCAATCGCCGCCTCGGTTGTCGGCATGCTCTGCACCGGATAATTACGCTTCTCTGGATGGAGCGTTGCAATTTCCTTGCCGTCCTTGAACAAAGTGAACTCGCCGCGCACAGCGGTATAGTTCGGCCCCTCTATGCCTTCAACACCGTCAAAACGAATGTCATAGGCTTGCAAAGTGAACGTCTCGCCAAACTCGGCGGTGCGGATATCTTCGACTTCCCATGCGGTGATCGCCGAGATACCAAAGATCATCAGGCCAAAGCCCATATGCGCAAACATCTTGCCCCAGTCGGCACGCGGTAGGTTGCCGGCACGACGTAGGCTTTCACCGAACGCCGCCTTGCCCAGTTTCACACGTGTCGCCACGTCGGCCAAAGCGCCCAGAACGACCCAGACAGCCAAAGTCACCCCGACAGGCGCCAGCATCCGGCCGCCTGTTTGCAGGCTCCAAACCAAAGCACCAAGCGCAACGGACAGTGCCACAATGCCCCACAAAGGTTGCATAGTTCGTTTAATGTTGCTCCGTTTCCACGGTAGCATCGCCGCAACCGGCAGGATCATCGCCAGAACAACCATGAACGGTGTAAACGCGATATCAAAGAATGGAGCACCCACAGAAACCTTCGCACCGGTAAAAATTTCGGCAATTAGAGGCCATATAGTCCCGACGAACACCACTGCCGCCGATACTGAAAGCAGCAGATTGTTCACCACCAGACCGCTCTCGCGACTGACCAGACCGAATACTGCCGTCGAGCGCAATTGCGCTGCCCGCATTGCATAAAGCGTTAACGCTCCGCCAATTGCTACAGCGAGAATTGCTAGAATGAACACCCCGCGTTCGGGATCATTAGCAAAAGCGTGCACCGAAGTAATAACACCGGAACGCACGATAAACGTACCGATCAAGCTGAAGGAAAACGCCAAAATAGCCAACAGAACCGTCCAGCTTTTCAAAGCGTTACGTTTTTCAACAACAATAGCGGAATGCAGCAGCGCAGTTGCCATCAACCAAGGCATAAAGCTCGCGTTCTCAACTGGATCCCAGAACCACCAGCCACCC
>DFBM01000120.1:15810-18390 GCA_002366645.1 Rhodobacterales bacterium UBA3080 | reverse complement strand
ATGGCGAGCGCCGCTTTGTAGGCACTACCGGACTGCGCAAAACAAAATAACTTCATAGCCACTGTATTAATCCTCCGACGTAAGGTTTCTTGATCTGCTCAGGAATTGAGTATTTTTTACAAAGAAGAAGCAGGTTTTCATAATTGGTTAACCATAAGATGCCAATTTTAGCGGCGCGGAACAGGCTGGAGAGCCGATGGCCGTCAAAGTAGAAGCCGCCCCTGCTTGGCATTTAGTCAAAGTAGAAGCCGCCCCTGCTTGGCATTTAATCGTGCCATTGCGGGGGCGCACTCCGCGCTTCTTCTTTGCCCAAATACTCCCGCCGGAGGCGGTCCGAGGTATCAGATAGCACAATCGCTTCGTTTTTCGCATTATAATTCCCTCGCGATCAATTCTTTCATGATCTCGTTGGTGCCGCCATAGATACGCTGCACCCGTGCATCGGTCCACATTTCGGCGATCGCGTATTCTTGCATGAAACCATAGCCGCCGTGCAGCTGCAGACATTCGTCCAGCACCTGACACTGCAGATCGGTTAGCCAGTATTTGCTCATCGCCGCTGTCTCGACTGAAAGCTCCCCGCGCAGATGGGCGGTAATACAACCGTCCAGAAATGTTCTCGCTACCACGGTATTGGTCTTGGCTTCGGCCAGCTTGAATCGGGTGTTCTGGAATTGTGTGAGCGGCCCGCCAAAGGCCTCGCGCTCTTTGCAATAGTCGATAGTCAGACTAACGCCGCCTTCCATCGCCCCGACAGCACCACAGCCGATGATCAGGCGTTCTTGTGGCAACTGCTGCATCATTTGGTAAAAGCCTTGGCCCTCTTCGCTGCCCAACAGGTTCTCCGGCGGGATTTCGACGTTGTCAAAGAACAATTCTGACGTATCCGCGGCTTTGAGCCCGATTTTATCCAGATTGCGACCACGCGTAAAACCTTCCGCCTCTGCTGTTTCCAGCATTATCAAGGAAACGCCTTTGGCCTTTTCATTAGGGTCGGTTTTACAGGCGACCAAAATCAAATCAGCGTGCTGGCCATTGGTGATGAACGTTTTTGAACCGCTCATCTTGTAAACATTGCCGTCCTTGATCGCCCGCGTTTTGATGCTTTGCACATCCGAGCCAGCGGAGGGTTCGGTCATTGCTAACGCCGCTACCAACTCGCCCGATGCCATCTTGGGCAACCAGCGTTTTTTCTGGTCCTCGGTGCCGTATTCCAGAATATAATGTGCAACGATGCCGGAATGAATTCCGTTCCCCCAGCTTGCCAGATTTGCACGTCCGCTTTCCATATAGATCACAGCCTCGTGGCCGAAATCACCGCCGGCGCCGCCGTATTCTTCGGGGATGGAGGCACATAGAAGGCCGAGTTCGCCTGCCTCCAACCATGTGTCCTTGTCCATTTCGCCCTGTTTGCGCCACTTCTCGAACTTCGGTGCCCATTTGTCGGCAATAAACTGGGCGGTCATTTCCTCGAGCATCTTGTGCTCGTCAGTCATCCAGTCGGATCTGAGATTGTGAAAGGTCATTTTTCCATACTCCCGGGGGCAGGGGCTCCATATTCGTTGACGAACTCCGCGAAAATGCTCCTTAGCTTATCGGTGTCGGCAAACTCGTCGAGATTTTCCAGCAAAACCGTTAGCAAATAGTTGTTGCCCAACCCGTATTCCGCGTTGAGCGCGCGAAGGCGCTCGTAGGCGGGTTCGGTCAAATTCATAGACCGCCGAACAGGTAGGGCTAAACGTTTTGCCATCAGAATGCCTCGGCTGCGAGCCCCATCACCGGTTCGGCACCTGTGGTTATGCGCGCTAGTCTCAGGGCGGTTTCAGGCAATGATCTAGCCATATAGTAGCGCCCTGTGGCAAGTTTGGTCTCGTAAAACGCCACGTCACCGGCACCCGCCGTCAATGCTTCGTTCGACGCTTTGGCCATACGGGCCCACATCAGACCCAGTGCTACATGGCCGAACAGGTGCATAAAATCACTGGAACCAGCCAGCGCTGCGTTCGGGTTTTTCGCCCCTTCGGACATGAAATACATCGCCGCTGCTTGCATGTCTTTGGAGGCTGCTTTGAGCGGGTCGAGGAAGTCGGCCTTCAACGCCTCGTCGCCTTCGTTTTCCTTAATGAACGATTTCACGATTTCGAAGAACGCCATGACGTGCTTGCCGCCGTCGCTGGCCAGCTTGCGACCCACAAGATCGAGCGCCTGCACCCCGTTTGCCCCTTCATAAATCATTGCGATCCGCGCATCGCGCACGAACTGCGAGGCGCCGGTTTCTTCAATATACCCATGACCGCCGAAAATCTGTTGCGCTTGTACGGCCATGTCGAAACCCTTATCGGTCAAGAAGCCCTTGATAACCGGCGTTAGCAGCGAAACCAGCCCTTCGGCGCCTTTGTCCTCAGCCAACTCGCCCGCATCAAGCAGCGTTGCGCCCCACAAAATGAACGCGCGCGCGCCTTCGACAAAAGATTTTTGTTCCATCAGGGACCGGCGCACATCGGGGTGCACTATCAGCGGGTCAGCCGGACCATCCGGATTTCTCACGCCTGTTACATTGCGCCCTTGAAGCCGCTCGCG